>NZ_CP023018.1:1375913-1729213 GCF_022406875.1 Ectothiorhodosinus mongolicus
GGCTTAAGCCATGTACCGAAGCTGCGGACTTGTCCTTGTGACAAGTGGTAGAGGAGCGTTCTGTACGCCTGCGAAGGTGTGTCGTAAGGCATGCTGGAGGTATCAGAAGTGCGAATGCTGACATGAGTAACGATAAGATGGGTGAAAAACCCATCCGCCGAAAGCCCAAGGTTTCCTGCGCAACGTTAATCGGCGCAGGGTTAGTCGGCCCCTAAGGCGAGGCAGAAATGCGTAGTCGATGGGAAACAGGTTAATATTCCTGTACCGCTATATACTGCGATGGGGGGACGAAGGAGGCTAGGTCAGCCGGCAGTTGGTGTCCGGTTTAAGCGTGTAGGGAGTGCTTCTTGGTAAATCCGGAAGCACAATCCTGAGGCGTGATGACGAGCTCCCATGTGGAGCGAAGTGACTAATGCCATGCTTCCAGGAAAATCCTCTAAGCTTCAGGTATATAGTGACCGTACCCGAAACCGACACAGGTGGGCAGGGTGAGAATCCCAAGGCGCTTGAGAGAACCCGGGTGAAGGAACTAGGCAAAATGGTACCGTAACTTCGGGAGAAGGTACGCCGCTGACGGTGATGAGACTTGCTCTCTAAGCTGTTGGCGGTCGCAGAGACCAGGCCGCTGCGACTGTTTATTAAAAACACAGCACTCTGCAAACACGAAAGTGGACGTATAGGGTGTGACGCCTGCCCGGTGCCGGAAGGTTAATTGATGGGGTTAGTCTTCGGACGAAGCTCTTGATCGAAGCCCCGGTAAACGGCGGCCGTAACTATAACGGTCCTAAGGTAGCGAAATTCCTTGTCGGGTAAGTTCCGACCTGCACGAATGGCGTAACGATGGCGGCACTGTCTCCACCCGGGACTCAGTGAAATTGAAATCGCTGTGAAGATGCAGTGTACCCGCGGCTAGACGGAAAGACCCCGTGAACCTTTACTACAGCTTCACACTGAACTTTGAACCTGCTTGTGTAGGATAGGTGGGAGGCTTTGAAGCGGCGACGCCAGTCGTCGTGGAGCCAACCTTGAAATACCACCCTGGCATGTTTGGAGTTCTAACCTCGTCCTGTTATCCAGGACAGGGACCGTGTGTGGTGGGTAGTTTGACTGGGGCGGTCTCCTCCCAAAGAGTAACGGAGGAGCGCGAAGGTACCCTCAGCGCGGTCGGACATCGCGCATTGAGTGCAAAGGCACAAGGGTGCTTGACTGCGAGACTGACACGTCGAGCAGGTGCGAAAGCAGGTCTTAGTGATCCGGTGGTTCTGTATGGAAGGGCCATCGCTCAACGGATAAAAGGTACTCCGGGGATAACAGGCTGATACCGCCCAAGAGTCCATATCGACGGCGGTGTTTGGCACCTCGATGTCGGCTCATCACATCCTGGGGCTGAAGCAGGTCCCAAGGGTATGGCTGTTCGCCATTTAAAGTGGTACGCGAGCTGGGTTTAGAACGTCGTGAGACAGTTCGGTCCCTATCTGCCGTGGGCGTCGGAGATTTGAGAGGGTCTGCTCCTAGTACGAGAGGACCGGAGTGGACGTACCTCTGGTGTTCCGGTTGTCACGCCAGTGGCATTGCCGGGTAGCTAAGTACGGACGGGATAACCGCTGAAAGCATCTAAGCGGGAAGCCTTCCTCAAGATGAGATCTCCCTGGGAACTTGAGTCCCCTAAAGGGCCGTTGAAGACTACAACGTTGATAGGTCAGGTGTGGAAGCGCAGTAATGTGTGAAGCTAACTGATACTAATTGCCCGTGAGGCTTGACCATATAACACCCAAGTGCTTTGAGCTTGTGGTGAATGCAAGACATGACACTAGAATGCTTTCTCGAATGTGTGCTTATCGCTTAGGCGGTAAGCACCACCCTCTTGCCTGGCGGCAATAGCGAGCCGGAACCACCCGATCCCTTCTCGAACTCGGAAGTGAAACGACTCAGCGCCGATGATAGTGTGGGGCTTCCCCATGTGAAAGTAGGTCACTGCCAGGCATTTATACCCAAAACCCCGCCTCACCGGCGGGGTTTTTTTTGCTTCGCAAAAAAAGGGGACAGTCCCCATTTAAAACGGGGACTGTCCCCTTTTTTTGGTCCCCTTTTATATCGAGCGCAGGAAGCTGACCAGCTCGGTCAAAGGCACCTGGGTGCTGTTGCTGTCACGCCGGCCCTTGTATTCGGCCTCGCCAGCGTCCAAGCCGCGCTCGCCCAAAACAACGCGGTGGGGAATGCCAATGAGTTCCATGTCGGCGAACATCACGCCTGGGCGCGCCCCGCGGTCGTCATACAAGACCTCAAAACCGGCAGCACAAAGCTCATCGTAAAGCGCATCGGCAGCCTCGCGCAGGCGCTGAGATTTCTGCGCATTGATGGGGCAGAGCGCCACCTGAAACGGCGCGATAGCATTAGGCCAAATGATGCCTTTGTCGTCATGGTTTTGTTCAATGGCCGCTGCCACCACACGTGAGACACCAATGCCGTAACAACCCATGGTGACAACCTGTTCCCGCCCTTGTTCATCGAGCACGGTGGCACCTAGGGCTCGGCTGTATTTGTCGCCCAATTGGAAGATATGGCCGACTTCAATACCGCGGCGGATCTGCAATACCCCCTGACCATCAGGACTGGGATCGCCAGCCACCACATTGCGTAGATCAGCCACCTCGGGTTCAGGTAAATCGCGTCCCCAGTTAATGCCAAACAGATGCTGGCCATCTTGGTTGGCGCCCGCAGCAAAATCGCTCATGGCGACGACACTGCGGTCAGCAATAAAACGAATCGGTAGGTTCACCGGCCCCAATGAGCCAGGGCCAGCACCAATAGCCGCGCGTATCTCTACCTCGCTGGCCATGCGTAGTGGGCTAGCGACTTGGGGCAGCTTCTCAGCTTTAACCGCATTAAGGTCGTGATCACCGCGCACCAATAGTGCCACCAGAGGCGTTTCATGTTCTTCCGAAGCGGCCACCACAAGCGTCTTGATGGTCTTCTCTATGGGAAGCTGATAACCCGCCACCAGCTCGGCGATGGTATGCGCATCAGGCGTGTCCACAAGGCGCATGGTTTCTGAAGGCTCGGCGCGTGGCGTCAATGGCGCCAAGGCTTCGGCAAGCTCGACATTCGCGGCATAGTCGCTGGAATCAGAGACGGCAATCGCGTCCTCGCCGGCGTCGGCCAAGACATGGAATTCGTGGGAGTGATGCCCGCCAATCGAGCCCGTATCCGCTTGCACGGGCCGATAGGCTAGCCCACAGCGCGAAAAAATCGCGCAGTAAGCCGCATGCATCGCCTCATAAGTCTCATGCAAACTCGCGTCATCTAGGTGAAAGGAGTAAGCATCTTTCATCAAAAACTCGCGCGCCCGCATCAGCCCAAAGCGTGGCCGAATCTCATCGCGGAACTTCGTCTGAATCTGATAATAATTCACCGGCAGCTGGCGATAGCTGTTGATCTCGCGCCGCACCAAGTCGGTAATCACCTCTTCATGCGTGGGGCCGAAACAAAAAGCACGGTCGTGCCGATCATGAAGCCGCAGCAGCTCAGGCCCATACAAATCCCAGCGCCCTGATTCCTGCCAAAGCTCGGCCGGTTGTACGGCAGGCATCAGTACTTCTAAGGCCCCCGCGCGATTCATCTCCTCGCGGACAATGGCTTCTACTTTACGCAGCACTCTCAATCCCAGTGGCAGCCAGGTGTACAGCCCCGATGCCAAGCGGCGGATATAACCCGCCCGTAGCATGAGCTGATGGCTGATAATTTCAGCATCGGCCGGGGTTTCTTTGAGTGTGGCTAGAGGAAAACGAGAGACGCGCATACCAAGACTTTTTTGAGTGGATTAAGGATGCCGCACAATTTAGCATGAGCGGAGATTTGACAGCCATCCATTAGAAGCTTCTAATATGCGATGGCAACCCGCCAATCGCGAATCGCAAACCGGAGTACCCGCATGATGATGCGCCACCTGCAGGCATGGATTTTGGGCTTGGCATTGCTGCCCGCCGCAATCACCCAAGCAGACAGCACCCTGCCCACAGCCCCAGCGACCTGGCAAACGCTGCCATTAGAGCGCGTGCTCGATGCTCGCGTCGAAGCTGTGCAGCGGGCCACCGTCTCGGCGCAAACCAGCGGTCGGGTCGAACAAGTGCTGTTCGATGTCGATGACTTTGTTGAAGCCGGTGATCTGATTTTGCGGCTGCGCGATACTGAACAGCGCGCTGGCCTGGATCAAGCTGAGGCGGGACTGCGCGAGGCGCAAGCGCGGTTCGATGAAGCACGCGCTGATCATGCACGCATTCGTGACATTTTCGAACGTCAGCTGGTGGCGCGCGCCGAAATGGATAGAGCCAATGCCGCCCTGCAGGCAGCAGAGGCTCGCCTCGAAGCCGCCCGCGCCAACCGCGATGCCGCCCTTGAAGCCCTAGACTATACGCGGGTTACGGCCCCCTATGCCGGCATCGTCACCGAACGTCATGTCGAACTGGGTGAAACCGTCAGTCCCGGTCAGGCGCTGATGTCGGGGATCTCCCTGAATCAGCTGCGCGTGGTCACGCAAGTGCCCCAACGCGATATTCATGCGGTGCGCGAGTTTCGCCAGGCACGCGTGCAAACCGATGTTGGGCAGTGGCTTGAAGCCGAGTCTCTGACGCTGTTTCCTTATGCCGATCCCAATGCCGCCACCTTCCGCGTGCGTGCCCAACTGCCCGAGGCGGAAATATCGCTGTTCCCGGGCATGCTGGTGAAAATCGCCTTCACCGTCGGTCAAACTCAGCGCCTGTTGATCCCTGAGTCGGCCGTGCTTACCCGCAGCGAACTGGCAGCGGTTTACGTACAGGACGAGCAAGGCCGCCTAAGCCTGCGCCAGATTCGTCCCGGCTACTCGCAGGGCGAGGGCCAGATTGAAGTCCTGGCCGGATTGGCGGCCAACGAGCGCGTGGTGCTGGATCCGCTAGCAGCCGCCAGCGCCATTCGCCAGCAGCAGGAGAGCCGTTGATGGGTATTTCCGGGCGCATCGCCAAAAGCTTTCTGACCACGCAAATCACGCCCCTGCTGGCCTTGGTGGCTTTGCTCATGGGGCTGTTTGCGGTGTTGGTGACGCCGCGCGAAGAAGAGCCGCAAATCAATGTCACCTTCGCCAATGTCTTTATTCCCTTCCCGGGCGCCAGCGTCGAGCAGGTCGAACAACTGGTGAGCATCCCTGCCCAGCAGGTGTTATCCGAAATTGAGGGTTTGGAGCATGTGTACTCTTCCTCATTCCCCGGGATGTCGGTGTTAACCGTGCAGTATCTGGTCGGCGAACCGCGCACCGAAGCCATCGTCCGCCTCTACAACCAAGTCTTTTCCAATCAGGACTGGCTGCCGCCCAACCTTGGCGTAGGACAACCCATCATCAAGCCCAAGGGCATCGATGATGTGCCCATCATGGCCTTCACCCTATGGAGTGACGACCCCAGCATCGGCGGCCACGAGCTGCAGCGCGTTGCCCATAGTCTGGAAACCGAGCTCAAGCGTGTCCCCGGCACTCGAGATATCTACACCATCGGCGGGCCGGATAATGTCGTCTCCGTGCGTCTGGATCCTCAGCGGGTCAATGGCCATGGACTCAGCCTGGATGACCTGCGCCTAGCTTTAGCAGCCAGCAATGTCTCGCGCGATGCCGGGGCTTTGGTGCGGGACAATCAAGAAATTCCAGTGCAGGCGGGGGCATTTTTCAGCACAGATACGCAAGTCGCCAATCTAGTGGTGGGCATGCACCGCGGTAATCCTGTTTATCTCAGTGATGTCGCCGACGTGCAATTGGGCCCGGCCACCCCCCATAACTTCGTGCGCTTTGGCTTTGGCGCTGGCTCAGAGAGAACCCCGGTAGCGGGCATCAGTGAGCCGGCCGTCACCATCGCCATTGCCAAACAGCCCGGCACCAATGCGGTGGACATCGCCGATGCCCTGCTCAGCCGCATGGATCAGCTGCGCGGCACTCTGATCCCGGATAATGTGCAGGTTAACGTCACCCGTAATTACGGCGAGACCGCGGATGACAAAGCCCGCACTCTGATCCAAAAACTGATTTTAGCGACCGCCTCGGTGGTGATCTTGGTATGGCTGGCTTTGGGCTGGCGTGAGGCCATCATTGTCGGCAGCGCGGTGGTGATTACCTTGGCGGCCACCCTGTTCGCCTCTTGGGCTTGGGGCTTTACGCTCAACCGGGTCTCGTTGTTCGCGCTGATTTTCTCCATCGGTATCTTGGTCGACGATGCCATCGTCGTCGTGGAAAACATCCACCGCCACATGCAGATGGGGCGCAAGAAGCTGCTCGAGGCGATTCCGCTGGCGGTGGATGAAGTCGGCGGCCCGACCATTCTGGCGACCTTTACGGTGATCGCGGCGCTGCTGCCCATGGCCTTTGTCTCTGGCCTCATGGGCCCCTACATGAGCCCCATCCCGATTAATGCCAGTATGGGCATGCTCATCTCGCTGGCCGTGGCTTTTGTGGTGACGCCGTGGATGACCTACAAATTCCTGCGCAAACATGCTGAATCCAAAACCCCAGCCGAGGGTGGCCTGCCCCCAGAAATCCCGGGCGAAGATACCGAACACGCCGACCCCTGGCTGAACAACCTGGCGGAGAAAACCCTGCGCCCTTTCCTCAGCGGAGATGCCGCGCCGCGCCGCCGCCGCAGTCTGTATGGCGCAGTGGTGGTGCTGATTCTCTTGTCGGTATCGCTGACCTACTTCCAGGCAGTGGTACTGAAGATGCTGCCCTTTGATGATAAGTCCGAGTTTCAGGTGGTGCTGGAGATGCCTGAGGGTACCAGTCTTGAACACACGGTCGCCGTGCTTCAGGAAATGGCCGACACCCTCATCGACATCCCCGAAGTGCATGATTATCAGCTTTATGCCGGCACCGCCGCGCCCATTAACTTTAACGGTCTGGTACGTCAGTACTACCTGCGCGATCAAGCCCATATGGGCGATATCCAGGTGAATCTGGTGCACCAAAAACAGCGCAAGCGCAAAAGCCATGACATCGCTCTGGCCGCGCGCCCGGCGCTGCAGAGCATCGCTGAGCGTCATGCTGCCGTGGTCAAGGTGGTCGAAGTGCCGCCCGGTCCACCGGTGCGCGCGCCGATCGTCGCCGAGATTTATGGCCCTGATTATGCCGGCCAGATTGCCTTGGCCGAGCAGCTGCGCCAGCGCTTTGCCGCCACCGATGGGGTGGTGGATATCGATGACTCGGTGGAGTTTCCCGGGGATCGCCTAATCCTTGAGGTGGATCGCGAGCGCGCCGCGCAACTGGGTGTGTCTCAGGATGCCATCACCCGCGCAGTGCAGACCGTATTAGCCGGTGAGGATGTCAGCTATTTATTGGGCGCCAATGTGAAATACGCCGTGCCCATTCGTCTGGAGTTTGCTGCCGCCGATAAGGCCGATATCGAATCGGCGCTGTCGCTGCGCGTGCGTTCACAAAGCGGCGGCTTAATTCCGCTAGGCGAGATGCTCACGGTGGTGGAGAGTACGCGCGAACGATCTATCCACCATAAAAACCTAATGCCGGTGGTGTATGTCACCGCGGACATGGCCGGGCGCTTAGATAGTCCGCTGTATGGCATGTTCGATTTGGTATTCCAGCTGCGCCGTGACACCCTAGGTTTGGATCAACCTCTGAGTCAGTACTTCATCGACCAGCCAGGCGACACATTGACCCAGTACAGCATCAAATGGGATGGCGAGTGGCAAGTGACCTACGAGACCTTCCGCGACATGGGTCTGGCCTATTCTGTGGGCCTGATTTTGATTTATCTGTTGGTCGTGGCGCAGTTTCGTTCATACATGGTGCCTTTGATCATCATGGCGCCCATCCCGCTGACCATCATCGGTGTCATGCCCGGCCATGCCTTGATGGATGCGCTATTCATGGATGCCAAGTTCACCGCCACCTCGATGATCGGCATGATCGCGCTGGCGGGCATCATCGTGCGTAACTCGATTCTCTTGGTGGATTTTATTAATCAGGAAATAGAGCGCGGCGTGGAGCTGGCCGACGCTGTGGTGCGCGCCGGTGCAGTGCGCGCCAAGCCGATTGTACTCACCGGTCTGGCGGCGATGATTGGCGCTGGGTTTATCCTCGATGACCCGATTTTCAGTGGTCTGGCGATTTCGCTGATCTTCGGTATCTTGGTGTCGACCTTGCTGACCCTAGTGGTAATCCCGGTGCTCTACTTCAGCTACATGAAGGGCCGCAAATTAGCAGCAAGTCCATAGTCAGCGGTTTTCATTGCGCGAGGTGGCGCGCAAGAGGCTATCCAAAGCTCGGGTGGGCAAGATGCGCCGCAAAAAACCAAACACATGGGTGGGTACGGTCACCGCATAACGCGCCTTGGGCTTGGGACTTTCTAAGGCGCGGATTAAGACTTTGGTGACCGCTTCGGCCGGCAGGGTAAACGGCGCAGCCGGCCCCGGCTTGGTGAGGCGCCGTTCAGAGGCAGCATATTGAGGGGCGAAAAAACTGTTTTCGGTATCGATATGGGCTTTAAGTGCCGCATAGGCATTTGCGCGAAAGCGGGTTTCAATCGGTCCCGGCTGAATCAACACCACATGAATGCCGCTGCCATGCAGCTCCAATCTCAGGGTGTCGCTTAAGCCTTCCAAAGCAAACTTCGAGCAGTTATAAGCGCCGCGAAACGGCAAAGCCACAAACCCCAACACCGAACTGTTTTGGATGATGCGGCCATGCCCCTGGCGGCGCATCACTGGAATAATGCGATTGGTCAGATCCAACCAACCCAGGACATTGGTTTCTAATTGGCGTCTCAAGACGTCGCGGCGCAAATCTTCGACCGCACCGGCCTGACCATAAGCGCCGTTATTAAACAAGGCATCGAGACTGCCGCCGGTGGCCGCTAAAACCTCGGCAACAGCGCGCTCAATGCTCTGGCTGTCCTCCAGATCTAGCTGCAGAGATTCTTTCAGACCCTCAGCTTTAAGTCGCTCTACATCCTCCGGCTTGCGGGCAGTCGCAAAGACTCGGTAACCGCGCGCCTTTAAAGCGTGGGCGGCATGATGGCCAATGCCGGTAGAACAACCGGTGATTAAAATACTGCGGGTCATAAGCCAGGCCTCATTGATGCAGCGTGCGGCCGCCATCCACGCTGATGATCTGCCCGGTGATGTAAGGGGCATCACAGATCAAGAAGCGCACAGTCTTGGCGATGTCATTGGGATGACCCTCGCGTTTCAGTGCGGTGCGCGATAACACATCAGCCTGAGCCTCGCCATCATCATCCGCCTCTGGCCAGAGAATGGCCCCGGGCGAGACGCCGTTGACGCGAATCTCGGGCCCCAGCTCTTTGGCCAGCGAACGCGTCAACATGTGCAGGCCGGCTTTGGCGGCGCAATACACAGGGTGGGCTTTGAGTGGGCGCAAGGAGTGAATATCAACAATATTGATGATCACGCCCTGCTGCGCGCGCAAAGCCGGGGCCAGCGCCTGTGATAAAAACAGCGGCACTTTCAGGTTTGTACCCAATAAGTCTTCCCAGTGCTGCTCGGTAATCTCGCCCACCGCCGTGGGATAAAAACTCGAGGCATTATTGATCAGCACATCGATGCGGCCAAAAGCCGCCAGCGCCGCTTGCGCTAATTCGGGCAGAGCGCCGGCCGCCAATAACTCGCCTTGCACCAGTTTGACCGAGTCGGGCCGCTTGGCCTGCAGTTCATCCTGCAAAGCCTTGGCATCATCCGCCGAGCGGCGGTAATGAATCACCAGATTCATGCCCTCGGCATGCAACAGTCTGGCCGTGGCAGCACCAATACGGCGGCCACCACCGGTGATAAAAGCAACTGGGGAGTTTTCGGGCATGAGTCTTTCCTGAGGGGCATTTTTGAATTCGTGGGTTATTCTAACGGCAATGGATCCCCGAATGCGCCTGCCCCAGCCCGATGCCGATGCGCTGCACTTAAGCGAGCGATTGCTTGAGCTCATGCGCCGCCAAGCCGAGGATGGCTGGCTGGCCTTCTCGCGTTACATGGCTATGGCCTTGTATGCGCCCGGTTTGGGCTATTACAGCGCTGGCAGTCATAAGATCGGCAGCGCCGGTGACTTTATCACCGCCCCCGAGCTCTCGCCCCTGTTTGCTGACTGTCTGGCCAAACAGTGCCAGCAAGCGCTCAGCGCCTTGGCTGGAGGCAGCGTTCTTGAATTGGGTGCGGGCACGGGCCGCTTGGCCTTCGATCTACTCACGGCCCTGGAAAAGCAGGAAAGCTTGCCTGACGAATATCTGATTCTCGAGCCGAGCGCCGAGTTGCGCCAGCGCCAACAACAATGCCTAGAGGCCTTGCCCCCAGACTTAAGCCAGCGCGTGCGTTGGCTGGATGCCCTGC
The DNA here is from genome assembly GCF_022406875.1 of Ectothiorhodosinus mongolicus. Taxonomy (NCBI): domain Bacteria; kingdom Pseudomonadati; phylum Pseudomonadota; class Gammaproteobacteria; order Chromatiales; family Ectothiorhodospiraceae; genus Ectothiorhodosinus; species Ectothiorhodosinus mongolicus. The sequence goes on from NZ_CP023018.1 coordinate 1,386,273, forward strand.
CCAGCGATGGCCAATTCCGTGGCGTGGTCATTGCCAATGAAGTCATGGATGCGATGCCGGTGGAGTTATTCGTCTGGCAAGCCGGTGAAGTATTTCAGCGTGGTGTGCGTACGCATGAGCCGCTTCGCTGGGAGGATAGGCCCGCCCCGCCGGCGCTGGCGGGCGCAGTACAAAAGCTCTTTGAATCCACGGGTAGCCAGTGGCCCGATGGCTATGCCTCGGAAGTGAATCTAGCCCTACCGGCTTGGGTCGCCGCTTTAAGCGCGTCGCTAGAGGCTGGATTGATGATCTTGGTGGACTATGGCTATCCGCGCCAAGAGTATTACCGTGCCGAGCGTTCTATGGGGACGCTGATTGCGCATTACCGCCACCGCGTCTTAGACGATCCGCTGCTGTGGCCAGGTCTGATGGACATCACCGCCAATGTGGATTTCACCGCGCTGGCTGAAGCCGCCGATGCCGCGGGTTTGGATGTCTTGGGCTATACCACGCAAAGCTGGTTTCTGCAGGCTTTGGGGTTAGAAGAGGCATTCCATGCCCGCAACACGGGCAAGCCCCGTGATCAGCTTAATCTCGTGGCCCAGGTGCGACAGCTGACCCTGCCGGCGGAAATGGGAGAGCGTTTCCAAGTCATGCTCTTAGGTAAGCAACTGGCCATAGAACCGCTGGGCACGCGTTTAAAAGACCTCAGACACCGTCTTTAACCACCCAACCCGCTTTGACGCTTTTCACCGCCTCTACTCGCTGGCGGTGCAGCTCTTCACCCAACTGCGGGCCGGCAAAGCCCTGTGCTTGAATGGCGGGGATATCTACATCGAGACATGCGGCGTAACAAGCGCGCAGATAATCCGCCTGCGGGTAGTCACGCTCCTCAAACCCCAGCCGCCCGCGGCTATCGGCCAAACACACCAGCAGCACATCCTCCAGCCGTTCACGCCGGCGAAACACATCCAAACGCTCCAACAGCTTCACCACTGTGGAAGGCTTGAGTTCGAGAGCTTGATGCACCGTGCCATGCCAACGCGTCACCACAGACGCGAATTCTTTAAAGCGCTTGGGTGCGGCCAAACGATCGCACAGAACCTGCACCAAGGGCACGCCGCGCTCTTCGTGGCCATGATGGCTGGGCAAAATCTCTTTTGGGGTCGTACCCTTGCCGAGGTCATGCGTTAAAGCCGCAAAGCGCAGCAAAGGGTCAGTGCTGAGTTGGGTGGCTTGGTCGAGCACCATCAGGGTATGCACGCCGGTATCGATTTCGGGGTGGTATTGCGGCGGTTGCGGTACGCCGAATAACACCTCGATCTCCGGAAATAACACGCCATGGGCGCCGCAATCGCGCAACACCTCGAAAAAGCAGCGCGGCTGTGTCGAGGCCAAAGCCTTGCGCAGCTCCTGCCAAACGCGCTCAGGAACCAGTGCATTAACCTCACCCGCCAGTACCATCTTTTGCATCAGTTGTCGGGTTTCCGGGGCCAATTTAAAGCCTAAGGGCATGAGTTTGGCCGCCAAACGCGCCACCCGCAAAATCCGCACCGGATCCTCGGCAAAAGCCGGCGAGATATGCCGCAGCCAACGATTGGCCAGATCATCCCGGCCACCATGGGGATCAACCAGCACACCGTCATCGCCGCGCGCCATCGCATTAATCGTCAGATCGCGGCGCAGCAAGTCCTCCTCCAGCGTCACATCCGGTGAGGCATGAATTTCAAAGCCGCGGTAGCCGGGGCCGGTATTGCGCTCAGTGCGCGCTAGAGCGTATTCCTCATGCGTCTGGGGATGCAAAAACACCGGAAAATCTCGCCCCACGGGCTGATAGCCCAGATCCAGCATCTGCTGAACTGTGGCGCCGACTACCACATGGTCATATTCCTGCACCTCCAGGCCCAGCAATTCGTCGCGCAGTGCTCCGCCCACCACATAGGTTTGCATCAGCATCGCTCCTTGCTGCCGCCCAGCTTTGGGTGATTTACCATGAGGCTTTTCCTCCTAACGGCTTATAGTATGACAAGGGCAGGAAGCGAACCCAAGGAGTTGGTTTGGATTGGATAGATCTGGCCGAACAGGCCATCGAGGCTTACGGCTACTGGGCGCTGGGCGCCTTGATGGTGGTGCTGGCCCCCGAGACGCTGATGCCCTTTGCGGGTTTTTTGGCGGGCGAGGGCTGGCTGAGTCTGACTTGGGTGATTCTCATCGGCAGTTTGGGCGGCACTCTGGGCTCGACGCTGATTTATGCACTGGCCCAACAAGTGGGCGAGGAGCGCACCCGGCTGTGGTTAGCGCGCCATGGCAAGTGGCTGCTGCTGCGCGAGCAAGATCTTAGCGGTGTGCTGCATATTTTCGCCCTGCACGGGCTGTGGTTGGTGGCGGTGGCGCGCTGCGTGCCGTCGCTGCGCAGCTTGGTCTCTATCCCTGCCGGCCTCCTGCCGATGGGGCTGGGTCCTTTTGTGCTTCTGACCTTTTTGGGCACGCTGATTTGGAACATCCTGCTGGCGGGTCTGGGTTACTTATTGGGTGGCCGCTGGCAGAGCTTAGAGCCCCTGCTCGGCAGTTATGCAGCCATCGTCTTGGGCTTGTTGGGGCTGGCTGTGTTGGTCTTTGTGATCCAGCGGCTGCTCAATCAATGGCTGGACGATCGCGCCTGAACTCGGCATGATGGCGCTCATTTAACACCGATTTCGTGACATCAAAAGAGATAGACCATGGCCGGACACAGTAAATGGGCCAATATTCAGCACCGTAAAAACGCCCAAGACGCCAAACGCGGCAAGCTGTTTACCAAGCTGATCAAGGAGATCACCGTGGCCGCGCGCATGGGCGGCTCCGATGCCAACACCAATCCGCGTCTGCGCCTGGCGATTGATAAAGCGCTGGATGCCAACATGACCAAGGACACCATCGAGCGTGCGACCAAGCGCGGCGCGGGTGAACTCGAAGGCATCAACTATGAAGAAATCCGCTACGAAGGCTATGGCCCGGGCGGTGTCGCGATTATGGTGGATTGCATGACCGATAACCGCAATCGCACGGTGTCCGAAGTGCGTCACGCCTTCACCAAATGCGGCGGCAATCTCGGCACCGATGGCTCGGTGTCTTACTTGTTTGAAAAAACCGGGGTTCTTAGCTACCCCGCCGATCAGGATGAAGAGGCGATCATGGAGGCGGCTATTGAAGGCGGCGCCGATGATGTTTTGGTGCACGAGGATGGCTCGATGGAAGTGCTGACTTCGCCCGATGCCTATGACGGCGTGCGTCAGGCGCTGCTGGCGGCCAATCTCAAGCCCGAGCACAGCGAGGTCACCATGCGCGCTGGTACTGCCAGCAGTGTCGATGTCGACACCGCGCAACAGGTCTTAAAGCTGTTGGATATGCTCGATGATCTTGATGATGTGCAAAATGTCTACACCAACGCCGACTTCCCCGATGAGGTGATGCAAGGGTGAGCGCTGCGCCGCTGCGGATTATCGGTATTGATCCCGGCTCGCAGATCACCGGCTTTGGCATTCTCGACACCGATGGGCGCAGCAGCGTGCATGTGCACAGCGGTTGTATTCGTCTGCCCACGGGCGACTTTCCGCAGCGCTTGGGCGTGATTTTTCGTGAACTCGATGCCATCATCGCCACCCATCAACCGGCAGTGATGGCCATTGAACAGGCGTTTTTGGCGCGCAACGCCGCGGTGGCTTTAAAACTTGGCCAAGCCCGTGGCGCCGCTATTTGCGCCGCGGTGAATCGCGGTTTGGATGTTAGCGAATATGCCCCGCGGCTGATCAAACAAGCGGTAGTCGGCTCGGGTAGCGCCGTCAAAGAACAGGTTCAGCATATGGTCATGATCATGCTGGCGCTTACTCGCCGCCCGGCCGCTGATGAAGCCGATGCCCTCGCCGCCGCCCTGTGTCATGCGCACATTGGTTCGAGTTTGGGCCGCCTGCCGCAAGGCTTTCAACGGAGACGCAGACGATGATTGGACGTTTAAGTGGCACCCTCATCGAATCCCAACCGCCGCATTTGTTACTGGATGTTGCGGGTGTGGGCTACGAGATCGAGGCGCCTTTATCGACTTTTTATAGCCTTGCGTCGGTCGGCAGCGCAGTCGTGCTGCACACCCATTTGCATGTGCGTGAGGACGCCCACGTCTTATACGGCTTTGCGACCCTGGCCGAGCGCAGCTTGTTTCGCACCCTGATTAAGGTCAGCGGCGTCGGTGCGAAAATGGCCTTGGCAATTTTGTCGGGCATGAGCGTCGAGGCGTTTCATCAGTGCGTCTTGGCCAACGATGCCACCACCCTGACCAAGCTTCCCGGCATTGGCCGCAAAACCGCTGAGCGCCTGTTGATTGAGATGCGCGATAAAGTCGATGCCAGTATTGCTGGTAGCGCGGTGGGCCTGCCTGGAGGTGCTGCGCCGCCGCCACAAAGCCCCGTGAACGACGCTGTCGCCGCGCTGATTTCTCTAGGCTATAAACCTCAAGAAGCCAGTCGCTTGATCAGCCGCGTCGAAGGTGAGGCCGATAGCAGCCAAGAATTGATTCGTTTGGCTCTCAAGGCCACGCTCAAGACCTGATAGAATAGCGCCATGACCCAGGGCATTCTCACGGCAGAGCAAGAAGGCGACGACGCAAGCCTGGAGCGCTCGATTCGCCCGCAGCGTTTGGCCGATTATGAAGGTCAGCCGGTGGCGCGCGAACAAATGGAGATTTTTATCCACGCCGCCCGTGAGCGCGGTGAGGCGCTGGATCATGTGCTGATTTTTGGGCCGCCGGGCTTGGGGAAGACTACCTTATCGCACATCATCGCCCATGAGATGGGAGTGAATCTGCGGCAAACCTCAGGGCCGGTTTTAGAACGCCCTGGGGATCTGGCGGCGATTCTCACCAATCTAGAAGCCCATGACGTTTTGTTCGTCGATGAGATTCATCGGCTCTCGCCGGTGGTTGAGGAAGTGCTGTATCCGGCGATGGAGGATTTCCAACTGGATATCGTCATTGGCGAGGGTCCAGCGGCGCGCTCGATTAAGCTGGATTTACCGCCTTTCACCTTGGTGGGCGCCACCACCCGCGCTGGCCTTTTGACCTCGCCACTGCGCGATCGCTTCGGCATTGTGCAGCGCCTAGAGTTCTACAACACCCCGGATCTGACCCGCATTGTATTGCGCTCTGCCGGCATCCTCGGCGCCCAGCTCGAAGAGGATGGCGCTACCGAAATCGCCCGTCGCGCCCGCGGTACGCCACGTATTGCCAACCGTCTGCTGCGTCGCGTACGCGACTATGCACAAATCCGCGCCGATGGTCATATTGACGCGGCGGTGGCCGAAAAAGCCTTGGATATGCTCAACGTCGATGCCCATGGCTTTGATTCTCAGGACCGGCGCCTGCTGTTGGCGATTATCGAGAAGTTCGATGGGGGCCCGGTGGGTATCGATAGCTTATCTGCGGCCATCGGTGAGGAACGCGGCACTATCGAAGACGTGGTTGAACCCTATCTCATCCAGCAAGGCTTTATGATGCGCACCAACCGCGGCCGCATGGCTACCAGTCATGCCTATCGCCATTTTGGTCTGCGCGTCCCGGACGCGCTATCCGCGCGGGCAGCACAGCCCGAACTGTTCAATGAGGACGAGGAGCGCCATGAGCTTTGACTGGCCGATCCGCGTCTATTATGAGGACACGGATGCCGGTGGGGTGGTCTACCACGCCCGTTATCTGCACTTTATGGAACGCGCCCGCACCGAGTGGCTACGTCATGCTGGCTTTGACCAACGCGCTTTGGCCCATGAAGCGGGTGTGATTTTCGCGGTACGCGATCTGCAGATCGATTTTCATCGCCCGGCGCGGCTGGATGATGTCTTGCGGGTGCACACCGAAGTCGCTGAACAGCGCCGCGTCAGTTTCAGTTTCGACCAAAAAATTTTTACCGACGCCGCCGCTGACGCGGAACTGCTGTGTCATGCGCGCGTCAAAGTAGCCTGTTTAAATGCGCAAAGTTTTGCGCCGCAGGCGATCCCTGAGTCTATTAGCAGCGCTCTGGCTGCAGGAGCTCCCCCGTTGTGAGTGTCGATCTCTCTCTTTACCGCCTGATCCTTGAGGCCAGCTTGATTGTGCAGCTGGTGATGGTGATCCTGGTGCTGGCCTCAGTGTTTTCCTGGATGATCATCGTCCTCAAGTGGCGAGTGCTTAAAGCCGCGCGTCAGGCGGCCGATGAGTTTGAGGACCGCTTTTGGTCCGGCGCCGATCTCAGTCACCTTTATGATGGCCTGCGGCGGCGTACTGACATCGCTGGCATGGAACATGTGTTTTCCGCTGGCTTTAAAGAGTTTTTGCGCGGTCGCGCCACTCCCTCCGGCGATACCGAAACCGTCAGTCAGAACACCCAACGCGCCATGCGCGTCTCCATCTCCCGCGAAGGGGACACGCTTGAGACCTATCTCAATTTTCTCGCCACCGTTGGTTCTACCAGCCCCTACATCGGCTTATTCGGGACCGTCTGGGGCATCATGCATGCCTTTATTGGCCTCTCCGGTGTGCAACAAGCGACTTTGGCCATGGTCGCCCCGGGTATTGCTGAAGCCTTGATTGCCACCGCGCTGGGGCTGTTTGCGGCCATTCCCGCGGTGATTGCCTACAACAGTTTTTCGGGTCAGATCGATCGCTTGTTGGCTCGCTATGACAACTTCTCCGACGAGTTAGCGGCCCTGCTGCAGCGCCAGCTCAGCGGCGCAACCGCGGAGGAGGTGCGCAGCTAATGGCCGCCGTCGCCGCCAATCGCCTGCGCCGCAGGCGTTCGATGTCGCAAATCAACGTCGTGCCTTTTATCGACGTGATGTTGCTGCTGCTGATTATCTTCATGGTGACCGCACCGCTGTTACAGCAAGGGGTGGAGGTCGATTTGCCCACCGCTGATGCTCAGCCTTTGGAAGAGAGCATGAATCAGCCTGAGCCGATTGTGGTCACTGTGACCCGAGACGGGCGCCTGTTGTTAAATCAAGGTCCACAGAGCGGGGTGCCTTTAGAGGCGCCCGAGCTGCGTGTGGCGATTGCTGAGCTTTTGGTCGATAAGCCCGGTGCGGATATTTTTGTGCGCGGCGATCGTTTTGTGGATTACGGCCGGGTTATGGACGCCATGGTCAGTGTGCAGGCAGCCGGCGGTGGTCGTGTGGGCCTACTCACTGAGCCCGGCGACTCGAACAGTCAGGATAGGCCCTAATGTGGCAGCTGCTGCGCGCGCATCGGCGATTGTTTGCAGCCGTGCTGAGTGTGCACGTCGTAGGTTTTTTGGCATTGGGTGTGAATCTGCAGTTCGTGCCTAAGCTCACCCAAGCGGGTGATCCAGGCGCGCAGCAACGCGAAGAGGCGCCGCCAGCGCCCATCGTCGAGGCCACAGCGGTGGACGCACAGCAGTTTGACGCTATCCAAGAGCAGCGTCGCCGTGCTGAAGAAGCCGAACGCCGGCGTCAGCAAGAAGCCGCGCGGCGTGCCGAGCAAGAGCGCCGTGCCGCCGAAGAGCGCCGCCGCCAAGAAGAGGTAAGGCGTCAGGCCGAAGCCGAGCGCCAGCGTCAGGAATCCGCGCGCCGGGAAGCCGAAGCCAGACGCCAGGCCGAAGAAGTAGCCAGGGCCGAAGAGGCGAGGCGTCAAGAAGAAGCCAGACGCGCAGAAGAAGCGCGGCGGGCCGAACAAGAACGCCAAGCGCGTATTGCTGAAGAACAAGCTGCTGAGCAAGAGCGCCGACAGGCGGCGCTAGAAGCCGAAGCGCAGCGCCTGTCAGAGATTGAGGCGCAGCAACAGGCCGCGGCGCGGCAGCGGCAGTTGGAACGTCAGCGCGGTGACTATGTCGCAGCGATTCGTCAGGCGGTGGAGCGACAGTGGCGCCCGCCGTCCGATTATCGCCAGGGACAAAGCGCCGTGGTATTTGTACGCCAGACCCCTGGCGGCTTTATTCAGGATGTGCGCGTCGAGCAATGTGATGGCGGCGCGTTGTTTTGTGATTCGGTGGAACGGGCGGTGCGCTTGGCTGAACCCTTGCCGCAGCCTGCTGACCCCGCCTTGTTTGTCCGCGAGATCCGATTTAGATTTGAGCCATGAGGCCCTTGATGTTTGCCAAGCTGCGATTGTTTTTGTTGCTGTTTCTGCTGCTACCCCTGAGCGCGCAAGCAGCGCTTGAGGTGCGCATCACCCAAGGCGTCGAGGGCGCTGTGCCCTTGGCCATCGTGCCCTTTGGCGGTGAGGGTGGCGGCGAGTTAGCGGCGGTGATCCGTGCCAATTTAGAGCGCAGCGGGCGCTTTGACGGTCTGGATACATCGGCCATGCCCCAGCAACCGCAAGCCGCCGATCAAGTCGATTTCGCGCGCTGGCAGGAGACCGATCGCGAATATCTGGTGGTCGGTGGGATCCGTCCCAGTGGGTCGGGGCAGGTAGCCGTGCGTTTCCAATTATTGGATGTCGCCTCAGGACGCCAGCTGGTGGGCTACAGTATTCCCGCAACACCCGCCACCTTGCGCCGCGCGGCGCACATGGTAAGTGATTTGATTTATGAGCGCCTGACCGGTCAGCGTGGGGCGTTTGATACCCAGGTGGCCTACATCAGCGTCACGCGTGAGGGCCAGCAGCTGCGTTACGCTCTTCAGGTGGCTGATGCTGACGGGCACAACCCGCAGGTGATTTTCCGCTCTAGCGAGCCGGTCATGTCACCCGCTTGGTCACCGGATGCGCGCCGCTTGGCTTATGTCTCCTTTGAAAACGGTCAGTCAGAGATCTTTATCCAAAACCTAGCCACCGGTGAACGCCAGCGCATTGCCGCACATGAGGGCATCAACAGCGCGCCAGCCTTCTCACCCGATGGTCGCCAGCTGGCATTAACCCTATCGCGCGATGGTCAGCCAGATATTTATGTGATGAATCTCGCCGATCAAAGCCTGACGCGTTTAACCAACAGCCGTTCAATCGATACCGAGCCGGTATGGATGCCCGATGGTCGCTCGATTGTATTCACTTCCGACCGTGCCGGGCGTCCGCAGCTCTATGAGGTGCCAGCGCGCGGTGGTAACGCTCAGCGCCTCACTTTTGAAGGAACCTACAATGCTCGCGCGGCCGTCGCCGCGGATGGTCGGCGCTTGGTCATGATGCATGGCAGTGGCCGCGGTTATCAGATCGGCCTTTTGGATCGCGATACCCGGCAAGTGCGGGTCTTGAGCCGCGGTCGCAATGACGAATCACCCAGTTTCGCACCCAATGGCAGTATGATCATCTACGCCACCACCGAGGGCGGTCGTGGCATTTTGGCAGCGGTCAGTGATGACGGCCGCGTTCATCAGCAACTGGTGCTGGCGGAGGGAGAGGTTCGTGAACCCGCCTGGTCACCATTTTTGGATTAATCCACCACACTTTTTTTGAGGGTTTTGATCATGCAACGGCCCAATGCGGTAACTACCGCCCTAAAGCTTTTTGTGATTTTGCTGCTGGCTCTGACGTTGGCGGCTTGTGCCAGTAAAGACCGCCCGCGTCCTGGGGATGTCGCCGCCGATGGTGAAGCTGTCGGAGTCGATACCGAAGTGCGGCCTTTGGGCCGTGATGGCCGGCCGATTGCCGGACCGATGGGTGCGCCCGGTAGTGCCATCTCGCAGCGCTTGGTGTATTTCGATTTCGACCGCGATGCTATTGCCAGTGAGTTTCTGCCGGTGGTGAATGCTCACGCCGAGTACCTCGCCAACAATCCTCAAGCGCGGATTCGCCTTGAGGGCCATACCGATGAGCGTGGTTCCCGCGAATACAACTTGGGTCTGGGTGAGCGTCGTGCTATGGCGGTGCAGCGCCAGATGCTGTTGCAGGGTGCCCGTGCCAGTCAGATTCGCGTGATCAGCTATGGCGAGGAACTGCCCGCGCAAATGGGCAGTGATGAGCAGGCGTGGGCGCAGAATCGCCGCGTTGAAATCGTCTATGAGCGAGGCTCGCAATGACGGCGGCAACTCCAAAGCTTCGCCTGATCGTTTTGGGTGCGCTGTGTCTGGCCTTGGTTTGGCCAGGCACAGCCCTCACCCAAAGTCGGGATGTGCAGCAGCGCTTGGAGCGAGTAGAGCGCATCATTGATGGTGAAGCTTTCCAAAATATGGCGCAGCTGATTCAAACCCTAGACCAAGAAAATCGTGCTCTGCGCGGCGAGCTGGAGACCCTGCGTAATGAGCTGGATCTGGTGCGCAATCGCCAGCGTGAGCTCTACATGGATCTGGATCGACGTCTAGAGAGCCTGGCCCAAGACGGCGTCGCTCAGCCGGCACCGGCCGCCCAAGCCGCTGAGCCTGAGTTTGGTGAAGTCGTGGTGGATGCTTTGGTGGATGAACGCGCTGCTTATCAGCGGGCTTTTGATACCCTGCGCGAGGGACGTCACAGCGCAGCGATCGAGGGCTTTCGCGGGTTTCTCGAGACCTATCCCGACAGCCACTTAGCGGCCAACGCCCAGTACTGGTTGGGTGAGGCTTATTACGTCACCCGCGATTTCGCTCAGGCGTTAGAGACTTTTGAGCGGGTGCCGCGTGCCTATCCCAATAGCGACAAGATACCGGATGCACTCCTGAAAATTGGCTTTGCGCATTACGAGTTGGGTCAGTGGGAACAGGCCCGCACCGCGCTCAATCAAGTCGTGCAGCGCTTTCCGGATGGCACGGTGGCGCGTTTGGCCAATCAGCGCTTAGCGCGCATGCGGGATGAGGGGCGTTAGTTTTGGGTGAAGTCGCCGCAGCGCAAGAACTGCGTATTACCGAGATTTTCCTCTCCATCCAAGGTGAGTCCGCCAGTGTCGGCTGGCCTACCGTATTCGTGCGGCTGACCGGCTGTCCTCTGCGCTGTGTGTATTGTGATACCACCTATAGCTTTACCGGTGGAGAGCTGATGACGCTAGAGGCAATTCTTGATCAGGTCGAAGCCCATGGTGTTTCGCATGTTTGTGTGACCGGAGGCGAGCCGCTGGCCCAACCCGAGTGCTTGGATTTACTCACCGCGCTGTGTGATCAGGGCTATCAGGTTTCCTTAGAGACCAGCGGCGCATTGGATATCAGCCGGGTCGATCCGCGGGTGATGACGGTTATGGACTTAAAAACCCCCAGCTCTGGCGAGGCGCATCGCAACCTCTTAAGTAATCTGGCCCACCTTAAGCCCACCGATCAAATCAAGTTCGTCTTGGCCGGTCGTGAGGACTATGATTGGGCGGTGGATCAGCTCAGGCAGCATGATCTAGCCAGTAAAGCCCAGGTGCTGTTCTCACCGGTGTTTAAAGACCAAAGCCCGGCTGATCTGGCCGAATGGATTCTTCACGACAAGCTGCCGGTGCGCATGCAGTTGCAGCTGCATAAGCTGCTTTGGGGCGAGGCCCGTGGCCGCTGAAGCGTTGGTTGCTGGAGCCAAACCCGCCGTGGTGTTGTTGTCCGGCGGTATGGACTCGGCCACGGTATTGGCTCTTGCCAAAGCGGAGGGGTTTGCGTGCCATTGTCTGAGTTTTCGTTATGGCCAGCGTCACAGTGTCGAGCTGATGGCCGCGCAGCAACTGGCCAGCGAGCTCGGCGCCGCTGAGCATCGCATCGTTGATTTGGACTTGTCGCTGTTTGGCGGCTCAGCCCTGACTGACGCCAGTATCGCTGTGCCCGAGACCCCGGGGGAGGGGATTCCGGTGACCTATGTGCCGGCGCGCAACACCATTTTTCTCAGTATCGCTTTGGCTTGGGCCGAGGTGCTGGGCGCTCGAGATATTTTTATCGGCGTCAACGCCGTGGACTATTCCGGCTACCCCGACTGTCGGCCAGAGTTTATTCGCGCCTTCGAGGCCATGGCGCAGCTGGCTACGCGCCAAGGCGTGGAAGGTGCAGGGCCGTGTTTTCGCACACCCTTAATCGACTTATCCAAGGCGCAAATTATTCGCCAGGGTGTCGCTTTGGGTGTCGATTTTTCTAAGACAGTTAGCTGTTATCAGGCTGATCATGAGGGTCGTGCTTGTGGTGTATGTGACGCCTGTCGGCTGCGCGCCAAAGGCTTTGCCGATGTTGAAATGGCCGATAACACGCGTTATCGCAGCCAGCCCCCTGCCACGTCTTAATTCCTTCTGCTAATATTGATAGATCGCAATGTTCTACCGGCCGCTGTCGGCCGGGCGTTTTAATTGCCTAGGAGCGATAACAATGGGTTTCGAGAGCTTCTCCTCAGCTGCCACCACCGTTTTGGCCCTGATATTTGTATTGGCCTTTATTCTTGGGGCGGTAGCCAATAAGACCAACTTCTGCACCATGGGGGCGGTTTCGGACTGGGTGAATATGGGCGATTTATCGCGTATGCGCGCCTGGATTCTCGCAATGACCGTGGCTATGTTGGGGGTGGTGCTGCTCGAAGCCAGCGGTGTTTTGAGCGCCGACGGAGCTTTCCCGCCCTATCGCTCGCCCCAATTCAACTGGATTGAACACCTCTTAGGCGGTGTCTTATTTGGTATCGGCATGAGCCTAGCCAGTGGTTGCGGTAACAAGACCTTGGTGCGCATCGGCGGCGGCAATATCAAGTCCGTGATGGTGTTCTTGGTGATCGGCATCATCGCCTACTTCATGATCAACCCCTTCCCAGGGACCTCCACTACTCTGTATTCGGCGTTGTTCTTCCCCTGGACCAGCCCGCTGGCGGTGAATATGGGCGCTGGCCAAGATCTGGGCTCCATTGTCGCGGGCGCTGAGGGCGCTGTGAACGCGCGCTTGGTGATCGGCCTGATCCTCGGTGCGGCGCTTTTGTACTTCATTTTCAAGAGCAAAGATTTTCGCACCAGTCTCGATAATGTCATGGGTGGTTTGGTGGTTGGTCTCGTGGTGATCGGCGCTTGGTATGTCACCAGCACGGCCATGATCGATGACGGCATGGATCAGTACCCGCTGCAGAGCTATGTGCAGGAATGGGACTTCTTGGCCGATGGCCCTGAGGGTCGCCCGGCTGAAGCCATGCCCTGGGCCTCTCAGTCATTTACTTTTATTAACCCCATGGCTCAGACCCTGCGCTATGGTGGGTCGGGCTTTGACAATGCCGTGCTCTACATCGGCGTGATGGCCTTGGTGGGCGTGGTGCTGGGCTCTTTGTTCTGGGCTTTGGTCAGTAAGGGCTTTCGCATCGAGTGGTTCGCCTCGGGCAAAGACTTTGTGAACCACTTCATTGGTGCAGTGCTGATGGCGTTTGGCGGCGTGCTGGCGATGGGCTGCACCATCGGCCAAGGCGTGACCGGGGTTTCGACTCTGGCGCTGGGTGGCATGCTCACCTTCGTCAGCATCGTCTTTGGCTCAGCCCTGACCATGAAAATCCAATACTACAAGCTGGTCTACGAAGAAGAAGCCAGCTTTGGCAAGGCTTTGGTCACCAGTTTGGTGGATATGAAGATGCTGCCCGCCGGCATGCGCAAGCTCGAAGCAGTTTGATTTTTCGGCCTTAGGCTGTATCATCTGGCCCCTCGAAGCACGGGGCCATGCCCCCAGCCGCATTACGGGTCGTTAGCTCAGCTGGTAGAGCAGTGGACTTTTAATCCATTGGTCGTAGGTTCGAATCCTACACGACCCACCATTTCCAAAAATGGGGACAGACCCCTTTTTTAAAAAATGGGGACAGTCCCCATTATTTTGCGGAGATGCTTTGATGAAACGACTCACCACTTTGATTAGCTCAGCCCTGCTGTCTGGGGTTTTGGCGTTCTCCTCTGTCTCGGCAGGCGGGCATGCCGCCCAAGCCTACGAGCAGATCCTCGCCACGCCGCTGGATATTCAGATGCCCAACCGCACAGTGCTGGGTCAGGAATATCGCTTTCCCACCGGTGAGCCCGATATTCGCGGCTTTTTGATCGAGATCCCGGTTGGCAAAGAAACCTCTTTGCACACCCATGCCATACCGCTGTTGGCTTATGTCGTCTCCGGAACCCTAGAAGTGGACTACGGCAGCAAAGGTAAGCGCACCTTCGGCCCCGGATCTACCTACATCGAGGCCATCGACTGGTGCCACGTCGGCCGCGCCCTTGGCGATGAGCCCGCCATCATCCTCGGCTTCTACCTCGGCAGCGACGACCCGCCGCACCCCCTCGCCACCGACTGCTAAGAATGGGGTCAGACCCCAATTGGGGTCGGGTCTGCTAAAAACCGGGACAGACCCCTTTCAAGTCGCAAAATCAATCCGTTAGCCCAACTTGACTAGATGTATCCGAACGGATACGCTATGACGTATGTATACATTCCTTCTTACGCCAGAGTTTGATAAATGGCTGAAGAAGCTTCGAGATCCAATAGGAAAAGCTCGAATAATCGCCCGTATCCGTTCTGCTGAGGCAGGAAACTTCGGCGATTGCGAACCTGTTGGGAAGGGTGTCTCAGAGATGAGGGTCCATTATGGACCTGGATACAGGGTGTATCACGTAAGAAACGGCGAGACAATATATCTTCTTCTGTGTGGAGGCAGTAAATCAACTCAGAAGAAGGACATCAAGAACGCCCATGACCTTGCTGAGAGATATAGAGAACATGCTAATGACTAAATTAACCAAATTTGATGCCGCAGAATACCTGGATAGCGAGGAGGTAATCGCAGAATACCTCAATGCTGCGCTAGAAGACAAAGATCCAAATATATTTCTGGCAGCAATTGGTGATATCGCAAAGGCACGAGGAATGACGGAACTAGCCAAGGAAGCTGGACTCGGTCGGGAGAGCCTATACAAGGCATTAACTCCCGGAGCAAAGCCGCGCTATGATACCGTTTTGAGAGTAATACGAGCACTAGGCGTAGAGTTGCATACCGTGCCAGTACATCAGAACCCAATTCCAACCAGGCGCTCCAGTGGACGCGCTAGCGCACGCCGCTGAGCGCGTCATTATGCGTAATGAGTATATTAAAGCTGAATGGTTCCTAGGAGGTGACTTGTGCGCGATATTGAGCCTGTAACGCCCGGTGAGTTGCTAAAAGAAGAGTTTCTTGAGCCTATGGAGCTCTCTCAGTATCGCCTTGCCAAAGAAATTGGAGTGCCGGCTCAGCGTATTGGGCAAATCATTGCTGGGAAGCGCTCTATAACGGCCGATACCGATCTGCGACTCTGTCGTTTTTTTGGGCTATCCAATGGCTACTGGCTTCGAGCGCAAGCTGCTTATGATACTGAGGTGGCGGAAGATGCTTTGGCCGAGCAGCTGAGCCGCATTCGACCCTGGAATTCGGTCTCACCCGCAGATCACAGGGCATAGCAGTGTCATCCGGCTATACTTGTTTTCCCTGGCTGGGATGTCGAGCATGATTCCGCCGCATAACAATCTCAAGCAGGCTAACGGCTCCTAGGAGCCGTATCTGTTTTGAAGCGTTATGCGCATTAAATTAAGAATGGGGTCAGACCCCAATTGGGGTCGTACCCCATCTCTGAAACCGAGGTCTCTATGAGAAATAAAGCATCCTTTATGGCAGTCGTGGCTGCGGTCTTTTTGCTGGTTTCAGCATCAGTATTCGCATGCACCCGCGCCGTCTACCAAGGGCTTGATGACCTCGTTCTCACTGCTCGCTCTATGGATTGGCGGGATGAGATACCGGCCAATCTTTGGTTGTTTCCGCGGGGTATGGAGCGCAGCGGCGAAGCCGGCCCCAATTCTGTTACCTGGACTTCTCAATACGGCAGCATCGTCACCAGCGCCTTTGATATCGCCAGTACCGATGGCATGAACGAAAAAGGCCTTGTCGCCAATTTGCTGTGGCTCGCTGAGTCCACCTATCCGGAATTCGGGCCCGATCAACAGGGGCTGTCGGTGGCTGCTTGGGTGCAATACGTATTGGATAACTTCGCCACTGTCGAAGAGGCTGTCGAAGCACTGAGGCAAGAGTCTTTCGTGGTCGTCTCGGCAGATATTCCCGGTACTGATCGGTTCGCATCACTGCACTTATCCATCTCGGATGCCACCGGGGATAACGCCATTTTCGAGTACATTGATGGCGAGCTGCAGATTCACCACAGTCGGGCTTATACGGTGATGACGAACTCACCGCCATTCGCCAGCCAGTTGGCCTTAAACGAATACTGGAAGCAAATTGGTGGCTTGACGATGTTGCCCGGTACTAATCGCGCCGCTGATCGGTTCGTGCGTGCATCGTTCTATATGGACGCCATCCCAAGAACCGGTGATGAGTCGATTGCTGTAGCAAGCGTATTTAGCGTCATCAGAAACGCATCAGTTCCGTTCGGCATTTCATCGCCCACCGAGCCCAATATCGCCTCGACCCGCTGGCGAACCGTCTCTGATCACAAGAATCTCGTGTACTACTTCGAGACCGCGCTCAGCCCCAACACATTTTGGGTGAACCTCAAGGATGTTGATTTCAGCGAGGCCGAATCAGTGCAAAAGCTCTCGCTAGACCATAACCAAATCTACAGCGGCAACGCCGTAGACCGATTCGAGCCGGCCCGGCCATTCGAGTTCGCCGGCCTGTAAATGGGGTACGACCCCGATTGGGGTCTGACCCCATCTATAAAAATGTAAAAATGGGGACAGACCCCTTTTTTTATAAAAACGGGGACAGACCCCTTTTTTAGCTGAAGAGTGCCGCAGCGGAATCAGCAGTTAAGATACCTTCGGCCCATTGACGCAGCTGATCTTCGTTGGCATCGGCAGCAAGCGGCGCGTAACGCTTGACAGCCTCAGAGCCGAACTTCAGCTCCACCAGGCGCATCAGCATATCGACCTCTCCCTGGCGATGGCCCGTTTGTAGGCCCTTCTCAAGACCCTGCTCATGGCCCTTCTCAAGACCCTGCTGAAGGCCGCGCTTGTGTTGAATTCGCTCTGCAGTTGTTACGTAGGGCATGTGTTTGCTCTCCCTGATTTTCTCGATTTGCTGATAGATGCGCTCTTCATCCGGTTCGGGCAGTCGCATCATCCAATCAATGAGCCGGTACAGTTGATTGATGTCTTCTCGATTATAGCCAAGCTCATAAAGCTGTTTCAGTAGCTGAAATTTCCATAGCTTTCGCCGCCCGAGAGTCCTTTCGGTTTTCTCCCGGATCTGCGCCATGATACTTATCGACATACTGGCGTCCCTGCTCGGCATCGCCATCCAGTGCCTGCAGCTCCTTATCCAGAAACTCCACAGGCTGCGCCCAATCCACCTGCGCATGCACTGAAGGGAACAGCAGCGCCATAAACGGCTCGAAATACACCTCCAGCGCCTCCTTCCACGGACTGTCATGATCCGCAGAAGGGACATCCTTGTCCTCGTCCATAAAACCTCCCTGTCCAAAAAACGCAAAAAATGGGGACAGACCCCTTTTTTCAAGAAATGGGGACAGACCCCTTTTTTAGCCGAAGAGTGTCTTGGCTGAATCAGCAGTTAAGATACCTTCGGCCCATTGGCGCAGCTGTTCTTCGTCAGCTGATGCAATGACGCCATTGTATTCCTCAGCTGTGGCCTCGCCGAACTTTAGAGTGACCTGTCGCATCAGCATATCGACCTCTCCCTGGCGATGGCCTTTTTGCAGGCCCTGTTTAAGGCCCTCTTGAAGGCCCAGCTCGCGCTCCACACGTTCTGCAGTCGTGACATATGGCATGAGTTTTTGCTCCCTAATGGTTTTGATTTCCTGGTAGATGCGCTCTTCATCCGGTTCGGGCAGTCGCATCATCCAATCAATAAGCCGGTAAAGTTGATTGATGTCTTCTCGATTATAGCCAAGCTCATAAAGCCGTTTCAGTAGCTTAAATTTCCAAAACTTCCGACGCTCGAGAGTCCTTTCGGTTTTCTCCCGAATCTGCGCCATGACAATGGGCGCGAACACGTTCCGGCTAGCCTCTAGCTCATCCCATTTATCGAGCCAGTCCAATAACTTACGCACAGGAAACCGAAAAGAGACCGAGCAGCCCCAGAGTTCATTCTCATATTTCGAGGGTCTGAATGATGGCCGATCGTCCGCCAATACAGCCAGGCTCACCACCGGTATCGAAAACTTATCCTCTAGGCGTGCGTAGTAACGGTGCATGCGTCTAGCAAATGAGCTATCGGGCGACCCTTGCACCTCGACGTGTACCACTACCCAAGCGTCGAATCCAGATAAAGCCCGCACCTTTACGAGCTTATCAACGTACTGCCGTCCCTGCTCGGCATCGCCATCCAGCGCCTGCAGCTCCTTATCCAGAAACTCCACAGGCTGCGCCCAATCCACCTGCGCATGCACTGAAGGGAACAGCAGCGCCAAAAACGGCTCGAAATAAACCTCCAGCGCCTCTTTCCACGGACTGTCGTGATCCGCAGAAGGGACATCCTTGTCCTCGTCCATAAAACCTCCCTGTCCAAAAAATGGGGACAGACCCCTTTTTTAGCCGAAGAGTGTCTTGGCTGAATCAGCAGTTAAGATACCTTCGGCCCATTGGCGCAGCTGTTCTTCGTCAGCTGATGCAATGATGTCTTTGTATTGCTGAGCGACCTCCACGCCAAACTTTAATGTGACCTGCCGCATCAACATATCGACTTCACCCTGGCGATGGCCTGTCTGTAAGCCGCGTTTGTGTTGAATTCGCTCTGCAGTTGTTACGTAGGGCATGTGTTTGCTCTCCCTGATTTTCTCGATTTGCTGATAGATGCGCTCTTCATCCGGTTCGGGCAGTCGCATCATCCAATCAATAAGCCGGTAAAGTTGATTGATGTCTTCTCGATTATAGCCAAGCTCATAAAGCTGTTTCAGTAGCTGAAATTTCCATAGCTTTCGCCGCCCGAGAGTCCGCTCGGTTTTCTCTCGGATCTGCGCCATGACAACAGGCGCGAATACATTGCGGCTGGACTCGAGCTCGTCCCAATTGTCGAGCCAATCCAACAACTTACGCACAGGAAACCGAAAAGAAACCGAGCAGCCCCAGAAATCATCCACATACTCGGAGGGCCGAAACCCAGGCTTGGCATCAGCCAAAACGGCCAAACTCAACACGGGCATCGAGAATTTATCTCGAAGTCGCGCGTAATAACGGTACATGCGCTCAGCAAAGGAGCCATCAGGGCTTCCTTGCACTTCAACATGCACGACCACCCAGGTCTCGATGCCCGATAGAGCCCGCACCTTTACGAGCTTATCGACATACTGCCGTCCTTGCTCGGCATCGCCATCCAGCGCCTGCAGCTCCTTATCCAGAAACTCCACCGGCTGAGCCCAATCCACCTGCGCATGCACTGAAGGGAACAGCAGCGCCAAAAAAGGCTCGAAATAAACCTCCAGCGCCTCTTTCCACGGACTGTCGTGATCCGCAGAAGGGACATCCTTGTCCTCGTCCATAAAACCTCCCTGTCAAAACCAAAAACTGGGGTACGACCCCAAGTTGGGGTCTGACCCCATCTATAAAAACGGGGACAGACCCCTTTTCTATTCGAAGAGTGCCGCAGCGGAGTCGGCGGTTAAGATGCCTTCGGCCCATTGGCGCAGCTGTTCTTCGTCAGCTGATGCAATGATGTCTTTGTATTGCTGAGCGACCTCCACGCCAAACTTTAATGCGACCTGCCGCATCAGCACATCTACCTCTCCTTGGCGATGGCCTTTTTGCAGGCCCTTCTCAAGACCCTGCTCAAGGCCACGCTTGTGTTGAATTCGCTCTGCAGTGGTGACGTAGGGCATGTGTTTGCTCTCCCTGATTTTCTCAATTTTGCGATAGATGCGCTCTTCATCCGGTTCAGGCAGGCGCATCATCCAATCAATAAGCCGGTAAAGTTGATTGATGTCTTCTCGATTATAGCCAAGCTCATAAAGCCGTTTCAGTAGCTGAAATTTCCATAGCTTTCGCCGTCCGAGAGTCCGCTCGGTTTTCTCCCGGATCTGCGCCATGACAATGGGCGCAAACACGTTCCGGCTGTCCTCTAACTCGTCCCAACGCTCCAACCAATCAAGGAGCTTACATACAGGGAATCGGAAAGAAACCGAGCAGCCCCAGAAATCATCCACATACTCGGAGGGCCGAAACCCAGGCTTGGCATCAGCCAAAACGGCCAAACTTAATACTGGCATCGAGAATTTATCTCGAAGTCGCGCGTAATAACGGTACATTCGCTCCGCAAAGGAGCCATCAGGGCTTCCTTGTACTTCGACATGTACCACCACCCAGGTCTCAACTCCTGAGAGAGCGCGCACCTTCACCAGCTTATCGACATACTGGCGCCCTTGCTCGGCATTGCCATCCAGCGCCTGCAGCTCCTTATCCAGAAACTCCACCGGCTGCGCCCAATCCACCTGTGCATGTACCGAAGGGAACAGCAGCGCCATAAACGGCTCGAAATACACCTCTAGCGCCTCTTTCCACGGACTGTCGTGATCCGCAGAAGGGACATCCTTGTCCTCGTCCATAAAACCTCCCTGTCCAAAAAACGCAAAAAATGGGGACAGACCCCTTTTTTCCAGAAACGGGGACAGACCCCTTTTTTCACAATTGCCCCCCAAGCGGGGTCACACCCTATGTGGCTCAGCCCACATGGTTAAGCCCGTAGACTTAAGGCTAGTCCATGACTAGCCAAAGAAAACCCAAAACCCGACAGGTAGGCCTATTTCAACGATCAGCGGGCCCAAACCAGTGGGGTCGTGCCCCAGTCCTCAGCCAAATGGGGTCGTACCCCAGTCCTCAGCCAAATGGGGTCGTACCCCATCGGAGAGAGAAAAATAAATCTGTCCCCATTTCATTAAAAGCGCGGGCTGCGCTATATTTCGCCATTATGGCCAACCGTCGCATCAACAAGTCGCTGCTCGCTGCCTCCATGGCGGCGCTCGCCTGCGTGCCTGCGACGGCCCTAGCCAGCGGCGCCATGACCGCTAACACAGCCACGACTGCCGAAACCCGCCTGCAGGCCTGGCACGAATCCAGCAGCAACTGGCTCATGGGCGGCGCCCTCATCGGCGCCCCTGAAACCACCCCCCTGTTCGGCGCGCCCGACCCGCTGGCTCGGCGCAACGAAAACCGCGTCCGCTACCTCAGCCCCTCATTTGAAGGCCTGCGCGTCATGAGCTCGTACACCACCGATTTCGCCCACACGCGCTCACCCCACAGCGAAGAGCCCGAAATCAACGCCTACTCACTGGCGGCCGCCTACGAATTCGGGCCGCTGTTTCTCACCGCCGGCTATGAGCGCCTGAGCTCGGTCACCCTGCGCACCGGTGAAGACGACGCCGATGCCGGCAGCAGCCGCATCAACCCCAGCGCCTGGAAGCTCGGCGGCGCCTACCAGATGGATGACCTGATCCTGGCCGCCGCCTACGAGCGCCTAGAAGTACCCTCGAGTATCAGCAGCAGCCGCAACACCTGGCATCTGGGCGCGCGCTATGGTTTGGGTCAGGCCTACCTGATGGGCTCATTCAGTCAGTCGGGCGACAACGACCTGCGCGACATGAGCTTTGATTCCTGGGCCCTTGGCGGCGGTTGGGACTTCTCCAAGCGCACCGGACTTTATGCCTTCTATGCACAGATGGACGGCGACGATCGTTCGCTCTCTGGCCTGTTCGGTCAGGGCGGCAGTCAGGGCAGGGGCATGAACAGCGGCTTAGCCGACAGCGACAACCCTGCTAGCGGCCGCAGCCAAAAAGCCACGGGCTTCCAGGTAGGTATCTGGCATCACTTTTGAGCCAAGCGGCAAAAGCCGTGCTTTTTTGCTACAGACAACATGACATAACTGTCATGTCATGACATAACTGACAAAATATCTGACTGTCGCAAATCCGCAACCTAATAAAATCAATCACTTACGAAGTTGGCACGCTTTCTGCATAGAGTAAGGCGTCGCACCTGCGACAAAAACTTATAAACTCTCTGCAGAGGATTGAATCAATGAAGAAAACTGTACTGGCATTTGCCGTTGCAGCCGCCATGGGCGTTCCCGCCGTAGCCGCTGCTGATACCACCCTGTATGGCCGTTTCAACGTGTCTTTGGACCATGTTGACGATGGCGCCAACAAAGAAACTCTGATGACCAATAACTCAACACGTTGGGGTATTCGCGGATCTGAAGATCTTGGCGGTGGCCTTAAGGGTGTGTTCCAGATTGAGTCTGCTGTTGGGTTTGCGGGTAATTCTTCCACTGATGTTGGTGGGCGTAACACATACGTAGGTTTAGGTGGTGATTTCGGTGAAGTTCGTTTAGGTCGCCACGATACCGCTTACAAGTTATCCACGCTTCGTATGAATTTCTTCGCTGACACCAACGGCGATATGTACAACGTGTTTGGTACTGTTGGTGGAGGCGCAACAACGGGGGAGACTGGCTTCTATGACCGTCAAGACAACACCATTTTTTACCAGAGCCCCAATATCAATGGCTTTAGTGCGATGGCGACCTACTCAATGGATTCGTCAGTAGCCTCAAACGAAATCAGCAGTGACGGTAAAAAAGTTCTTTCCTTAGCGGGTACCTACGCTCAAGGTCCTATGGTCCTGATGGCTGCATATCAGAAAAAAGATGAGGCTTTCGGTGCAGGCGAAGACGGGGTCGCATGGAAAATCGGTGGCACGTATGTTATCGATGACGTCACTTTGACTGCCGGTTATGAAAACATCGATAACGACACCAATAGTCGTGGCGCCTTCCATCTGGGTGCTCGTTATAGCTTGGGTCAAACGTACTTGATGGCTTCTTACACCCAAGCCAACGATCTAGTTAGCGACGATGGTGCCAAAATGTACGCTTTGGGAGCAGGCTATAACCTTAGTCGTCGCACGGGCGTTTATGCGGTTTATGCTCAACTGAAGAATGACAGTGTCGATGGTTTATACAATATGAACAAAACCGGTTCAGGCAATGGATTCAATATCGCCAGTGGAGAAGACACTGCGAAAAGCTTCCAAGTCGGTGTGTGGCACAACTTCTAAGTCAAGCCTTGCGCTTGGTTAGAAGCGGATAACGCCACTCTTTGAGTGGTGGTTCCAAAAGGCACGGCAGGGTTTTCCTGCCGTGCTTTTTTTTGGGCTACAATTGCCTCCCATGCCTGTTCGACAACTCCTGATCATCCAGTACTGCACGGTGCTGGTTATGGCGGCGCTTTACACTCCGCAGCCTTTGCAGCCGGTGCTCGCTGCGCACTTTGGTGTGGGGGAGAGTCAGGCCTCGCTGCTGATTGCGGTGACCATGCTGCCTTTGGCGATTGCGCCGATCTTTTATGGCTTTTTATTACAGCGCTGGTCGGCGCGGCGGCTGCTGCAGGTGTCGCTATGGATTTTAGCCTTGGCGCAGGTCTCGGTGTACTTCGTGCAGCACTTTGAGGTGCTTCTTGGGATTCGCTTTATTCAGGGCCTGGCGATTCCGGCCATGCTCACAGGGCTGATGACCTATGTGGGCGCCAGTGCCGCTGAAGGACAAATCGCCCGGGTGATGGCCATTTATATCGCCTCAACGGTGATGGGCGGGTTTTTGGGTCGAGCGCTGTCGGGGATTTTTGCCGCGAATTGGGGTTGGCGCTGGTCGTTTTTAATCTTTGGTTTGGCATCCATCATAGGGGCCTTGTTGCTCACTCGCCTGCGCGCTGATCCGCCGGTGAAGTTTCAAAAGCTGGGCCTTGAGCCGATTCGCGCGGTGCTTTCGCATGGGCGCTTCTTGCGGCTGTATATCGTCGTGTTCTTGTCGTTTGGGGCGTTTGCTTCGGTGCTGAACTTCCTGCCGTATCGTTTGGTGGAGCTCGATCTGGGGCTGTCTGAGGCGGGTATTGGCCTGATGTATTCGGGCTATCTCATGGGTGTGTTGGTTTCCTTGGTATCGCTGCGCGTGGCCTCGGGGATTGGCGGGACAGTGAATGCCATGCTCTTGGGCTTGGTGATATTGGCGCTGGCGATGCTGTTTTTCGCGCAGCAGCCGTTGTGGCTGTTGTTCACCGCGACGTTTGTGTTGTGCGCGGGGATGTTTCTGTTTCATTCGCTGGCGCCGGGCTTGATGAATGAAACGGATATCGGTCATCGCGGCGTGGTGAATGGGCTTTATGTCTCGTTTTATTACTCGGGCGGAACGGTGGGGTCGTTCTTGCCGGGATTCGTGTATCAGGGTTTTGGTTGGTATGCGTATCTGTGGTTATTGGTGGCGTTGATTAGTATTGCGGGGGCGATGTTGTGGACAATCCGCCGGCCAAGGCCCGCCGCGGCGGGATAAGGATTTGATGATGCAGGTTTGCCCTGAGAAAAACTTGTGCTAGATTCGAGCGTTCTCACTCAAACCAATTAGAAATCTCTGTGGAGGAGACCAAGCATGTCCTTATTCAAAGGCCGCTTCTTTAGTGCCGCTGTTGCTGTGGGGGCCACGATGGCTCTGACCATGGCCAGCATCACCCCAGCCGAAGCTCAGCGTCAGACGCTGCGTTTTGCTACCTCAAACGTCGGATCCTATGGCTATGCCGTGGGTAACGTCCTCTCTGAAACCCTGCAGCGTGAACTGGGCCGCGGTTATGCCGTGGTGGTTCAGCCTTACCCGTCTACCTCCGGCGCCATGCGCTCGGTGATGGATGGTGATGGCGAGTTCGCGTACACCGCTGATGTGGGTATGCGAAGCCTGTACGACGGCGACCGTCCTTATGATAACTACAACCCGCGTCGTGGTCGTTTGGTGCACACCTTGTATGTTTACCCCATGGAAACCTTCATGTTGGTGGCCGATGGTCGCAAGGGTGAGTTCAACTCTTATAAAGACTTTGACGGTAAGCCTGGCTACTACACCCCGGCGGGTTTCATGAACTGGCTGAACATGCGTCGTGTATTCGCGGCTTTGGGTTATGAGTTCAACCACGTGGAAATCGATAACACCACCGTGGCGGATGCTTATGAAGCCGGTACCATTGATGGCTCAGCGGGTTACACCACTGCCGGCGTGTCGCTGCCGACCTACTGGCGTGAGGCGGAACTGCGTGCCAACTTGGCTGCCGTGAACCCTTCCGATGAGGAAATGGAGCGTCTGCGTTCTGCCGGTCTGAACCCCGTGCGTGTTGATCCTTCCAAGGCGTTTAGCCAGGATCTGGGTACCGACACCATCTGGGCAGTGCCGATCTACTTTGCTTATAACGTGCGCGCTGATATGGACGCGGGCTTAGTCGAGCAGGTGCTGGATATCCTCTATGCCAACGTCGATAAGCTAGTGGAAGGCGATGCGGGCTTTGGTCCTTTGGCGGCTGACTTTGTCGGCACCCAGGCCGCGGGCGTGGCTGCCAACCCCGATATCCCGGCGCATCCTGGCTTGGCCGCTTTCCTGCGTAAGCATGGTCAGTGGAACGATGCTTGGACCGTTGCGCAGTAAGTTGGCGCGCATAGGTTCTTGGCATTAATGCAAGAAGGGGCGGGAACGGCTAGACACTGTTCCCGCCCTTTTTATTGAGTAGGCCGGACGCGGATTGATGATGCAACGTGTGATGTCTTTGTTTTCTTTGCGCAACGTGACGTTTGTGACGGGCGCTATCCTGTTCTTCGCGCTGATGGAGTATTTCTTCAGTGGCGCGGGCGGACAGCGTTATCTGGCCGTGCGGCTATTGCCGTTGGCGGTGATTGTGCAGATTTTGTATCTGTATCAGGGCCGCTATCTTTATCCACGCCTACCGGTGGCGGTCAATCATGCCGCCGTGGTGCTGTATATCGGCATCTGTTTGTGGGCAATGTATTACCTGACGGTGAACTTTGAAGACATCGCCATTTGGCGTCAGGCGGCCTACAACACCCAAGACTTCATCACCGGGCTTTTGATCCTTTTGGTGGTGATGGAGCTTTCGCGAATTATTCATCCGGTGCTGTTCTATGTGAACGTGGTGCTGGTGTTTTATGCCTTGTATGGCAACTACAGTCCGATTGATTTCTTCTGGCATCCGGCGGTCAGTCTTGAGCGCTTGGTGACCTCGAGCTCGGTGGAGTTCTCCACCGGGATTTATGGGCGTTATACCCAGCTTTCTCTCACCTTGATTGCGGCGTTCTTGTTGCTCGCGGCTGCGGCCTCGGGGTTTGGCGCGCAGCGGGCTTTGGTGGAGGTGATGCGCCGCATTGCCGGGCGCTCGCGCCACACCATCCCGCAGACCGCCGTGCTGGCCTCGGTGTCGGTAGGTATGGTCAGCGGTTCCGGCTCGGCCAATACCGCCGTGACCGGCAGCTTCACCATCCCCTTGATGAAACGCTATGGCGTGCCCGGGACGTTTGCGGGTGCGGTGGAGACCGCCGCCTCGATGGGCGGGCTGATCATGCCGCCGCTGATGGCCGTGGCCGGCTTTTTGATGGCCGAGTTCCTGGGAGTTCCGTACTGGGATGTGGTGGTGCGCGGCTTTGGGGTGGCCTTTGTGTACTTCGTGTCGCTGATTTTGGCGGTGTATTTGTTGAGTGTGCGCTTGCTCCCGAATACGCCGGTGCAGGTCGAGCAGGTGCCTTTGTATAACTGGCTGCGTACGGCGATTTTCTTCTCCGGCATCATCTTCTTAATTCTCTTGATGAGTGTGTTTGGCTATGGCGCGATGCGCGCGGCTTTGTACACCTCGGGCGTGATTTTGGTGACACTGCTGTTTGCTTGGTTGTATTTCAAATACGTGTTGAAAGACGAGGCGCTCAAAGAAGAGACCCTGTGGGGGAATCTGCGTCTGGCGATTGAGACGCATGCGGAGATGGCCGCCTATCTCACGGTGTTGATGGCGACGCTGGGCATCATGGTGGGTCTGTTCACGGTGACCGGCTTTATTACGCGTATGGGATCGCTGCTCATTCAACTGGGTGAGTTTCATATTATCGCCACCATTCTCATGGCCTGGGTGTTTGGTTGGCTGGTGGGGACGGGTCTGCCGCCGACGGCGACTTATATCATCGTTGCGGTGATTATCGTGCCGCCGCTGCGCCAGCTCGGGATCGATCCTTGGGTGGCGCACTTCTTTGCCTTCTTATTGGCCATTTGGGGTGAGTTGTCGCCGCCGACCTCGTTGACCGCGGCGGTGGCGGCGAAGATCGCTAATGCCTCGTTCATGAAGACCATGTGGGAGGCCCTAAAGATTTGCTTGCCCATCACGGTGATGTCTTTCGCGATTTTTGTGCGCTCGGATATGGTGGTCAATCCTGGGTGGGGGCAGATCACCGATGTGCTGTTGGTGGCCGCGGGTACGGCGGGGATTACCTATGCCGTGTTTGGTCAGTTCTTTGAGCACAAGGGCGCTAATGGCGGGATTCGGGCGGTGATCGCAGCTTTGTCGTTTATCGTCATTTTCCATCCCGACGATATGGTGGCGGCGGCGGCGGCCGTGGTGGTGGTGCCCATGCTTTTGGTGGGCGTGAAGCGCCATGGGCGTTTGGCGGCGGTGTCTGAGGAAGAATCCGAGCGCATCCGTGAGCGCCTTGAGGCGGAAGATCGCGCTGCCAATGAGGGCCGGGCTTAGGCTTTATTCGGGCGCCAGCTCGATTAGCTGCCAACGCGAGAGCACGGGTTGGCCGCGGACCTCAAGCCCTAACTCGCGCAGCCAGTCGGCCACCACCCGATTGGAGTTGTGGCGCAGGGTGTAGCGCCTGGGGTGCTGCACAAACCATAGATCGAGCTCGGGGCGGTAGGCCAAGGTGTCCTGATTGGCCTGATACAGCGTGTTGAGGCGATCCGTGAGCGCTTGAACGCGCTGCGCATCCACCGTGAGCGGAATCATGTCTTCGATGCCGACGATGAGCACGCGGCGGATTTCGCTGGGCTCGGCGGCTACGGTCAGTTGTTGCCGGCCTAAGGCCGCGCGACTCGGGATGATCAGCGCTTTGAGCGCATGGCCTGGGCCGGTGAGCCCCTCGGCATAAAACGCCCAGTCGCCATAGGAAAAGCGCAGGCTTTGCTGATCCGATGTGGGTAACACCAAGCTGGAGTGGCGGCCATGATCGATGAGCAATACCTGCACAGCGGTTTGCTCGGGTGGGGGTTTTTGCACGATCACCGCACCACAGCCGGTCAACAGCAGGCTTGCCGTCAGTAGGGCGGCGATGGCGAGAATGGGCCTTGGCTTTGGTGTCATGGGTTTTGTCGGTTCTGGGATGGCTCGGGTTAACAGACGGTCGAGTTTCCAGTATAAATGGTCTGTTGCCAATCTTTGGGGGTGCGGGTTTTGCAATCTTGGTTCGCGGTTCGATGTAAACCCAAAGAGGATCAGCGTGCCGAAGAGAACTTGGCGCGTCAGGGCTTTGACGTGTTTCATCCGCTGGCTCGCGTCAAGCGTCGGCGTCAGGGTAAATGGGGGATGTTTGTGGAATCCCTGTTTCCTGGCTACGTGTTTGTTCAGTTGGATAGCGTGAACGATAACTGGGCGCCGATTCGCTCGACCCGCGGGGTTTTGGGTTTGGTGCGCTTTGGGGGTATCCCGGCGCCGGTGCCGCACGAAGTGATTGATGAGATCCGCTCGCAACAAGATGCCGAGTTTGGGTGGCTGGATTTAACGCAGCTCAAACCGATGCGCGAGGGACAGCGCTTGCGCATCATTGATGGCCCGTTTATGGGCCAGGAAGCGCGCTTCCAAAAGCTGAATGGCCAGGATCGCGTGCTGGTGCTGCTGAACATCATGCAGCAGTCGGTGCAGGCGGTGCTGCATCGCGACCAGGTGCTGGAAGCAGAAGCCTAACAAAGCCAAAAATGGGGACGGACCCCTTTTTTACAAATAAAAAAGGGGTCCGTCCCCATTTTTGCATTTTTAGTATTGGGATTCGAGGAGATCGCACCAGATCGCTTCATGATGCTCGATGAATCGCAAGAGGTCGCTGCGAAATTGCAGGAAATCGCGCTCGAAGGCGGGGAAGTCGGCGCCGCCGTTTAAGGTTTGCGCCAGGCGCTCGAACTGCTGCAGGCTGTCGCGCAGATTTAAGCTGGCGGCCATGGCGCTTTTGACGCGCTCGCGCTCCGAAGGAATCCACTGACGGGAGCGGGTCACCGAAGCGAGGTTCTCACCGAGCTCCAATAGACGCTTTCGCAACCGCCCCAGAGCACCGATTTTCTCGCTTTTGATCTCGCCCCAAACGCTTTGTTCGATCAGCCCCACCCACTGCTGTTGCAAACGGGCGGTGACCTTAAGGTCAAAGGCAAAGCTTTCTTTGATGCGCTGGGCATCCACGGGGATTAGAAGCCCTCGGTGGAGGTGAACAGGCCCACGCGCAGATCTTTGGCGGTGTAGATCAGGCGATCATCAACACGCACTTCGCCATCGGCAATGCCGAGCACCAGCTTGCGGGTGATGACGCGTTTCATATCGATTTGGTAGCTGACCTTTTTGGCGGTCGGTAGCACCTGACCGGTGAACTTTACCTCGCCCACGCCCAAGGCCCGGCCTCGCCCGGGATTGCCGATCCAGGCCAGATAAAAGCCGACCAGCTGCCACATGGCATCCAGGCCCAAACACCCCGGCATCACCGGATCACCAGGAAAGTGACAGTCAAAAAACCACAAATCGGGGTGGATATCGAGCTCGGCTTTCATCTCGCCTTTATCATGCGCACCGCCGCTATCGCTGATGTGCATAATGCGGTCCATCATCAGCATATTCGGCACAGGCAGCTGTGCATTGCCGGGGCCAAACATCTGGCCATGACCGCACTCCAAAAGCTCCTCGCGGTTATACGCCGATTGGCGCTTGGCGTTGAATATCTCAAGCATTAGCACTGCTCCCAAGGTAAACCGCGAAATCGCCAGCCGCCCTTGGTCGAGCGGTGGTGTTTATCATCCAAATCGCCCTCAAAGCCCTCATCGATGTGGTAGACCTTGGGAATGCCTTCGCGCAGCAGAGCGCGGCCAGCTTCTAAAGAACGTTTGCCGCTGCGGCAAATGAGCACCACCGGCGCGGCCCCCGATTCGCCCGAGTCAGAGGCGCCGCCCAACAGCAGCTTGCGCACTTCCTGCACAAAGCGCGGGTTTAGGGTCCAATCGGGCTCTTCCATCCAAGGGATATGCACCGCGCCCTTGGGATGACCGACAAACAGAAATTCCATACTCGAGCGCACATCGACCAATAACGCTTTGGGATTGCTCTCGAGCAAGTCATAGGCTTCTTGCGGGCTGAGATTATCAGGATCGGCGCCGGCCGGGTTCTTCGTGTTATCAGTCATGCGTGCGGGCTTCTGCGGTCAAAAGACTAAGAGTAGGCGAGTCGGCGCACGATGCCAAGCCAGATGTTGCTGTGCAAAAGCATTTGCAAAAGACCGCTTGCCTTGTTTAGGATCCGGGACTGTTATTCCATTTCATGCTAAGAGACCGCTGAACACATGCTGCTAGCCGTGTTGTCCGCATTCCTGCTCGCGATCGTTGCGCCCACGGTGCACCGCGTCACAGGTGCCTACAGCGGTTGGGTGCTGGCGATCCTGCCGGCTGCCCTATTTATTTATTTCGCGAGTTTTCTACCGGTGGTCGGCGCCGGCGAGGCGCTGCGTTTTTCGACGCCCTGGGTGCCGGGGCTAGGTATTGAGCTGTCGTTTTGGCTCGATGGTCTGTCGTTACTGTTCGCTCTACTGATCACCGGCATTGGCTTTTTTATCGTCGCGTATGCCGGTCGTTATCTCGAGGGTCATCGGGATCTGGGGCGTTTCTATGTCCTGATCCTGTCGTTCATGGGCTCGATGCTGGGTCTGGTGCTGGCCGATAACCTCATCGCACTGTTTGTCTTTTGGGAACTGACCAGCATTACCTCGTATTTGTTGATCGGCTTTAACCATGAAGATGCCAAGGCCCGTAAAAGCGCCTTGCAGGGCTTGTTTGTCACCGTTGGCGGCGGCCTTGCGCTGCTCACCGGCCTGATCATGATGGCCCTGGTTTCGGGCAGCTATGAACTCAGTGAGATCTTGGCCTCCGGTGATGTAGTGCGCGATCACGGCTGGTATGTGGCGATTGTTCTTTTGGTGCTGGCGGGCTGTTTCACCAAATCGGCGCAAGTGCCGTTTCATTTCTGGTTGCCTAACGCCATGGCCGCGCCCACGCCGGTCTCGGCTTACCTGCATTCAGCGACCATGGTTAAAGCTGGCGTCTATCTCATGGCGCGGCTTAACCCCTCGCTGGGCGCTACGGATTTGTGGCTGATTTTGTTGGGTGTTTTTGGTGCGCTGACCATGTTCACCGGGGTGTTTTTGTCGGTGCGCTCCACCGGCGTGAAAAAGGTGCTCGCGTATTCCACGGTGATGGCCTTGGGCACGCTGACCATGCTCATTGGCATCGGCACCGAGAAAGCGATTTTGGCAGCCATGACCTTCTTGCTGGCGCATTCTCTATACAAAGGCGCCCTGTTCCTGATCGCCGGGATTCTGGATCACGAAGCCGGGGCTAAGGATTTTCTTGAGACTGGTGGGCTGCGCCGCTCCCTGCCGATTACCGCAACGCTGGCGGCATTGGCGGCGCTGTCTTTGGGCGGCATGATCCCGATGTTTGGCTTTGTCGCCAAAGAGCTGTTGTTTGAGGCGGTATTGGATGCGCCCATGCTGTCGGGCTTTTTCACGGTTCTCGCAGCGCTGTCGGCGATTATGGTGGTGGCGGTGGCGGCCATTGTCGGGATTCGTCCCTACTGGGGTAAGCCGGTGAAAACGCCTAAGGCCGTGCAACATGAAGCACCACCGGCCATGCTGGCGGGTCCGGCCGTGCTGGCTTCGCTGGGACTGCTGTTTGGACTCGGCTTGGCATGGGTGGACAAGGGCCTGATTAATGCCGCTGCGCAGTCGGTGTACGGTACGCCGGTGAGTGCTTATCTGGCGCTGTGGCATGGCATTAACCTGCCGCTGATGCTCAGTGGCGTGAGCTTGGCGCTGGGCTTGTTCTTGTATTTGAACTGGGAGCGCTTCCGCCGCCTGACCGGCTTTATGGAGACGCTTTCTAAGTTTGGTCCCGAGCGCGGCTATGAAAAGACCATGGATGGCTTGGTGTGGAGCGCTGACTGGCAGACCCGCATCCTGCAAAACGGTTATCTGCGCTATTACTTGCTGACGATTTTGTTATCCACCGTGGCCCTGCTGAGTTATTCCTTGCTGCGCTACGGCGGCTTCCCGCTGCATTTTGATGTGTCGGATGTGAGGCTGCACGAATGGGTGATTGTGGCGGTGCTATTGTTGGCGGCTTTGGTCTCGGTGACCACCCGCTCGCGCCTCGGTGCTGTGGCCTCGCTGGGCGCGGTGGGGTTTGCCGTGGCCTTAATTTACGTGCTGTTTAGCGCCGCGGACGTAGGCATTACTCAGGTCTTGGTCGAAACGCTCACGGTCATCATGCTGGTCTTGGTGTTGTTCCGCCTACCCGGTTTTTTGGCGCTTTCACCCAACGTCATTCGCCTGCGCGATGCCTTTGTGGCGCTGTTAGTGGGGGCGACGATGGCGCTGCTGTCGCTGTTGGCTAGCTCGCAGCGTTACTACCCAAGCATCGCTGAGTATTTCATCGCCGAAAGCCAGCCCTCGGGCTTTGGGCGCAATGTGGTGAACGTGATTTTGGTGGACTTCCGGGCGCTGGATACCTTGGGTGAGATCGTCGTTCTGGCGCTCGCGGCCTTGGGTGTGTTCGCGATGATTAAATTCCGCGCTGAGGATCGCAAAGAATGAAGCATCAGCTGAACATTCCATCGTTGATCCTGCGCTCCACCGCGCATTTCCTGCTGCCGTTGCTGCTGATGTTCTCGGTGTTTTTACTGCTTCGCGGCCATGATGAGCCCGGTGGTGGTTTTATTGCTGGTCTGGTGGCGGCAGCGGCGATCGCTTTGTACATGTTCGCTGTGGACATTGCGGATGCGCAGCGTGTCTTGCGCGTGGATCCGCGCGATTTGGTGGGCTGGGGGCTGCTTTTGGGGGTTCTATCAGGAGTCCCGGCGATTTTCCGCGGCCAGGCATTTTTCACCGCGCAGTGGTTTGAATTCACCGTGCCGGTGCTGGGCTATCTCAAGATCGGCACGGTGTTGATGTTCGACATCGGCGTGTATTTGGTGGTGGTCGGCGGCGTGTTGATGATCCTGCTGTCTTTGGCCGAGGCGGAGGACTAGCACATGGAAACCCTCATGGCTTTGGTCGTTGGTGGCCTGTTCGCTTCAGCGATTTACATGATGCTGCGCCGTTCTATCGTCAAGCTGGTGATTGGTTTGGTGCTTTTGTCCAATGGCGCCAACCTGTTGATTTTCACCCAGGCGGGCATGCTGCGCGGCTCGCCGCCGTTGATTCCGCTGGGACAGATGCAGCCCGAGGGCGTGGTGGCTGATCCGCTGGCGCAAGCGCTGATTTTGACGGCGATTGTGATTGGCTTTGGGGTTTTGGCATTTGCGGTGGTGTTGATCCACCGCGCCTATGAAGTGGTGCAGGCCGACGACATGGATCAGATGAAGGACACCGATACATGAGGTTGGAAGTCGCTCTGCCGGTAGTCCTGCCGCTGCTCTTTGGCGCCTTGTCGGTCGCTCTTTGGCGTTGGCGCACGGCGCAGCGCATCACCGCCGTGGTGGGCACGGGGGTTTTGCTGCTGGCGGCCATTTGGCTGCTGATGTCGGTTTGGAACAATGGCGTGTTGGCCATTCATATGGGCGATTGGCGCGCGCCCTTTGGCATTGTGCTGGTCGCGGATTTGCTGTCAGCGATTATGGTGGTATTGGCGGCGATCACCGGTTTGGCCACGGCGGTCTACTCGCTGACCTCGATCAGCCAGCGGCATGAACATTACGGCTATTACCCGCTGCTGCATTTGTTGTTGGTGGGGGTGAATGGGGCGTTCTTAACCGGCGATATTTTCAATATGTACGTGTGGTTTGAGGTCATGCTGGTGGCCTCGTTTGCGCTGTTGATTCTTGGGGGCGAGCGCGCGCAGATGGAAGGCGCGATCAAGTATGTGACCCTGAATCTATTGTCCTCGGCGCTGTTTTTGACTGGTATTGCCTTGATCTACGGTCTCACCGGCACGCTGAATATGGCGGATATCGCCGATAAGCTCTCCACCGTCGAAGAGACCGGCTTGGTGACGGTGATCGGCATGCTGTTCATGATCTCGTTTGCCATTAAGGCCGGTGCGTTTCCTTTTTTCTTCTGGTTGCCGGCGTCTTATCACACGCCGCAGGTGGCGGTCTCGGCGCTGTTTGCGGCGCTACTCACTAAGGTGGGTGTTTACGCACTGTTTCGCGCCTTCACCCTCATATTCAATCAAGATGTGGGGTACACCCATGAGATCTTGTTGTGGGTGGCCGGGGCGACCATGCTCACCGGGGTTTTGGGGGCGGCGGCGCAGTTTGAGTTCCGACGTATCTTGTCGTTCCACATCATCAGTCAGATCGGCTACATGCTCATGGGTCTGGCGCTATATACGCCGCTGGCCATCATCGGCGGCGTGTTCTACATCATGCACCACATCATCGTGAAGGCGAATCTGTTCTTGGTGGCCGGTCTGGTCTATAAGCTCAAGGGCAGTTATGAGCTCAAAGAGCTGGGCAGCGTCTATCGCGAACGGCCGATGCTGGGCTTTTTGTTCCTGGTGCCGGCTTTGTCGCTGGCGGGGATTCCGCCGTTGTCCGGGTTTTTCGCCAAGTTCATCTTGATTCGCGCCGGTGTTGAGGCCGAGTCTTGGGGTATTGTGTTTGTTGCTTTGTTGGTGGGCCTGTTGACCCTGTATTCGATGATTAAGATCTGGGCCGAGGCGTTCTGGAAAGCCCAGCCTGAAGAGTTTGCCGCTAAAGCCCCAGCAAACCCCAGTGGTGTGAAGTCCATGTATTTCACCATTGCCGCCATGGCATCGCTGACGGTGTTCATCGGTTTGTGGGGCCAGCCGATTTATCTCATGGCTGAGGCTGCGGCCTTGCAGTTATTGGATCCGCGGATTTATATCGATGCGGTGCTGGGGGAGGGCTCATGAGCACGCCACTGGCTTGGAATATCCTGCTGGGCCTGATTTGGATGGGCTTTACCGGTAGCTTCACCGGCACCAATTTGCTGATTGGTATGGTCTTGGGCTATGTGGTGTTGGCCTTTGCTCTGCGCAGTGTGCCGGCCTTTGCCAATTACACACGCAAAGTGCCCAAGGCTATTGGCTTTGTGGGCTTCTTCATATGGGAGCTGATTTTGTCGAATGTGAAGGTGGCCTATGATGTCTTGACGCCAACGCATTACATGCACCCGGGGGTAATCGCTTTCCCGCTGGAGGCCAAGACCGATGCTGAGATCACCATCGTTGCCAATTTGATTTCTCTAACGCCCGGGACGCTGAGCCTGGATGTCTCTTCCGATCGCTCGGTGCTTTACATCCATTGTATGTATCTGGAGGATGAGGAAGAAGTGATGCGCAGTTTGCGCTATATGGAGTTTCGTGCGCTCGAGGTGCTGAGGTGATCGCTCATGCTTGAGATTTCCATCACGATAGCCTATTTCATTATCAGCCTGGCTTTGCTGTTGAGCTTTGTGCGCTTGGTGATTGGGCCCAGCCTGCCGGATCGGGTGGTGGCGCTGGAGATGATTGCCACGATCACCATCGGCTATATCGCCGTTTATACCCTCTCTTCAGGCAAAACGGCCTTTCTCGACGTGGCCATGGTGTTGGCGCTGACCGCATTTTTGGCGGCTGTGGGCTTTGCGCGCCTGGTGACCAAGGGAGGCGGCGCGCATGTTGACTGAGATTCTGGTCAGCTTGTTCTTACTGATTGGCTGTGGCTTTATGCTCATCGCCGCTTTGGGCCTTGTGCGTATGCCGGATTTGCCGATGCGGCTGCATGCCACCACCAAAGCCGGTGCTCTGGGTGCCGGTTTGATGGTGATTGCGGTGGGCCTTTATTTCTTCGGCGATGTGGGTGTAGCAGCGCGTTCTGCGGCCATCATTATCTTTATCGTTTTGACCGCGCCGATTGCCGCGCATTTAATTGGGCGCGCGGGCTATTTTGTCGGCGTGCCTATGTGGTCTGAGACCGTCAAAGACGAGCTCAAGGGGCAGTACGACACCCATGAGCAGGTGTTGTTGTCGCCCGCAAAAGGCGACAAAGACGCGGAAGAGCAAAGCGACCGCAGCTAGCCTAAGGCCTAAGTGGGGTGCAAGTAAGGGCCCGGTAGGGATTAATTAGGACTTACTGGCCTTTGGCGCGCAGGGCTTCTTGGTTAAAGGCCTCATCGATCATGGTGATCGTGCGTTCTACCATACGAAATCCTTCGACCGGCGCATCATCCGCCATATAGGTCAGACGCAGCGGTCCAAGGGCGGTGATGGTCCCAGCGCGCTCAATCACCGCTTCGATATTGCCTTGGGCCAGGCGCTCATCCAAAGCCTTCACAATCGCCCCGGGAATGGCGTTGGGGTGCGAGCCATCCGCCGCGGCGCTCAGCGTTGCCGCCACATCACCGTGCAGAAAACCGTAGTCCGTGTGGGTATCCAAAAACGTCAAAAGCTCAGCAAGCGTCATGGTCCGTCTCCATTTTGGCCATTTGTTGGATGATCTCCCACTCATCGGCGGTCACCGGCATGATCGAGAGGCGATTGCCGCGGCGCACTAGGGCCATATCGGCCAGTTGCGGCATAGATTTAAGGGTTTCGAGGGGGACGACCTGCGGGAATGTCTCTTTGTAGGCGACATCAACGCGATACCAGCGCGGATTATCGGGCGAGCTCTTGGGGTCGTAATACTTGTGTTCGGGGTCCCAAGCGCAGTCATCGGGATAGCCGGCGCGCACGATCTCCATAATCCCCACGACGCCAGGGACCTTGGTGTTGGAGTGATAAAAAAACGCCAGATCGCCGACTTGCATTTGATCGCGCATCATATTGCGTGCCTGATAATTGCGCACGCCATCCCAAGGCTCGACGCCCACGCGCTTTAGATCATCGATGCCGAAGACGTCGGGCTCGGATTTCATCAACCAGTAATTCATGGAGCAGCACGATACCTGTGTTTGGCTTTAGCCGGCAAGTCGAGGCCGAATCATGGCGCTTTCGGTGACGATTGCATCGAGGGGCACATCCCAGCTTTCACTGGGAAGTGCGTCGCAGCGCTGACAATCAAAAGCCAGGCCCAGCAGGTGGGGCCGCGCAAAACCGCCGCGACAGCGATAGGCGAAGCTGCGGTCGTAAAAGCCGCCGCCCATGCCTAAGCGGTTGCCGTCCTCATCAAAGCCCACCAAAGGCATCAATACCAAATCCAAGCGCCGCCGCGGGAAGCCCTGCGAGCGTCCGGGCACGGGTTCGGGAATCCCATAGCGATTCAAGCTCAGCGGAGTATGCCGCTCCCAGCGGGCAAAGCGAAGCAACTGCCCCGGAGCCAACACTGGCAGGTAGAGGTGTTTACCGCGGCTGCGGGCGGCATGGACCAAGCCGCCGGTGGGCACCTCGCCATCTTGCGGCAGGTACACGGCGATGTGGCGGGCGCGGTTAAATAGGGCCAACTGGCACACTTGCGCGGCAATCATGCCGCCCAGGTTCTCTCGCTCGGCATCAGAGAGGGCGCGTCTTTTGGTTCTTAGCTGGCTGCGCAGTTGCGCTTTGCGTTGGTCACCCACGGCCCGCCCCAATGAAAAAAGGAGGACACACTCCGCCAGTGCCGTTGTGGCCTGTGACCTTGAACCAACGGTTCAAGTGGGTGCCTGGTGACCTATTAAAGGCTCTCCGCTACGCGGCGGATCTGCACAACATAGGACTCCCGAGCTCCCGGGGTTAGTGAATAGGCTCAAGGGTTTCCCCGGCCACTCACGCACACCGCAGAGGTGTCCAAAGCAAAACTCGATTCTTAGCCCACTTCCTTAAGGGCAGCGTCCAAGCGCTCACGCAATTGCGCCAAACGGCCGTCCAGACCATCCTGCTGATTCTTCATGATCAGCAGCTCATGAGTAATATTCAGTGCCGCCATCACCGCGATCCGATCGCCGCCCACCACGCGGCCCGAGTCACGGATCTCGCGCATGCGCTTATCCAACAGGCTGGCTGAGGCCAACAGCGCTTGGCGCTCGTCGGCGGGGCAGGCGACATGATAGTCCTTGCCGAGGATTTGCACCTGAACCGGCGTGTCGCTGCTCACGCGTTTTGTTCCATGGCCTTGAGGCGGTTGATCATGGCCTCGACCTTGATGCGCGCCTGTTCGCTGCGCTCGCTCAAGCTGGATCGCTCGGTCAGCAGCTGCTCGTTTTGTTGACGCAGCATGGTGATCTCCGCTTGCAGTGCGGCGGAACGTTTGGCCAGTTGATCGACCCGAGATTCTAGGGAGACCAGGGTGGCATCGAGATTGGGAATAAAGGACTCTTGGCTCATGGCGCTCAATATAGGCTTGGCCCCGCGGGGCGTCAACGGCTAAACTCGCTGAGATTCCTAAACAATCCGTCCAAGGTATGACCACCGACCGCACATCCCCATTTGACCCTGCCCCTGAGGGCGCTACTGTGATCGAGGGCAAAACCACCTCGGGCAAGCCCTGTCGTATTGTCGACAGCACGGCTAGTGTCGATCAAAAAGAGCTTAAGGCCCTGTTGGACGAGCTGATTGCGCAGCGGCGCTTTGGTCTTTTCAGCGTCAGTATGGCGGGTAGTGACACTATCTCGCTGGGTGAGCCGCAATTCGCGCACATACAGTTGCAAGACGAGGTCTATCGCTTAATTCTGACGCCCAACGAAGCCCGCATCGAGGCTTTCTAGCGGCGATGATACCGCTTCCCGGAAAAACCGAACTGCGCGAATATGCGCGCCGCCGCCGCCAGTTGATGCGCGCCATGGGCAGTCATGCGGTGGCGGTGATTCCGGCTGCAACCCCGCGCCCGCGCAATGGCGATGTCGAATATCCCTACCGCCAAGACAGCGATTTTTATTACCTCACTGGCTTTCCCGAGCCGGAAGCCGTGGCGGTGCTGATCCCGGGACGGCCACAGGGCGAATACGTGCTCTTTTGTCGTGAGCGTGACCCCGTCAAAGAGGTCTGGGATGGTCGGCGCATCGGCCAGTCAGCGGTGGTCGAACATTGGGGCGCCGATGATGCGTTCCCCATCGCCGATTTGGATGAGATCCTGCCCGGGCTTTTAGAAAACCGCGACTGTGTGTACACCAGTTTGGGCCGTGATCCGGAGTTCGACAAACAGCTGATGGGCTGGGTCAAACACGTGCGGCAGCAGCGCCGCGCCGGCAAGCACCCACCACATGAGTTCGTCGCCCTAGAGTTTTTATTACACGATCAACGGCTGTTCAAATCCAAGGCCGAGCTGAAGATCATGAAAAACGCGGCGAACATCAGCGTCGAGGCGCATCAGCGGGCCATGCGGGCCTGCCGGCCGGGGATGATGGAGTATCAACTGGCTGCCGAGATCGCTTATAGCTTCGCCCGCGCCGGCGGCGAGCCCGCCTATCCGAGTATTGTCGGTGGCGGCGCCAATGGCTGTGTCTTGCACTACACGCATAATGATCAGCCCTTGGTCGATGGCGATTTGGTTTTGATTGACGCTGGCTGTGAATACCAGGGCTACGCCGCGGATATCACCCGCAGCTTCCCGGTTAATGGCCGCTTTTCCTCGCCGCAGCGCGAAGTCTATGAGGTGGTTTTAGAAGCGCAACTGGCGGCGATTGCTGCCGCCATGCCAGGCAACCATTGGAATGACCCGCATGAAGCGGCGGTCAAGGCACTAACCCGCGGCTTGGTGGCGCTGGGGATTCTCAAAGGCAAGGTGTCCAAACTGATCAAAGATGAGGCCTATAAACCATATTACATGCACCGCACCGGCCATTGGCTGGGCATGGATGTGCATGATGTCGGCGATTACCGCGTTGGTGATGCTTGGCGTTTGCTGGAGCCGGGCATGGTGCTGACCATCGAGCCCGGGCTTTATTTATCGTCCAAAGACAAGTCCATCCCCAAAGCATTGCGCAACATCGGCATCCGCATCGAAGATGACGTGGCAATTATTCGCGGTGGTCAGGACATCCTGACTGAGGCCTGTCCCAAAGCCCCCGAGGCCATCGAAGCCCTGATGAGTGAGTCCGCATGAGTCCGGCCGTCGCAAGAAAGGATTTGGTGATTGTCGGTGGCGGCATGGTGGGTGCGAGCCTGGCGCTGGCCGCGGCCAACCAAGACTATGCCGTGACTCTGCTCGAGGCGCATCCGCCGGGCGAGCCGGGCCAGCCCAGTTATGATGACCGCTCCACGGCTTTGTCGTATGGCAGCCGCCGCCTGCTCGAGCGTTTGGGCTTATGGGAGGCTTTGGCGCCGCATGTCGAGCCGATTTTGCATATCCATGTCTCGCAGCGCGGCTATCTGGGGGCCGCCCGGCTTAACCACCAAGAAGAGCAGGTGCCGGCCTTGGGTTATGTCATCGCCAATCGCGACTTGGGCGGGGTTTTGGCGGCCGCATTAACAGCATCAAGCGTGGATGTGCGTACCCCCGCGACCCTAGAGGACTACACTGACCGCGGTGATCATCTGGCCTTGCGGATCAGAAAAGGCAAGCGCCTAAGCAGCCTGGAGACGCGCTTATTGATTGCCGCTGATGGCACGCATTCGGCGGTGCGCGAGATGGCTGGCATTGAGGTCGATACCTTGGACTTTGGTCAAACCGCGGTGATCGCCAATGTCACCCCCGGCAAAAAACACGAGGGCTGGGCCTATGAGCGCTTTACTGATGAGGGGCCGGTGGCGCTACTTCCATTAACGGCCGGCCCTGATGGACAGCAACGCTGCTCGTTGGTTTGGGTGCGATCTGATGAGCAGGCGCAGGCGACGTTGGCACTAGACGATGCGGAATTTTTGGCGGCCTTGCAGCAGCGCTTTGGCTATCGGCTCGGACGGTTTCTTCAGGTCGGCAGTCGCGCCGCCTATCCTTTAAAGCGGGTGCGTGCTCAGCGCGATACCGATGCGCGCTTGATCATCGTGGGCAATGCCGCCCACACCCTGCATCCGGTGGCAGGACAAGGCTTTAATTTAGCGCTGCGCGATGTCGCTGCCTTGAGTGAGGCTTTGGCTACGGCGCGGCGCCAGGGTGAGGATCCCGGCAGTGAGATGGTTTTGCAAAGCTACCGAGAAGCGCGCGAAACCGACCTGCGATGGACCACGGGCGTGACTGATGCCTTGGCGCAGTATTTTGCGCTGGATTGGTCGCCGCTGGCGCATGCGCGGGGTCTGGGTTTGATGGTCGTGGATCGCTGTCGTTGGCTGCGCCAACAGTTGGCGCGACGCGGCATGGGGGTGGCATGAGCCAAAAGCAAGACGTCGTGATCATCGGCGCCGGGATGGTGGGTGCCTGTTTGGCGCTGGCCTTGGCGGCCCAAGGGCGCTCGGTGGCGGTGGTGGATCGCGAGCCAGCCCCTGAGTTCGTGCCCGGCTCGGATTATGGTCTGCGGGTCTCGGCGATTAATCGCGCCTCGCAACAACAGTTCGAGCAGCTGCGCGTATGGCAGGCGATGCTGGAGATGCGCGCCCACCCCTATCGCGCCATGCAGGTCTGGGATGCCGGTAGCTCGGGAGCGATTGAGTTTGATGCCGCTTCCATCGGTGAGCCGGACTTGGGACACATTATCGAAAATCAGGTCGTGCAACGCGCGCTCTGGGAGGCCATGCAGGCCGATGCGCAGGTCACTGTGCTGTGCCCGGATGAGCTGCGCTATCTGGATGTCGGCGCGCAAGCCGTGCACGTGGGTTTGGTCTCAGGGGCGCGCCTCAGTGCCCGCTTGGTGGTGGGTGCCGATGGTGCGCAGTCGCGGCTGCGTGAGCTGGCGTCCATCGGCGTCGAAAGTCGCTATTATGGCCAAAAAGCCACGGTGGCCACGGTTAAAACTCAGTTGCCGCATGAAGATACGGCTTGGCAGCGGTTTTTATCGACCGGGCCTGTTGCCTTTTTGCCCTTGGGTGACGGCTCTTGTTCGATCGTCTGGTCGGCTGATGATGCGCGCGCTGAGGAGATTCGCGATATGAGCGATGAGGAGTTTAAGGCGGCCTTGGCCGAGGCCTTGGATTATCGCTTGGGTGCGGTGGAACAGACCTCGATGCGCGGGATTTTCCCGCTGCGCGGCTCGCAAGCTGATGCCTATGTGAAACCGCGGATTGCCTTGGTGGGTGATGCTGCGCATACCATCCATCCGTTAGCCGGTCAGGGAGCCAACTTGGGGTTTCAGGATGCCGCGGCGCTGGCGGCGATACTCGCTGAAGAACCACGTCGCGACCCCGGGGATTTACGCCTATTGCGCCGCTATGAGCGCGCGCGCCGCGGTGAGAACGTTTTGATGATGCGGGCCATGGAGGGTTTTCGCACGGTATTCGGTAGCGAGCAGCCGGGGCTTGCGAGCTTGCGCGGTCTGGGTCTTAATACCGCATCTAACTTCGCACCCCTCAAGCATTTTTTCACGCGCCAGGCACTGGGTCTGGGCTCAACTCTGAAGTGACTCGACACTGATGAAAGATTTCTGGGACATCCGCTATGCCGGGCCGGACTATGTGTATGGCACGGCGCCCAATGCGTATTTAAGAGCGCATCATGCCTTGTATCGTCCAGGCCAAAAGGTTCTGTCGGTGGCCGATGGTGAGGGCCGTAACGGCGTGTGGTTGGCGTCTCGGGGTTTAGATGTCACCTCCGTAGATTATTCCGAACATGCCTTGGCCAAGGCGCAGTCGCTGGCCCAGTTGCAAGGCGTTACGATCGAGACGGTGCTCGCCGATGTCTGTCAGTGGCAGTGGCCGCAGGCGGCCTATGATCACGTCGTGGCGATCTACCTGCATGTGCCACCCGAGCAGCGCCCGCGTCTGCATCGCGGCCTGATTGATGCCTTAAAACCCGGGGGAACGCTGCTGCTTGAAGCCTTCGGTCCTGAACAGTTGGATTACGACAGTGGCGGTCCGGACGATCTGGATATGCTCTACAGCGGCGTCATGTTGCGCGAAGATTTTGCCGATGCAGAAATC
The DNA here is from genome assembly GCF_022406875.1 of Ectothiorhodosinus mongolicus. Lineage (NCBI taxonomy): Bacteria > Pseudomonadati > Pseudomonadota > Gammaproteobacteria > Chromatiales > Ectothiorhodospiraceae > Ectothiorhodosinus > Ectothiorhodosinus mongolicus. Next base: position 1,429,018 of record NZ_CP023018.1, read on the forward strand.
ATGGAGCTGGCGGAATTGGTGGTCGAATTAGACGAAGGCCCGGGCCATCAGGGTTTGGGTGCAGTCACTCGCGCGCTGATTCGCCGTCCAGAATAAAAGGGATTTTGCGCCGGCCGAAAACTGTGTTTATAAAGGACCCCAGATGAGCGATCTGAAGCAAACGACCCTGCATGACTCGCACTGTGCCGCTGGCGCGCGCATGGTGGAGTTTGGTGGCTGGTCTATGCCTGTGCACTACGGCTCACAAATGGATGAACACCATCAGGTGCGCCGCCATGCTGGGGTATTTGATGTCTCGCACATGACCGTGGTCGATGTCTCAGGAGCCGGTGCGACTGATTATTTGCGTCGCTTGCTGGCCAATGATGTGGCGCGTTTGCATGATACCGGCCGGGCCTTATACAGCTGCATGCTGGAGCCGGGCGGGGGTGTGATCGATGATCTGATTGTGTATCGCCTAGGGGCCGATTATCGCTTGGTGGTCAATGCCGCCACGCGGGATAAAGACTTGGCTTGGATGCAGCAGGTGGCCGAAGACGCCGAGGCGCTGGTCAGCATCGTTGAGCGCGCGGATTTGGGCATGCTGGCTGTACAAGGGCCCATGGCCAGAGACCTGTGTTTGCCGCTATTACCCGAGGCGCATCGCGATGTTTGTGCTGCGCTTAAGCCGTTTCATGCGGCTGAATGCGGGGATTGGTTTGTGGCCCGCACTGGCTATACCGGCGAGGATGGTTTTGAGGTGATTCTGCCGGCCAAAGACTGTCCCGCGTTTTGGCAGGCGCTATTGGCCGCGGGGGTTGCTCCGGCAGGACTTGGCGCCCGCGATACGCTAAGGCTTGAGGCCGGGATGAATTTATACGGCAGCGATATGGACGAAGAGACCACGCCGCTGGAATCGGGTTTGGGCTGGACGGTTGCCTGGGAGCCGGAAGACCGAGATTTTATTGGCCGCGCGGCGCTGGAGGCTCAAAAAAAGGCCGGTGTGTCTCGACGCATGGTGGGGCTGGTATTAGAAGGTCGCGGCGTACTGCGCAGTCATATGAGTGTGGATGCCGGGGCGGCCGGAACCGGCGAGACGACCAGCGGCAGTTTCTCACCGACATTGGGTGTATCGATTGCCCTAGCGCGGGTGCCTGCGGGCTGTGGTGATGAAGTCAGTGTCGATATTCGCGGCAAGGCCGTACCCGCGCGGGTGGTGAAGCCGCCGTTTGTGCGTCAAGGCAAGTCGTTCATTTGAAACAATAAACATGAGTGAAGTGAAGGGAGCAAAGTCATGAGTGAAGTGCCCGGTGAACTGAAATATTGTCAGTCCCACGAGTGGGTCAGAAAAGAGGCGGACGGCAGTCTGACCGTGGGTATTTCTGACCACGCCCAGGCCTTGTTGGGGGATTTGGTGTTTGTGGAAACCCCGGAAGTGGGCGCCAGCTTTGCCGCCGGTGATGCCTGCGCGGTGGTCGAATCGGTTAAAGCAGCCTCCGATGTCTATGCGCCGGTGGCCGGCGAAGTGCTGGCGGTCAATGAAGACTTGGCCGATAGCCCTGAAGCCGTGAATAACGAACCCTATGGTGCGGGCTGGATTTTCCGCCTGCAGCCGGCCGATGCCGCGGCCGTCGATGCGCTGCTGGATGCTGCAACCTACACCGCTCATATCGAATCGGAGGGCTAAGCCCATGGCTTTTGTGCCGCACACCGCCTCGGATGTCAGCCAGATGTTGGCCACCATCGGCGCCGGTAGCATTGATGCTTTGTTCGACGAGATCCCTGCGAATTTGCGGGTGGGGGGCTTGCCGGGCATTCCGCCGGCGCTCAGCGAAATGCAGATCAGCCGTTTGATGGAGCGGCGTGCGGGTCAAGATGCCATAGAGTTGAATTTCATCGGGGCGGGCGCTTATGAGCACCACATCCCCGCAGCCGTCTGGCAAATTGCCACGCGGGGTGAGTTTTATAGCGCGTATACGCCGTATCAGGCCGAGGCCAGCCAAGGTACGCTGCAGCTGATTTATGAATACCAGACCATGATTTCGGGTCTGACCGGCTTGCCGATTTCCAATGCGTCGTTATATGACGGAGCATCGGCTCTAGCCGAGGCTGTGTTGATGGCGGTGCGCGCCAACCGTCGGTCCAAGAGCCGGCGGATTTTGTTGCCGCGCAGTGTTAACCCGCGCTATCGCTCGGTGACCCGCGCCATTGTAGCCAGTCAAGGTATTGAACTGATTGAGCTGGATTTTGATGCCGCCACCGGTCGCATGGATCCAGCCGCTCTGAAAGCTTATGAGGGCCAGGACATTACGGCGGTGGTGGTGCCTCAGCCGAATTTCTTTGGTGTGCTGGAGGAGGCGGATGCGCTGACCGACTGGGCTCATGCTCAGGGCGCGCAGGTGATTGCGGTGGTGAATCCTGTCTCACTGGCGCTGCTTAAGCCGCCGGGTGAATGGGGTGAGGCCGGTGCCGATATGGTGGTGGGTGATGGCCAGCCGCTGGGCGCGCCGTTGTCTTCTGGTGGCCCTTATTTTGGATTTATGTGTTGCCGCAAGGAACACGCACGTCAAATGCCAGGGCGTATTGTCGGGCGCACCATCGATGCTGATGGCAAGCCGGGTTTTGTCTTGACCCTGCAAGCCAGAGAGCAGCATATCCGCCGCTCTAAAGCGACCTCGAATATTTGCACCAACCAGGGTTTGGTGGTCACCGCGGCCACCATCCACATGGCGCTATTGGGCCCTGAGGGGCTTGAGCGGGTGGCTGCAAGTTCTATGGCCAATACCCAACAGCTGGCCGAGCGGCTCACAGCGGCCGGCTTTGAACTGGCCTTTAGCGGTGAGCGCTTCCACGAAGTAGCGATTCGCCTCGGTCAAGATGCGCGCGGCGTTTTGGCGCGTATGGCGGATCATGGCGTGCTGGGCGGTTATGCCCTAGGCGAGGATTATGCCGGGATGGACGATGTGGTCTTGGTCTGTGCCACGGAAACCAAGACTTCAGAAGATTTGGATACCTATGTGAACGCATTACAGGCTTCTGTCTGAAACTGACACCCAAGGAGATTGAACATGGCACAAATCACATTGCGCGGTAATCCCATCAATACCTGCGGGGATTTGCCTGCGGTAGGCAGCAAGGCACCAGATTTTCATTTGGTGAATGCCGATATGCAGGATGTCAGCCTCAAGGATTATGAAGGCAAGAAGAAAATCCTCTACATCGTGCCCAGTTTGGATACGCCGGTGTGTGCCACCTCCAGCAAGAAGTTTGATGAGTGGGTGGCCGCCCATGATGATGTCGTGGTGCTGACGGTCTCCGCTGATTTGCCGTTTGCACAAAAGCGCTTTTGCAGCGCTGAGAATGTCGATCGCGTGCAGATGCTGTCGATGATGCGCTCGCGCAATTTCGCTAAGAATTATGGTGTTCTCATTGTTGATGGGCCGCTGGCGGGTATCACCTGCCGCGCCCTGCTGGTGCTGGATGAGAAGAACACCATCGTCCACGCCGAATTGGTTCCCGAGATCGGTCAGGAACCCGATTATGATGCTGCTTACGCAGCGCTGAACTGAGGTCGTTTCAGATGCTGATTTTTGAACGCTCACGCCCGGGCCGCCGTGCCACCTCACAGGCACCGCTCAGCCGCGCTGAAGCTCCCGAACTGCCAGAGCGCTTCCAGCGCCGCAGCGCCGTGCCCCTGCCAGAAGTCTCAGAGCTGGACGTCGTGCGTCACTACACGCGGCTATCGCGCAAGAACTTCTCGATTGATACTCATTTTTATCCGCTGGGCAGTTGCACCATGAAGTACAACCCCCGTGCCTGTAATAGCCTGGCGATGCTGCCGGGTTTTGCGCGCCGCCATCCGCATGCGCCGGAAAGTCATAGCCAGGGGTTCATGGCCTGCATGTATGAACTGCAGGAAATGCTCATGGAAGTCACCGGCATGAAACGTGTTTCGTTAACGCCGATGGCGGGTGCCCAAGGTGAGTTTGCGGGTGTGGCGATGATTCGTGCCTATCATCAGTCGCGCGGCGACACTGGCCGCACCGAGATCATCGTGCCGGATGCTGCGCATGGTACCAATCCCGCCACCGCCACCATGTGCGGTTTCAATGTGCGTGAGATCCCTACGGATGAGACCGGTGATGTGAATATGGATGCCCTGCGTGAGGCTGTGGGCCCGCAAACCGCCGGTATTATGCTCACTAACCCGTCAACCGTCGGCGTCTTTGAGCGCCGCATCGCTGAGATCGCTGCGCTGATCCATGAGGCCGGTGGTTTGTTGTATTACGACGGCGCTAACCTCAATGCCATTTTGGGCAAGGTGCGTCCTGGCGATATGGGTTTTGATGTGATTCACATGAATCTTCATAAAACCTTCTCCACGCCGCATGGCGGGGGAGGGCCGGGTGCCGGTGCGGTGGGCGTCAGTGAACGACTCAAGCCCTTTGTGCCGCTGCCCATCATCGACAAGAATGGCGAGAACTATTGTTGGCTCACGGAAAAAGACCTGCCGCAAAGCATCGGTCGCTTGTCGGGGTTTGCCGGTAATGCCGGGGTATTACTCCGGGCGTACGTCTATATGCGCTTGCTGGGCCGTGAGGGCATGCCCCGCGTTGCCGAATTCTCAACGCTGAATGCCAATTATCTGATGGCGCGCCTGCGCGAGGTAGGTTTTGATTTGGCTTTCCCACAGCGGCGGGCAACGCATGAGTTTATTATCACGCTTAAGCGTCAGGCCAAAGAAGATGGGGTGACGGCCATGGATGTGGCCAAGCGCTTGTTGGATTTTGGGTTCCATGCACCCACCACCTATTTCCCGCTCTTGGTGCCCGAGTGTTTGCTGATCGAGCCGACTGAGACCGAAAGCAAGGAAACCCTAGATGCCTTTGTCGAAGCGATGGCGACGATTCTCGAGGAGTCGCGCAATGATCCCGAGAAGTTGCGTGGGGCGCCTTACACTTTGCCCAATCGCCGCTTTGACGAAGTGCGTGCGGCTAAAGAGTTGGATGTGGCCTGGGCAGCTCAGGAAGGCGAAAACGCCTAAAAAACCGGCGACGGAATAACTCGGCTCATGCTAGGCTTTTGCCACCCCAAAAAAGGAAGGAGGCAATAATGAAAAAAGCACTAATCATCGCCGGGTTGGCTTTAGGTCTGAGTTCGGCGCAGGCCAGCAGCCCGCTTATGAACATGAGCGTCATGACGCTGGATACGGCGACACAACTCGCGCAAGCCACCATTGAAGCCTGCCGTGAAGAAGGCGTGAATGTCGCCGTCACCGTCGTCGATCGTGGTGGTAATGTGCAGGTCGTGCTGCGCGACACCCTGGCGGTGGATCTGACCCTGGAAATCAGCAAGCAGAAGGCCTACACGGCCATGTCATTCAACATGCCGCTGTCGCAAATGGAAGATCGCTTCACCAAGCCCTTCCAAGTCGGTAAGGTCGATGGCATCGTGTTTTCCGCCGGTGGGATTCCGGTGCATGCCGCTGGCCGTATTATCGGTGGGGTGGGCGTGAGTGGCGCCCCCTCGGGCGCGACCGACGAAGCCTGTGCAGTCAAGGGCCTAGAGTCCATTCAAATGGACCTGGAGATGGCCGGTCCCTAAAACCGCATTTGTAGGTTGGCGTTAAGACCCCAGGCGGTTTGCCGGCTGGGGTCTTCGTCTTTTTGGGGCCAGTAATGACCCACTTGGACCTCGCCAATGACCCAGTCTTTGTAGACCGGTTGGCGATATCCGGCAATCAGAGCGTATTCTCGAAGGGTGACTTTCTCTCGGGTGTTGCCAAAGGCCAGGGCGTCCAGCCACAGATCTCTGTCGCGGCCCAGATTTTTGATGGGGCCCGAGGCGGTAATCCAATCCCAACCGTCTTTTTTGCGGCTTACTGTGGTGGAGTTGCGCGAGCGCAGGGCAATGCGATCGGTTGCAAGATAGCCCAGATTCACGGTGGTGGTAGCGCCCAAGCCACGGTCCGCATCGACAAAAAAGGTTTCGGCGAAGCTGATGTAGGTCGACTCTGTGGGCTCCCAAGCCGTCTCATAGCGTGCTTGCGCGTAGACATTGAGGCCGCTGCGAACACCAATGCGAAAGGAGACCTGATCATTTAGGGCTTTACCGATGCCCCCAAAAAACCGCCGTTGTGAGTCTTCAGCGACGCCGCGAGCGCTTTGTTGTTCGCGCAAACTGTCGGGCCTGTCGGTGATAAAGTCATCTTCGGTCTCGCGGCCGAAGAACAAGTCGACATTCGGTAAACGGGCGCTGAGGCTAAAACGTAAAGAGGCGTTGCTGCCATCGTCCTCTCGCCAAGAGATGCCTGGAGATACGCTACCGCTGACGCGTCCACCCTCATCAAAAGGCTGATCGCCAAACCAGCTATTGACATTGCGGGCCAGCCACAGCGCGCTGCGGCTTAGCTGATCTTGGGTGGAATCCAGTAGGCTGAGCTCGAGCGCATTCTCGAAGCGGCTCTCCTCTTGAGCGAGCACGGGCAGCGATACCATCGCGGCTAACCCCACAACCCAAATCCATAGGCGACGTTTTTGACGAATCACACAACCCCCTTAAGGGGTTATCATCGGCAAAGCTTTCGTTTTTGGCAAGCTAAAGTCGATCTCTTGGCTTTAGTTTGTGAGGCAGGTCACCATGCTTTCGGCGAGGTTTTCCAACAGCCGGAAGTAGCTATCGGGGCTCGTGGGTAACTCGGCGCCCAAAGGATCGAGTACGCCGCTGCGCGCAGTGGTTCCCTCGGTCAGGGTGCGCACAATGCGTGGCTCAAACTGCGGTTCGCTAAAGACACAAATCGCATCAGAGCCAACGATACGTTGGCGCAATTCGCGCACGCGCTGCGCCCCCGGGGCGCGCGATGGATCTACGGTAATGGAGCCTGCGGGGGTTAAGCCGTAATGGTGTTCAAAGTACTGGTAGGCATCGTGAAAGACGATGAAGGGGCGGTCACCAATGGCGCTCAGCTGACTGCGCAAAGAGGCATCAAGGGTTTGCAAGCGCTCAAGCAAAGCCTCGGCGTTGGCGGCATAGCTTGGCGCATTGCTCGGATCGCGCTCGCTCAGTGTATCGCGCGTCTGGCGGACGATGGCAGCGGCATTATCTGGCGATAGCCAGATATGCGCATCTTTCTCAACGTGTTGCGCATGGCCGTGGTCATGACCATGATTATGATCGTGCCCGTGGTTGTGGCCATGGTTGTGATCGTCCCCATGCCCGTGATCGTGCTTGTCCCAAATGCCCCCCTCACGAGTGGGCAGTAAGGTCATACCAGGCGCTTTCATGAGGCTGACTTGGGTGACGCCGCCCGGCACAGATTGCAGGGGGCGCTCCATGACAGACTCTAACTCAGGACCCACCCAGATAATCACATCTGCCGCCTGCAAGGCGCGCATATCCGAAGGGCGCAAGGCATAATGGTGGGGCGAGGCGCCGGGTGGGATCAAAAGCGTGGGTTCGCCCACGCCTTGCATCACGCCGGAGACCAAATGATGCACCGGGGCAATGCTAACGACAACGCGAGGCGCTGACCAAGCCATCACGGGAGCAAGCATGAGCGAGACGAGTGCAGCGACTAATACGAAGCGACGCATGATTTTGATCCTGTCGGTAATGATGAAGATGAGCAATGGTATACTATAACGTTTCAGATAGCGCAAGAGAGATTTGGCCGTATGTCGGTTAGCCCGCAAAGCAGTCTTATTGGGGCTCAAGCCATGGGCCTTGAGCTGGGTGGGCGCCGCATTCTGGAACAGGTCTCCCTGAGTATTCAGCCTGGGCAAATCACCACCGTGATCGGCCCCAATGGAGCGGGTAAGACGTGTTTGTTGCGCGTTCTACTGGGCTTGCAAGCGCCCACTGAAGGCGCCGTCAAGCGGCGTCGCGGGCTACGGATTGGCTACATGCCACAACGCATACAAATTGATCCGGTACTGCCGATCACCGTGGCACGCTTCCTGACTTTGGGCGGCGCGGTGCCCAAATCCAGACAGCTGGAAGTCCTGCGCGAGGTAGGGGTGGGGCACCTGCTGAAACAGCCGGTACAGTCGGTCTCCGGCGGCGAGATGCAACGCGTGCTGCTGGCTAGAGCGCTACTGCGCGAGCCGCAACTACTGGCTTTGGATGAGCCGGCGCAAGGCCTGGATGTGGCTGGCCAGGGCGAAGTGTTTCAGTTGATTGAGGGGCTGCGCGATCGTTATGGTTGCGGTGTGTTGATGGTCTCTCATGAGCTGCATTTGGTGATGGCGGCGGCCGACGAAGTCGTCTGTTTGAATCAACATATTTGCTGCACGGGCCGCCCGGATGTGGTGACCCGGGATCCTGCCTACCTGCGTTTGTTTGGCCCGACCTTGCCTGAGGGTGTGGCGATTTATACCCACCACCACGATCATCGCCATGATCTGCAGGGCGAGGTGGTCTGCGAGCATAATCACCACCATGGATGAGTTTATTGTTCGCGCTTTGATCGGCGGCTTGATGGTTGCCGCGGTGGCCGGTCCGCTGGGCTCATTCGTGGTCTGGCGGCGCATGGCTTATTTCGGCGATACGCTGGCGCACTCGGCTTTGCTGGGCGTGGCCCTGGGCTTTCTCATCGGCATTAGCACCAATATCACGGTGATTGTGCTGTGCGTGGCATTAGCTTTGTTGTTGGTCTTGCTGCAGGGGCAGCGGCGGTTGGCTTCAGATACGCTGTTGGGGATTTTGGCGCATAGCTCGCTGTCCTTGGGCTTGGTTGTTTTGTCTTTTATGGAAGGACTGCGCGTTGACCTCTTTGCCTACTTGTTCGGCGATATTCTCGCCGTGACTTGGGGTGATGTGGGTTGGATGCTGATTGGCGGCTCGGTGGCCCTGGTATTGCTGTTATTGCTTTGGCGCCCGTTATTGGCGCTGACTGTGCATGAGGATTTGGCGCGGGTAGAGGGACAGCCGGCTCAGTGGATTAGTTTGGGCTTTATGCTGTTGATCGCTTTGGTCATTGCCGTTGCGATGAAAGTGGTGGGGATCTTGCTCATCACCTCTTTGCTGATTATTCCCGCTGCCACCGCCCGGCGGTTTGCGCGCACGCCCGAACAAATGGGGCTGATCGCGGCGATCTTGGGCATGCTGGCAGTGTTAGGCGGGATTGGTGGCTCCTTGCATTGGGATACCCCCACGGGACCGTCAATCGTGGTTGCTGCTGCGGCTTTGTTTGCAGCGATCTCGCTGATTCCTCGTCGCGATTAACCCCATCACAATTCACCCCGACGCGATTAAATGCGGCGCTCCAACAACAAAAAGCTGTAGGGGTAGGTATTTTTAGGATCGGCAGGATGGTCTTCGCGGCTCAGTTGTTGCCAATCTTCACCCAGCGGCGGCATCCATGTGTCACCCCCAGCGAAGGCATGATCAATCAATGTCAGGTACAAACGCTGGCAACGCGGCAGCAGTTGTTGGAATAAACGGGCACCGCCAATCACGAATAGCTCGGCTTGGCGCTGTTCTTGAGTGGCCAACTCCTCGCCAAGCTGCAAGGCGGCCTCAATGTCCTGAACTACATGACAGCCCTCGACCTGATAGTCGGGGCTGCGACTGACGATGACGCTGCTGCGCCCGGGCAGCGGTCGACCGATGGATTCATAAGTATGTCGGCCCATGATCATGACGCTGTTCATGGTGATGTTTTTGAAGTGCGCCAGATCCGCCGGCAAATGCCAGGGCAGGCCGTTTTCCGCGCCGATCAAACGATTTCTATCCATGGCCACAATGGCCGACAGCGGCAGACTCATATCGCCACCGGGGCTTTGATGTGGGGATGGGCTTGATAGCCCTCCAGCTGGATGTCATCAAAGCCAAAGGCAAATAGGTCGCGCACCTCGGGATTCAGCACCAATCGCGGCAATGGGAAGGGCGTGCGGCTTAGCTGTTCTTTGGCCTGCTCGAGGTGATTGGAATACACATGCACATCGCCGAAGGTATGTACAAAGTCACCCGGCTGCAGATCCGTGACCTGAGCGATCATGTGCGTTAATAGGGCGTAAGAGGCGATGTTAAAAGGGACACCCAAGAATATATCGGCGCTGCGTTGATAGAGCTGGCATGACAGGCGGCCATCGGCCACGTAAAACTGAAATAGGCAATGGCAGGGCGCCAGCGCCATGCGCCCGGCTTCGGCGTTATCTTGTGGGGATTGTGACTCATCGGGCAGATCCGCGACATTCCAAGCGCTAACAATCAATCGGCGCGAATCAGGTCGGCTGCGTATTTGTTCGAGTAGCTGTTGGATTTGGTCGATATGGCCGCCATTGGGCAAGGGCCAAGACCGCCATTGCTGGCCATAGACTGGACCCAAGTCGCCATTGTCGAGGGCCCATTCATCCCAGATGCGCACGCCGTTCTCACGCAGATAGCCAATATTGGTTTCACCGCGCAAAAACCACAGCAGTTCATGAACAATAGATTTGAGATGCAGTTTCTTGGTGGTGACCAGGGGGAAGCCCTGCGAGAGATCAAAGCGGATCTGGCGACCAAACAAAGAGCGCGTGCCGGTACCGGTGCGATCGGATTTGACATGGCCGGTGTCCACCAGCTCCCGCAGCAGATCTAAATAAACATGCATGATTCCGGGTATTCCTTACAAACGACGGTAGGCAGTGTACAGCAGCAGGCCCCCTGCCAACATCATCGGCAGGCTCAATAGCTGTCCCATGGTGAGCCATCCCAGCGCCAGATATCCCAAGTGCAGATCCGGTTCACGAACAAACTCAACCACGAAGCGGAACAGACCATAGGCCAACAGAAATACGCCAGAAACCGCGCCTATGGGGCGCGGCCTAGCGGAGAACCACCACAAGAGGATAAACAGCACGAGACCTTCTAAGCTGGCCTGATACAGCTGGCTGGGATGGCGCGGTAGTTGATCGACCATGGGAAAGATCATGGCCCAAGGCAGATCCGTGGGTCGGCCCCAAAGCTCGCCATTAATCCAATTGCCGATGCGCCCGAATCCCAGCCCCAAAGGAATCAGCGGGGCGACAAAATCCGTCAGCTTAAGAAAAGGAATCTGCCGGCTGCGGGCAAAAAACACGCAGGCCAAGACGACGCCCAGCAGGCCGCCATGAAAGCTCATGCCTCCCTCCCAAAGGCGTACCAATAACAGGGGGTCCTGTAAAAGGCTGCCGGGCTGATAAAACAGCACATAGCCAATGCGACCGCCAAGAATCACTCCAGCAACGCCAAAAAACAGCAGATCCGTGAGTTGGTCAGCATTGATCAGCGCATTGGGTTGGCGGCTTCTAATCCAACCCAGCAGCCAAAAAGCGCCAAACCCGAACAAGTACATCAGCCCGTACCAGTGCACGGCGATTGGACCGATACTCAAGGCCACCGGGTCGATAAAAGGGTGGGTAGGATACATGGCCACAGAGATTACCAGAAGCAATGGTATAAATAACCCATGAAGCCCCTTATGCGACGCCTCTTGCGGTTTGCCGCACTTGCGCCCTTATTATTGATCGGGGTGTTGCTCACGCTCACCTGGGGACGAAGCGACGCCTATCCAGGGCGCGTTTTTCGCCGCTTGATTCGTCGCTGGTATCGGGCTTTTTGCTGGGTGTGTGGGTTACAGATCCACGTATTTGGCCGGTCTTTATCAGAGCCCGCTTTGCAGGTCTCTAATCATGTTTCTTGGTTGGACATTCCCATTTTGGGGACGTGTTCGGATGCGGACTTTTTGTCTAAATCGGAGGTGCGTCACTGGCCTTTGGTGGGATGGTTGTCCTCGCGTGTCGGGACTTTGTTTATTCGTCGTGGGGAACACGGCGAAGCACAGGCAATGCGCCAGCAAATCAGCCACCGTCTAGCCCAAGGTGAGACCGTGCATGTGTTTCCGGAGGGGACCACCACTGATGGTCAGCAAGTACGGCGCTTTCATCATCGGTTGTTTGCAGCCGCTGCTGATACCTCGCGGCCCGTGCAACCGGTTGCTTTGGTGTATCCGCCTGATCCCCAGCGACTCAACGATCCGGCCTTTATCGATGACGCGGCTTTACTGCCCCATGCTTGGGGTCTTCTGGGCGAGCGTAGGGTGCGCGTTGAGGTGCATTTCTTGCCGCCTTTGGCGGCTATGGAGCAGGCGCGGGAATTGAGTCGCTCTGCTGAGCAGGTTATCTCAGGGTGTCTTTCGCAGCGACTTAACCGCGAGGTTTGAGCGCTTGAGCACAGTCGGTCTGGATGGGTTTGGGTTTTTTCTTATCCAGGCGCACCAGGGTCATACTGCGACCCCACACACAGCCGGTATCCAGGGTTAAAACGCCTTCGCGCTCGCCGTAACCCAGCGTTGACCAGTGCCCTACTACCAAGCGCAAATCGCGGCTGGCGCGCCCAGGAACAGCGAACCATGGCATGAGACGCTTGGGCTGGTCTCCCGGGACGTCTTTGCAGTCCAGATCCAGTTCGCCATTTTTGTCACAGTAGCGCATGCGCGTGCAGCAATTGATGGTAAAGCGCAGTCGATCCCAACCGCTGCGCTCGGGGTCCCAAAGCGCCGGCTGATTGCTATACATATTGCCCAGTAGCACCTGTGGTTCCGGTCCCGCCAACAGTCGTTCTACCGCCGCCGCCTCTTCCAAAGCCGTGGCCAAGTCCCATTGCGGGGGCAGTCCAGCATGCACCATGGTCCATCCCAAGCTCTCATCATGGTGGATCAGGGATTGGCGGCGCAGCCAGTCCATCAGCTCACCGCGGCGAGGGCTAAATAAGATGTCGTCCACCGTGTCGCGGCGGCGGGACTTTTGTAGGCCATAATGTACCGCCAGCAGATGCAAATCGTGGTTACCCAAAACGCAAACCGCAGCATCCCCCAGATCGCGCACGAATTCCAGGCACTCCAGCGACTGTGGCCCGCGATTGACCAAATCGCCCACCAACCAGAGTCGGTCGACAGTCGGGTCAAACGTGACTTTATCCAGTAGGCGCAACAGGGGGTCCAAGCAACCTTGCAGGTCGCCCACCGCATACACTGCCATTAGGAGGGGACCGCCTGCGTGGATTTTTCCAGCTGAATACAGCGAAACCAGCCGCCAAGCAGCGAAGGTTCATCGCGAATCACGGCCAGTTCAGGACGTTTTTTCAGCAAGTATTCAAAGACCACATCGGTGCGCGTGGCGATGGGACGCAAAACAAAACCCAAAAGACGTCGCAAAGGCGCACTATCACCCGGCTTTAAAAACTTGTCTGCGACCAGCAGGCGTCCGCCGGGCTTGAGGACTCGCGAGGCCTCTGCTAAGGCTTTATCGGGGTCGCTGACGACGGCCAAGATGGTGTGCAGGATGACGACATCGAACTGCTCATCAGTAAAGGGCAAATCCATGGCATTGCCTTCGCGCAGTTCAATCGAAATGTCCAAGGCTTGTGCCCGCAATCGCGCTTTTTCCAGCATGGCTGGCGTTAAATCCAGCCCGTAGTAATGGGCTCCATTAGGAAGGTGGGGTAGGTCTAAACCTGTGCCGATACCAATCATGAGCACATATTGGTCAAGGACATCGCCGAGGTTTGCCAAGCTTTGGCGACGCAGTTCCTGTGTCGGTTTTTCCACCAGTCGATCGTAGATCGGGGCCCAGAGGGTATAGGCAAAACGCATGATGCATTGGCTCCCATGTTTGAGGCGCAAAGGCTAAAGCAAAAGCGCGCAAGATGTTAGACTTCCCAACACTATGCTACGCAAACTTATCCTTACTTTAACAGTGGCTATTCCGTTTTTCGGTTTGGCTTTTCTCCTGACAGGGCCGCCGCCCAGCGCCCATCACGAGAATTTGCCGTGGCAGATCGAGATCAGCCCCGAGGGTCGCAGTACGGTTTTTGGGGTAGAACTAGAATCAACGCCGCTACAAAGTCTGCGTGAGCAGCTGCGCCTAGTGCCGAGTATGGCGCTGTTTGTTATGCCCGATGGCAGCAAACGCCTCGAAGCCTATTTTGGCTCGGTGAAACTGGGGCCATTTGAGGCCAACTTGCTGGCGGTGCCGGCTGCCGATGCATCCTTGTTAGAGGGGTTTGCAGCTCGTGCCGTGTCCAGTCGGCCCACTCCCAGCGGTGCGCGGCGTCTGAGTTTGAACGATGAAGATGCTCGAGCGGTGCTCGATCTGCCGGTGCGCGAACTATCGTACGTGCCGCGGGCGCGCTATGACGATGCCGAAGTGCGTCGCCGCTTTGGTGAGCCGGTGCAAATGCTGCCCATCGGTGATGAGCGACGGTATTACCTTTATCCGCAGAGGGGGTTAGTGGTGGTGCTCAATAGCCGCGGTCGCGACGTGCTGCACTATGTGGCGCCCAGACACTTTGACGCTCTCACGGGACGCATTATGGCTGGCGAGACGCTGCTGCGCTCGGTTACGGCTGAGTAAAGGTATCCGGGCCGTAACCGCCCTGCTTAATCAGATAAGCGCGAAGCTGGGCCGGGAAATCGTCGGGAACAGACTTTGTTACGTCATCGCGCGCCAGCAGTGATTGCGTCCAGGCGGCCAGTTTAGGGTACTCATCCGCCTCATACAGCAGATGCCACTCATTCATTAATTGATAGCGCATTAACAGAGGCGCTATGGCGGCGTCCACCAGCGACAGCGTTGATCCGGCAAAATAGGGCCCATCGCCGAGCTGGTCTTCGAGTTGTTGCAGCTGACGCGTGATCACAGCCAGATGGCGCTCAAAGTCTTCTTGAGTCTTCGCAGTCATTAAATCGTATTGCGAAAAAATACATTCCGAGCCAAAAGCAATCCACGCGCGATGTCTGGCGCGCTCTAAAGCATCGGCCGGCATCAGACACGGCTCGGTGATTTCATCTAGGAATTCGTTGATGACGGCTGACTCAAATAGCCAGGTTTTGCCGTCTACCTCCAGCGCTGGCACTTTGCCCAGGGGAGAGACCTTAAGAAACCACGCGGGTGGGTTCTCAAGATCGATAAGTTCTAGAGAAAATTCTGCCCCTTTGTGACGCAGTGTGATGATGCTGCGCTGCACGAAGGGGCAGATTTCAAAGCTGATCAGCCGAAGCTGCATGACTTTAGGTGCGCTCGCCAATCCATTTGCCGATCGCCGGTGGCACGGTCTTTTGTGCCTTGCCGCTGACATAGATGCCGATATGGCCACCCGGGAACGACAGCTCGGTATAGTCCTTGGTGCCCACTTTGCCGGCCAGTGCCTTGGAGGCATCGGGCGGGACCAGGTGATCTTGTTCAGCAAATACGTTCAGTACTGGCATGCTGACGTTCTTCAGATCGACATCGTAGTCACCAATACGCAGACCACCCGTCACCAGCTTGTTCTGCTGGAAGAAGTCCTTTAGGAACTGGCGATAGGTTTCGCCGGCCTGGTCGGGGCTGTCGAAAATCCATTTTTCCATGCGCAGGAAGTTATCTATCTTGTCTTTGTCCTGCAGCACCTCGACCATATCCAAATACTTCTGACCCATCAGCTGATAGGGCTTGAGGTTAAGGAAAGTCCAGTTGAGCAGTTCGCCTGGGATATTTCCCATGGTATCCACCAGCATGTCGACATCCACATGTTTGACCCAGTGGGCCAGCATGTTGTCCGGCGTGTTGAAGTCGACCGGGGTCACCATGGTGACCAGATTGGCGACTTTTTCGGGGTGCATGGCGCTGTAGCACAGGCTGAACGTACCACCCTGGCAAATACCCAGTAGGTTAACCTTGTCGATGTCATGGCGCTCACAGATGACATCAATGCAGCGATCTAGATAACCATTGAGATAATCATCGATGGTTAGGAAGTTATCGCCGCGATCTGGGTAACCCCAGTCGATGAGATACACATCCATACCGGCTTCCAGCAGACCCTGAACCATGGAGCGGTTCTCTTGCAGGTCGGTCATGTAGGGGCGGTTGACCAAAGCATAAACAATCAGCAACGGCACCTTATTTTGCACCACACCGGTCTTAGGCTGAAAGCGATAAAGGGTGAGCTTATCTTCGCGATAGATGGCTTCCTTGGGCGTTACGCCGGTAGGAATATCATCGGCCTCGGAGAGGTTTTGCAGGCCCTTGCCCAGCTTTTGTTGGAAGTTGGAGATTTCTTCCAACAGCTGATCGGGGCGAATATTGACGGACTGAATCATGATCGATGGCTCCTATTAACCCTTGGCTGCCGGTTTCTGGGCGCTGGTGGTGGATGATTTGCTACCGGATCCCGCGCTACTGCTGGCAGGTTTGCTGGCGGCAGGTTTGCTGGCGGCAGGAGTCGTGCTGCTGGAAGCGCTTGCTGCGGTTTTTTGTGCCTTGGTCAGCTTATGCAGCTGACTTTTCATGCGAAACATCTCGCGACGGCTTTCCTGCAGGCGTTCATGCAAGGTGTTGACCTCGCGGCGGGTCGGCATATTCAAGCTCTCCGCCACCTCGTCGGTGATGGTGGATCCGTGTTTTTTCACGGCCATCAAACGGTTAATCATCTCGCCGTAGACGCGCGCATATTCCTCGGACATGGCAAACTCGCCATAGACTTCCTCGGCCACATCGACCCAGACGTCATAAAAGCCGCGAGCGGAGTTGATCGGTGTTTCCTTCTCCGCGATGTCTTCGAGGCGGGCACGGAAGCGCTCAATGGTGTCTAAGCCGACTTGAGCGAAAGCCGTTTGATACTGCTGCGAAGCCTGCTGGTAGTCGAGAATTAATTTGCCCAAGTGCTGATACTGTTCTTGGGACTCACGAGTATATCCAACGCCTGGAACCGACAAGAAGCGGTCCATTTGTTCCTTGGCAGCATCACCGTAGGGCATCTCGGGGCGCAGCGCCTGCATGAAATCACCTGGCATCGGCATGAAGTTGGACACGACGCGATTCCAAGTATCCATGGGCATTTTCCAGAAGGCGTTCAGATCTTTGCCAGGCACCTGACCAACAGACATCGCCTGAAAGCCTTGGGTCATTTGATCCAGCCACTGATTGACGGCGTTCATGGGGTTGCCGTTGTCCGCGCTAGCACCCTGGAACAGCTTTTCTGCGGTAGTGAAAAAGCTACGACCGATGTCCATCATGGGTTGGGCGTAGGGGCGGGTGGCTTCTGGTAGGTTGCCGCCAGCGATTTTCCACCACTGATCAACAGCGTCAGACCAGGCCGGCGCTCCGGGCTGGCTCATGGCCTTGCGGCTCATGTCCATCCAGGCGTCCCAATAGGTTTTCTGCGCTTGCAGCCAATCATCAGCGCTGAAGTTTTTGGATTCGGACATCGGGTACTCTCCTCAAGATGTTCTAAAGTGATCCCTTAAAATTCGATTTTTTGGGATCTGAATACATAGCATATCACAGGATTGTGCGGTGCAGCAAAATCATTAATTCATGCGTCATGTCTTGGTTTTGCACCCCCGCCTTCTGGTATAAACCCCAAACTAAAGCCAGATAAACGTGGGCGACCCGCCCCTGCAGGAGACTCAGCATGGAATCCATCGTTATTGTCAGTGCCGCGCGTACCCCTGTTGGCAGCTTCGGAGGCTCATTGTCTCAGGTGCCTGCCTCAACCTTGGGAGCGCATGTCATTAAAGCTCTGCTCGAGCGCAGTGGTGTTAAGCCTGATCAGGTCAATGAAGTCATCCTGGGACAAGTGCTGCAGGCAGGTGTGGGTCAGAATGCGGCGCGTCAAGCAGCGATTGAAGCTGGTTTGCCGCACACCAGCGCCGCTTATACGATCAACAAAGTCTGTGGCAGCGGCCTAAAAGCAGTGCAATTGGCTTGGCATGCAGTGATGGCGGGCGATGCGGATATCGTCATCGCTGGTGGCCAGGAGAATATGTCGGCCTCTCCGCATGCGCTGCCGCGCTCTCGCCAGGGACAAAAAATGGGTGACTGGAAGCTGGTCGACACCATGATTAAGGATGGGCTGTGGTGCGCCTTTAATGACTTCCATATGGGGACGACCGCAGAAAATGTCGCCGGTGAATACGCTATCAGTCGTGATGATCAAGATCAGTTTGCAGCGCAGTCGCAGCAACGCGCTGAAGCGGCGCAAAAAGCCGGTTATTTTAAGGACGAAATCGCACCCATCGAGGTGCCCGGCCGTAAACGTGGCGAGACCGTGGTATTTGATACCGATGAGTTCCCGCGTCATGGCACAACCGCTGAGTCATTGTCCAAACTGCGCCCAGCATTCAGTAAAGAGGGCTCTGTGACTGCCGGTAATGCTTCCGGCATTAACGATGGGGCGGCAGGTGTTCTGGTTATGCGTGAGTCGCGCGCTAAAGAACTGGGGCTGAAGCCGCTGGCCCGGCTGGTGGCTTTCTCGGCGGCCGGCGTGGATCCACGTATCATGGGCACCGGCCCCATTCCGGCGACCACCCAATGTTTGGAACGAGCCGGTTGGAAACCTTCAGATTTAGATTTGGTGGAGGCCAACGAAGCCTTTGCTGCTCAGGCAATCGCGGTGAATAAATCCATGGGCTGGGATTTGTCGAAAGTGAACGTCAGTGGCGGGGCGATCGCGATTGGTCACCCTATTGGCGCTTCCGGCGCGCGCGTGCTGGTGACTTTGCTGCACGGCATGCAGCGTTTGAATGCCCAACGTGGCTTGGCGACGCTTTGTATCGGCGGCGGTCAGGGTGTAGCCTTGGCCGTGGAGCTCTGCTGAGCACTATTTTATGACGATAAATATGAGGGGAGAGCCATGAGTGCAGAAGCTCGGCTGATTAAAAAGTACCCGAATCGGCGTCTGTATGATACCGAGGAAAGTCGTTATGTGACCATGGTCGATGTCCAAAAACTGGTGCGTGAGAATATGCCAGTGAAAGTAGTGGACAGCCAATCGGGGGAGGACATCACGCGCGGTATCTTGATCCAGATTATTACCGAACAGGAAACCGGCGGTGAGCCGTTATTCACTACCGATATGCTGCTGCGTTTTATCCGCTTCTATGACGAGGCGGTGCATGAGGCATTTTCTGGATATCTGGATCACAGTCTCAAGTTCTTCGCTGATCAGCAGCGCGATTTCAACCAGCGTATGGGCGAGATCGTGGGGGGTAAAGCTGCCTGGGATATGGCGGAGATGACGCGCCGAAACATGTCTTTCTGGCAGGATATGCAGTCAGAGTTTTTCCGCGCGGCGGGCTTGGCCGGTAAGCCTGACGACAAGTCAAAGCCCGAAGACGACAAATAAATTTAAACGTTTCACAGAACAACAGAACAGGAGTCTGAAAATCGTGAGTAAGCGCATCGCATTAGTGACTGGGGGTACCGGAGGTATTGGTAGCGAGATCTGCCGTAAATTAGCTGAGGCGGGCCATGAGGTTGTGGCCAATTATTTGCCTGCCCTGCAGGCCGAAGCCGAAGCTTGGCAAAAGCAGATGGCCGATGAGGGTCTGAATATGCACATTGCTGCTGGTGATGTGTCCTCATTTTCTTCCTGTGAGGAGATGATCAAGGATATCGAGGGTCGCGTTGGGCCAGTCGACATTCTGGTGAACTGTGCCGGCATCACGCGTGATAAGACCCTGCGTAAGATGGAAGAAAAGCAGTGGACTGATGTTATTAACATCAACCTTAACAGCGTCTTTAATGTCACCCGCCATCTGGTTGAAGGTATGACCAATCGCGGTTGGGGTCGGATTGTCAATATTTCCTCGGTGAATGGTCAGCGCGGTCAGTTTGGCCAGGCCAACTATTCAGCAGCCAAAGCCGGTATGCATGGATTTACCATGGCAGTGGCTCAGGAGACTGCGGCCAAGGGTGTCACGGTCAATACGGTTTCGCCGGGCTACACATCAACAGCCATGACCGACGCTATGCCCGAAGATGTGCGTAATGCCATCGTCGCACAGGTCCCAGCCGGCCGAATGGGCACGGTGCAGGATATCGCCTTTGCAGTGACCATGTTGTGTGACGAGCAGGCCGGTTATATTACGGGTGCCAACATTCCGGTCAATGGCGGTTTGTTTATTTCGTTCTAAACAAATATCCGCATTTGATGCTAAGAAATGGGCCCTTTGGGGCCCATTTTTATGGCGAGCGAAGAGTCGCAATCCCTCCAAGGCCATGTTATTCTCGCACGCAGTTTGGGGATTTGAGGGGGGTTTATGCCCACGATGAGGCTGAACCTAAAATTCTTGATGGTTTGTGTGGCGCTGGGAATGATCGCCACGGCTCTCTACCCCCCAATACTTTCTGGTTTCGTTCCCTCCAAAAATGGCGTGTCTGAGCAACTGACTCCGCTGGCTTTGCCGGTCGGTGTAGACGACATGCTGCTAGATACCGAGTTTGGCGACCATACCTCTTATGAAACCTTTGTCCTTGACGAAGACGATTTGGTCATCAGCGAGGGTGATGTTGTCTGGGAAGAGTATCGCTTCCGTCAGGGTGATCGTCTCTCGACTTTGTGGGTTCGCGATTGGGGCCTGCCGCAGGCAACTCTGTATCGGCTGCTGGCTGATCGCGATGATGCGCGAATTCTCAACCGCATACGCCCCGGGCAGCTGATTGAATGGCGGGTCGATGATGAAGGCTATCTGACCCATTTGCGGATCTGGGCCAATCGTACTTCGGGTGTGGAGTGGGAACGCGAGGCCGAGGGATGGGATTTTGCGCGCAGTGAGGTGGCCACTCGGGGTGAAGTGTCACAGATGGTCATCACCGCTACCATCGACCGCAGTGTCTCCGAAGCCTTATCTCAGTTTGCAGAATTGACGCCGCGCTCAGTAGCCGCTTTGGCTGTTTTGATTGATCGCCATCTGCCGGTTCGTGATCGCGCCCGCAGTGGAGACAGTTTTACGCTGTTGGTGGAACAGGAAATCTTGCCCGGTGATCGTGAGCCGCTGGAATTCCGACTGCTGGCGTTTGAATACAACGGCCAATTGATTCGCGTCAGCGCCGCTCGTCACAGTAATGGGCGCTTTTATCGGCCTGATGGTGAAGGGTTATTGCCACCCTTTGATCGTCGACCCTTTGCCGGCGAGCATCGCCTTACCTCGCATTTCAATTTGCGCCGGCGTCACCCGGTGACCGGGCGTGTTGCCCCGCACTATGGCACGGACTGGGCCATGCCCATCGGGACCCCCATTTTGGCCCCCGCCGATGGCCGGGTGACGCGCGTGGAAACCCATCCCGTTGCGGGGCGCTTTATTGTCATCGAGCATGGCCAGGGTTACAGCACGCGGTATTTGCACCTAAGTCGCTCCTTGGTGCGTCCGGGGCAACGGGTGACGCGAGGTGAGCGCATTGCCTTGTCGGGCAATACCGGGCGAAGCACCGGGCCGCATCTGCATTATGAGCTGCATATCGGTGGCCGAGCGGTGAATGTCATGCGCGCCGAGCTTCCCACTAGCGAGCGCTTGACCGGTGAGGAACTGGAACAATTCAAACACAGCAGCAGCGAGATGTTGGCTCAAGTACAACAGGGTCGTGAGATGGGGCCAATCGCGATGTTACCGTTTGCTGAGCAGGCCATGTAAACTGCGGTCTGTTGTGACTAGCGAACGTCTCTTGTGTCAGTCAATCCATTGAAAGCCAACAGTGGCTCTATGCCACGAATCTATGGCCGTGCCGAACACGGCATTTCTCGGGCGAATATCAGCCCCAATGCGGTGCGCGTTCTTTATCGCTTGCGTGAGGCTGGCTATCGCGCCTGTTTGGTCGGTGGTGGCGTGCGTGATCTGCTCTTGGGCCGTGAGCCCAAGGATTTTGACGTCGGCACCGATGCGCATCCGGAGGAGGTGCGTGGTTTGTTTCGTAATTGTCGCCTGATCGGCCGACGTTTCCGCTTAGCTCATGTGCATTTTGGTCGCGAGATCATCGAAGTGGCCACGTTTCGCGCGCCACATGACAGTGAGGAGAGCGAGGAACACGAAGCGGAGATGGCGGATGGGCGCATTTTACGCGATAACGTCTACGGCACGATTGAGCAGGATGCGTGGCGGCGGGATTTCACCATCAATGCGCTCTATTACGACATTGCGGATTTTTCGGTGGTGGATTACACCGGTGGCATGGAGGATTTGCGCCAGGGTCGGCTGCGGTTGATTGGTGAGCCTGAGGTGCGTTACCGCGAGGATCCGGTGCGCTTGCTGCGTGCTGTGCGCTTTGCCGCCAAGCTGGGCTTTATGCTGGATGATGGGACGCGCCTAGCGCTCAAACAATTCGGGCCGCTGCTGGCGGATGTACCGCCCGCGCGTCTGTTCGACGAGGTGATCAAGTTATTTCACGCCGGTCATGGTCTGCAGACCTTTGAGATGCTCCGCCAGTATGAACTTTTTGCGCGGCTGTTTCCGCTTACCGAACACAGTCTGGCCCAGGAAGAGCAGGGTTTTCCGATCACTTTTGTGGCTAACGCCCTACGCAATACCGATACCCGTATTCGCGAAAACAAGGGCGTGCACCCCGCCTTTTTGTATGCCGTATTGTTATGGGAGCCGGTGCGTCATGAGGCGCAGCGTTTGGTCGATGCGGGTGAGAGTTTGTTGCCTGCGCTGCAACAGGCCGGTGCGGAAGTGCTGGCACGCCAAGCCAAACAAATCATGATTCCCAAACGCTTTTCCCTGGTGATGCGGGAGATTTGGGAACTGCAGCCAAGACTCGAACAGCGTCGAGGCGCCCGCGCGCTGCGTCTTTTGAGTCACCCCCGGTTTCGCGCCGCCTATGATTTTTATTGCCTGCGGGCGCACTCGGGTGAGGCGTTGCAGGAAGGCTGTGCGTGGTGGACCAAAATTCAGGAACTGAAGCCCGATGAGCAACGCCAGATGGCTGAGGTGGGTGGTAGCGGCGCCGCCAAACGCCGGCGCCGACGGCGGCCACGCAAGCGCGAATGAGCGCTAGGGTTTATTTGGGATTGGGTGCCAATATTGAAGCGCCTGAAGCTCAGCTCACGTGTGCGCTGGATTCGCTCAAGGCTCATCCAGCTATGATTTTAGAAGCGGTCTCTGGCTTTTATCAAAGCCGCCCCCATGGTCCGCAAAATCAGCCGGATTTTGTCAATGCGGTTGCTCGGGTGCGCACCGAGCTCAGTCCTTGGGCCTTGCTGGATGTGTTGAAGGCGCAGGAACAACAACAGGGGCGCAGCGCTGGCGAGCACTGGGGGCCACGCCCGTTAGACCTTGATATTCTTGTCTATGAGGATGTTGACATCGCCGATGCGCGCTTGACAGTGCCACATCCGCGCTTGGCCGAGCGGCCCTTTGTTTTGTGGCCACTGGCCGAGATTGCCCCGGCCCTGAGGATTCCTGGACTGGGCATGGTGGGAGATCTCAAAGCCGCTTGCGCCGATGAGGGCATAAAAGCCCTTGGCTTATGCTATGGTTTGGCGCATGACAAGCCTTGAAGCCCGTTATATCGCTGTTGAGGGTCCTATCGGTGTCGGTAAGACCAGTCTGTCTCGGCGGCTGGCCGAGACATTAAATGCCCATCTCATTTTGGAGGCGCCCGAGGGCAATCCCTTTCTGGAGCGCTTTTATCAGGATCCCAAAGCACATGCTTTGGCCACGCAGCTATTTTTCTTAAACCAGCGGCTGAAACAATTGCGGGGCATGGAATCCTCTCCCGATGAGGAGATTTGCATTACCGATTTTGTCATCGACAAAGATGATTTGTTTGCTCAAGTCACCTTGGATGCTGAAGAGTATCGTCTTTATCGACAGATTCGCGAAGGCCTGCAGCGGGACGTCCCCAAGCCAGATTTGGTGATTTATTTACAAGCGCCGGTTGAGGTTTTGCGACAACGCATACAAAGCCGTGGTCGAGGTTATGAGAAGCTCATTGATCGGGTGTATCTCCAGCGTTTGAGTGATACCTATGCGACGTTCTTCTATCATTATGCCGATGCACCATTGCTGATTGTGAATGCCAGTGAGATTGACTGGGTGAATCGTGATGCCGATTTTCAGCAGCTGTTGGAATTCATGCAAAGCGTGCGCGTTGGACGTCATTTCTTTAACCCCCTGCCGGCTGTTGATCAGCCGCGCTAGGCCAAACTAGGGCTTGTCCGTGAGTGTTCAGCACCACAGTCAGAGATTGAATCTAAGGCAGTTGCACGCTATGCGCGAGCGCGCTGAGCCCATCGCCTGTTTAACCGCCTATGAGTACTCGCAAGCGCGCTTAGCGGATGCCGCTGGGGTGGATGTGGTGCTGGTGGGCGACTCTTTGGGTATGGTGGTGCAAGGTCATGAAACCACCGTACCAGTGACGGTCGAGGATATCGTGTACCACACTCAGGCGGTGGCGCGCGGTCTATCTCGGGCTTGGCTAATCGCGGATATGCCCTTTATGAGCTATGTGACGCTGGAGCATGCTTTGGAGACCGCTGCCTGCTTGATGCAGGACGGTGGGGCGCAAATGGTTAAACTCGAAGGTGATGCCCAGCAGCAAGAGATTGTCGCTAGCTTTGCCGCGCATGGGATCCCGGTTTGCGCCCACTTGGGTTTACGGCCGCAGCTGGTACACAAGCTGGGCGGCTATCGCGTCCAGGGTCGTGAGGACAGACAGGCAGAGCAGATGTTGGCCGATGCGCTGACGCTGCAGCAGGCTGGTGCCGATATGTTATTGCTGGAATGCGTGCCCTCAGCCTTAGCCAGCCGCATTCAAAAAGAAGTGCACATTCCGGTGATCGGCATTGGTGCCGGCAGCGGTTGTGATGGTCAGATCCTGGTGATGCATGATGTCCTGGGGATAACCGCTAGTCCGCCTAAGTTTACTCAAGACTTTCTTAAAGGCCGCGGCAGTATTCAGGAGGCGCTCAGCGCCTATGTGGCTGCGGTAAAATCCCGAGAATTCCCCGCAGCGGCGCAGAGTTTTTCCTGAGTATGCAGCTGATACAAACAGTCGCTGCCTTAAGGCAGCAGCGGCACGATTGGCGCCAAAGTCATGCCAGTGTGACGCTGGTGCCGACCATGGGCGCGCTGCATGAGGGACATTTGTCCTTGGTGGAACAAGCGGCTAAGGGTGCTGATCAGGTGGTGGTGAGTATTTTTGTGAATCCTTTGCAGTTTGATCGCGCCGATGATTTGGCGGCGTATCCGCGTACTCTCGAGACCGATCTCGAGAAGCTGCAGGCTTTGCCCGTGAATGCCGTATTTGCTCCTGAGGCCAGTGAAGTCTACCCGTTGGATCAGTCTCGGGTGAGCCGTGTGCATGTCCCTGAGCTGGGTGATATGTTGGAAGGTGAGCACCGTCCTGGGCATTTTGATGGGGTGGCTACCGTGGTGCTTAAGCTGTTTAATCTGGTGCAGCCGGATGTCGCTGTTTTCGGCGAAAAAGACTTTCAACAGCAGTTGGTGATCCGAAAAATGGTTGCTGATTTGAATATACCCGTTAATATTGAGTCTGCACCCACATTGCGCGAGGCGGATGGGTTGGCGATGAGCTCTCGCAACCGCAGGCTGAATGCCGATGAAAGGCGTAAGGCGCCAGCGCTTTATAGGTGCCTGCAGCGGGTGGTGGAAAGGCTGGTGGCGGGAGAGTCCGATCACGCATTTTTGCAGCAGGAAGCGATGGCAGGACTTGAAATTTCTGGCCTACGGCCTGAATATGTTGCAGTGCGGCGAAAAAATGACCTAGGGGTGCCGCAGTCTGTTGACCGTGCATTGGTGGTTTTGGGCGCTGCCTGGTTGGGTGAGACCCGACTGATTGATAATATAACGATTGACTTGTAGCGGTGCATGAGCGACCGCACAAAGTCTTCCCCGGGCAAGTGGTCCACGGGGGCCGAGTCCCGGTAGGAGGGAATGAAGATGTTGTTGACGCTTCTGAAGTGTAAGCTGCATCGTGCAGCGGTAACCCATGCTGAGCTGGATTATGAAGGCTCCTGCGCGATTGATGCCGATCTCATGCGCATGGCTGGGATTCGTCCCTACGAACAAATCCAGATCTATAACATTACCAACGGTGAGCGGTTCACCACCTACGCGATTTTGGCTGAAGCGGGTAGCCGCGTGATTTCAGTGAATGGCGCTGCAGCGCATAAGGCCAATCCGGGCGACCGTGTGATCATTTGTTCCTATGCACAAATGACCGCCGAAGAAGCGGATTTGTTCAAGCCTTCGCTGGTGTATCTGAATGAGCATAACGACGTCACCGGCACCAGTAACGAGATTGCGACGCAGGCTGCTTAACCGGTATTGCGCATGCCCGCAGCGATGGCGTTAATCGAACGCAGCAGCGGTGAAATCCACGGATTGTCCTGAGCCTGATGGCTGGCTATGGCTTGGCGATAGCCCTGCAGTAGCCGCATCTGGATATGGTTGAGCGGATCCAGATATGGATTACGTCTGAGCAACGACAGCGCCAAGGTGGGGTTATCCGCCAGTATGGAGGGCGCCTCACTGATCAAAAGGATTTCTTCCACCGTGCGCATGAACTCAGCGCGAATGCGGCGGTAGATCTCGGTTGCCTGTTCTTGATCGTAACAAAGCTCGGCGTACTCACCGGCAATACCCATATCGGCCTTGGATAGGGCCATTTGGCAATTGGACAATAAGGCGCGGAAAAACGGCCATTGTGCGTACATCGCGCGCAGCTGCGCCAAACGTGCCGCATCTTCACCGCGCCAAGTCCTTAAAGCGGCGCCAATGCCATACCAAGCGGGTAGTGTGTGGCGCGACTGCGCCCAGCTGAATACCCATGGGATAGCACGAATCGAGCTTTTTGAGCGATCGGCCTGGCGCCGGTGCGAGGGCCGCGAGCCAATGTTCAATTGGCCGATTTCCTCCACTGGGGTGGCTTCATAGAAGTAATCCAGCAAGCCGGGAGTATGGTCGGTGAGGTTGCGGTAGGTTTTTTCGCCGCTACTGGCCAGTTGCGTCATGATTTCCATGAAGGTTTGATCGTCTTTTCTGCCGGCGCCAATCAGACCGCGGCTGGCTTTGATTAAGCCCGTGGCGCCAACGCTGAGTTCATAAACGGCGGTCTCAACGTTACTGTACTTGTAGGATAAGACTTCGCCTTGTTCCGTGAACTTGATCTGTCCCTGAACCGTGCCAGGCGGCTGAGCCAGAATGGCTTCATGAGTGGGGCCGCCGCCTCGACCCATGGTGCCGCCGCGGCCATGGAATAATCGACAGCCAACGCCATGAGTCTCGGTGATTGCAATAATGGTTTTTTGTGCCTGATACAAATTCCAGACTGAGGCTAAAATGCCGCCATCTTTACAGGAGTCGGAGTAGCCGAGCATGACTTCCTGAGTATTGCCGGCGGCTTTGAGTAAGGTGGCATAGGCGGGATGGCTTAATAGGCTGGAGAGGACTTGCTCGACGTGTTGCAAATCCTCAATGGTTTCAAACAGCGGGGCAACGCGCACCCAACAAAAAGGCTGGTCATCCTGCGCGCCGCTGAGTAAGCCACAAAAGCGCGCCAGCACGAGCACCTCAAGCACATGTGAGGCAGCGTGGGTCATCGAGATCACGTAGGTGCCCATGCCTTCGGCCCCGACTTCACCGCGCATCTGCGCCATCACATCCATGACCGCCAGCGTATTGCGCGCGTGCTCACTGAGCCCATCGCGATCGAGCTCCGGCAATGTGCGCTGTTTCAGGAGTTCACCCAATAAATCGAGGCGTGCGGCTTCATCCAGTTCGGCGTAATTTTCACAGCGGCCGCTGACGCTAAGAATATTGTCCAGCGCCGCCGTGTGCTCGGAAGATTCCTGGCGCACATCCAGATGATGCAGGTGGAAGCCAAAAGTCTCTACCAAGCGAATCAGATCGGTCAGGTCAGCGCCGGCGATATTACCGTCGCCATGGCTGATCAGCGAATCGCGAATCAGATACAGATCACGCAGCAGCTGATGGTGGTCGCGATACGCAGCTTTCGCGGGGAGTACCGCCACTTCCCCCTCAATGCGGCGGCGCACGGTCTCTCGGGTTTCAAATAGGCGATGGCGAATGAAATAGAGTTTGCGCCGATAGGGCTCGGTGAGCATCGGATTGATGCCGGCTTTAAAGACTACCCGTCCTAGGCTGGCATCCTCGTCTAGGCTATCCAAAAATTCTTGGCTGGGTGTACACATCAGCGAGGAATGGGTGAGCACAAAGCGCAAATCATGCACACGTCGTAAATACTCGCCCAGCACTTGTTTCATTGCCAGACGACAGGCCATGGCGGTCACCTCGGGCGTGACATGGGGATTGCCATCTCGGTCGCCCCCAATCCACGAGCCGAAGCGCAACAAGCTGGGCACGGGGATCGCCGAGCGGCCTTGATCATCGACCCCATAATTGCGCCGGATGGCTTTTTCTAACAAGCGATAGGCTAAGGGCACGGCAGCAAACAGGCTTTCTTCGTAATAGAACAAGCCATATTTGATTTCATCTAAGACTTTGGGCTTGCTGACGCGGACTTCATTAGTGCGCCACAAGACCTGAATTTGGGTTTCCAGTTGGCGGCTGATTTCAGCGCGCTCTAGTTGGCTAAGCTTGGGTTTGTTCAGGGACTCAGCAGCGATAAAGATGCGTCGTTGGGCTTCCATCACCGTGCGCCGCCGTGCTTCGGTGGGATGGGCAGTGAACACCGGCATATAGCGACATTGGGACAATAATTCGTGCAGTCGATCGGCCTCCACACCGTCGGCTTTTAATTCGCGCATCGCTTGGTCAAAGGAGCCCAGCCAGAGCGGCCCGCCCTGATTGACTTGGCGGCGTCGTTCTTGATAGAGAAAGTCTTCTTCAGCCAGATTGACCAGACTGAAATAGATGCTGAAGGCGCGGATCACGGTCTCTAGGGTTTGCGGACTGAGCTCGTTAATCAGTCGCATCAAGCGAGTACGTTTCTGGGCTGATTCCTGCTGGCGTAGGCTGATAAACCCCTTGCGTAGGGTTTCGATGGCGTTATAAACCTCATCACCCTCAAGGCGCCGGATGATGTTGCCCAGTAGCTGACCAAACAGCTTCACGCGAGCACGCAAAAATCGATCTCTAGGCGGTGGCGGCGGTGCGGTTAAAGCGCTGGTGGTCATGCCTTGGTGCATTCCTTGTAGAGATCGTGATAAGTGCGGGCGCTGAGTTCCCAGTCGAAGCACTGCTTCATGCCGGTAAGCATCAGTTGCTGCCAGGTTGCGGTGTCAGCATAAACCTTTAATGCACCCTGTATGGTGTTGAGCAGGGCCTTGTCACTGGCGGCATCAAAGACAAAGCCGGTGGCCTTGCCGGCAGCTAAGGTTTCGCTGCTGGTATCTGTGACCGTATCGGCTAGGCCTCCAGTATGCCGCACCAGCGGCGGCGTGCCATAGCGCAAGCTATAGATTTGATTCAGCCCGCAGGGCTCAAAGCGCGAGGGCATCAGGAACAGATCACCGCCGGCTTCGATCTGATGCGCCAGCGCCTCGTCATACCCTATTTTCAGGCCCATAGCCTCAGCATGGCGCGCAGCCATGCCGCGGGCTTGTGTTTCCAGAGCTTTTTCACCACTGCCGAGAATCACCAGCTGTATGCTTTTCTTGGCGAGCAGAGGTTCGCAGGCGCCGAGAATCAGGTCTACGCCTTTTTGCGCCACCATGCGTCCTACATGCACCAGCAGCGGTTTCTCGGCATCGGGCGTCAGACCAAATGTGGCCTGTAATGCGGCTTTGCACTGCGCTTTACCCGAGAGATCGTCGGTGCTGTAGCGTGCCGGTAAATGTTTGTCTTTGACGGGATCCCATTGTCGATAATCTACGCCGTTCAAAATGCCGGAAAGATGCGCCGAGCGCGCATGTAACAGGCCATCCAGACCATGACCAAACTGCGTGGTCTGAATTTCTCGGGCATAGGTAGGGCTGACGGTATTGATGCGATCAGCAAAGGCCAGCCCGCCTTTGATAAAGCTAATCTGGCCATGAAACTCCAGAGCATCCATGCGCCAAAACTCGGGCGGGAGGATGAGTTCATCGGCGGCGTGCGGCGCAAAAAGGCCCTGGTAAGCCAGATTATGCACGGTGAAGAGACTGGCTGGCCGAGGGCTGTGTTGGCTTAAAAAAGCCGGCGCGAGGCCTGTCTGCCAGTCATTACAGTGTAAGACTTCAGGCGCCCAGTCCAAATCTAGGCGATTGAGTGCAAGCTGGACAATGACCCGACAAAACAGCGCGTAACGTAGGTGGTTGTCTTGCCAATCGCGGCCATCCGAGGCCCGATAAGGATCGCCGGCGCGCTGAAAGTGCAGTGGTGAGTCCACCAAGTAAAGCGGTACCCGAGTTCCTGGCAGCTGGCCTTCAAGCAGTTCAATATCTTGGTCAAAACCGGCGACCTGAAAGCGGGCAACCGACTTAAGTTTGCCGGCATTGGCTAGACATTGCGGGTAGGCTGGAAGAATCATGCGCACATCGTTACGCAGTCGTTTGAGCGCCGGTGGCAGACTGCCACACACATCAGCCAAGCCCCCAGTCTTAATCAGCGGATGTGCTTCGCTAGTCGCGAACAGGACTCTCATGGGCGAATATTATAACAAAAATGGGGTACGACCCCATCTGGGGTCGTACCCCATTCGTCAGTCAAAAAAAAGGGGTACGACCCCAAAGAGGGTCGTACCCCGTTTAACCCTGTGTCTATCGGTTAACCGGAGACTCGGGGTGCAGCAGGTAGGCCATGATGTCAGCCATGGCTTCTGCGCTCAGCAGGCCGTTGTGGCCCATGCGCGGCATTTCCGTGCAAGGGAAGTAGGCATGCGGGTTGTACATCATTTCATAGACGAAGCGCCGTACTTCGAGGCTGTCACCGCGGGTCTTGCCATAGCCCACCAAGCTTGGGCCAAGCGAACCACCGGTGCGGCCTTCACTCATGCTGTGGCAGTTATAGCAGTTGCCACCGACTTCGCGACGCTCATGGTTATCAACGTTATGGCCGACGCGGAAGCCAAAACCGGACCAGGCCAGTTCGGCACCGCGACGCCAGTCACCCAATTCCAGCCCATATTCTGGATACTTCATGCTGGCTCGGGCCTCTGTGACGATCTGCCCAGCCACGTCAGCGGGTGGGCGGTTGCGGTACTCAGAACAGACCATGTTGAGATCATCTTGAGTTTGACGTTCCCGCACCGTGGTGCCTTCCTGAGTCGGCTGGTCCAAATTGAACCCGCCTTTCTCAAAGATCAGATGCTCCGCCAATTCCGCCGCAGACATCTGCGTGTAATAGGCCAGTGCATAGTCTTCTTTCTCCTGAGAGGCGCAGCCTGCGAGGATGACGGCAGCGGATGCCAAGGCAACCAGACCGCCAGCCAGGATTTTCTTTTTACCAAACATCATTTTCATACTCTCCTTTGGCATCCGGTCTTAGCGCTTCATGTCGGGCAAAATCGCGGGCTGACCGCGGGCTGCGTCCGTCCAGAAAGCAATCAGCGCAATCGAGGCATCACTGCCGGCTACGATCTGGCCTTGACGCATCTGCCAGTAACAGCCGCGTACGCGGTGCTGGGTGCTGCGTGAGTTCTGATGACCGACGCGGAAGGCGGGCCAAGAAATGGCCTTAGTCCATTCAGCCGGCTGATTGATACTGGGCAGCACCGAAGCGCGAATACGCTTGCCTTCTTGCTCGTGGCAGGTCTGACAGCTCATGTCCAAAGCGCCAGCGCGGCGATAGAACAACTGCTCACCGGCATCACGCATGGCCCGCTCAAGCGGGTGGCTCAAAGAAGGATTCCAAGGCAAGCCATTGGATTGGAAGGTGATATAGCTTTGCAGCTTCATGTGATCGGAGTTCGACCCATGACGCTGGCGTACTGCCGGATCATCAGCAGCAAAGCCTTGAATGGTGATCATGCAGTGCACCAATCGTGATTCCAAATCCATCACCCGACCGGTGTCGGCAAAAAACCGCGGCATTTCCACATAAGCGCCTTCTAGCACACCCGGACCCTTACCAAAGTCACAAGTTTCTAGCGAGACATTATTCGGACCGCGCTCGGCATAAAAAAGCTCACGCCCGTCTTCAACGGTCCAGAGATTCGGGTTGTCCTCCATCATCATCAGGTTCTGCTCACTTTGCGTGAGGTAAACTGAATCAGGCAGAGTGTTAATGACATGACGCAGCACGTCGGCGGGATTTTCGCGCATATCCGCATGGGCCGGCATGCCGACTGCAAGGGCTAGGGGCAGCGCGAACAGGGCTTTCTTAAGCATGGAATCCTCCAAGTGTTCACTAACAGAGCCGATGGCGGTGTCCCCCGCCTCGAGTGTCATCTGATTTTTTGCGAATCCGCAATTTGACACCGTCATAGACTGATCAAGACCCATAAGCTTGTCAAGGAATAATTACATAACAGAAAGTTCTAATGTTCCGACTAAACCCGTGATGCTTTCTCACGGCCGCAGGCTCGGGTATCTTTTGCTTCCATAATGCTAAAACCAAATCACTACGCATGATGTCCATAACACCCGCCGCCAGTCCGGCATGGCAGGCACTGCAGACTCATGCCAAGACCATGCACCAAATAACGCTGCAAGACCTATTTGCCCATGACGAGCAGCGCTTTGACCGCTTTAGTCTGAGCCTTAATGGGCTTTTGTTGGATTACTCCAAGAACCGAATCACGGATGAGACGCTGCAGCTGCTGCTGAATTTGGCCGAGGCCACTCAGCTACCGCAGATGCGCGAGGCATTGTTCACGGGCGAGGCGGTGAACCTCACGGAGGGGCGGGCCGCTTTGCATACTGCGCTGCGAGATCCGCGGCGAGACGGGGCGGTTGGAGGGGATATGACGATTCTGCCGCAGATTCATGCGGTCTTGGATCAGATGCAGGATTGTGTGCAACGCATTCGTGAGGGTGACTGGAAGGGATTTACCGACGAGCCCATCACCGACGTGGTTAACATTGGTATCGGCGGCTCGGATTTGGGGCCCTTGATGGTGTGTGAGGCTTTGCGCCCCTACGCGCATCCGCGCCTGCGCATGCATTTTGTCTCGAACATCGATGCCGCCCACCTGCTTCAGGCTTTGGCGGGGCTAAAGCCGCAGACCACGCTGTTTATTATTGCGTCTAAGACCTTCACCACCCAAGAAACCCTGACCAATGCCCACAGCGCGCGGCGCTGGTTCCTCGAACAAGGCGGGCAGGAAGAAGATATCGCCAAGCATTTTGTGGCCATCTCCACCAACCCCCGCGCCGTCAGTGAGTTCGGTATCGATCCGGCCAATCGCTTTGGCTTTTGGGATTGGGTCGGCGGCCGCTATTCCCTATGGTCTGCCATTGGCCTGTCGATAGCCATCAGCGTGGGTATGGATCGCTTTCGCGAGTTACTGGCGGGCGCGCATGCCATGGACCAGCATTTTCGCAAGGCACCTTTGGCCCGCAATATGCCGGTGATTCTGGGTCTGCTCGGCGTTTGGTATCACAACTTCCTCGGTGCGACCGCACACGCCGTGCTGCCCTATGATCAGCCATTGCACCGACTGCCGGCATATTTGCAGCAGCTGGACATGGAGAGCAATGGCAAGTCAGTAGATCGCCAAGGGCGGGCTGTGCATTACTCCACGGGTCCCATTATCTTTGGCGAGCCCGGTACCAACGGCCAACATGCTTTTTATCAGTTGATCCACCAGGGCTCGCATCTGATTCCCTGTGATTTTCTCGCGCCTTGTCAGTCTCATTATCCGCTGGGCGAGCATCACGAGATGCTGCTGGCCAATATGTTGGCTCAGGCTGAGGCGCTGATGCAGGGCAAGACCCAAGAGCAAGTGGCGCATGAGATGCAAGAGGCCGGGCATAGCCCAGCAGAAATCGCCGCCTTGGCGCCGCATCGGGTGTTCGCCGGTAATCGTCCCAGCAACACCCTGCTGTTCCCCAAGCTCGATCCCAAAACGCTGGGCATGTTGTTGGCACTTTATGAACACAAGGTTTTTGTGCAGGGCGTCATTTGGAACATCAATTCCTTTGATCAATGGGGGGTTGAGCTCGGCAAGCAGCTGGCCCGGCAGGTGCTCAAGGATCTCCGTCAAGACGCGCCGCCAAGCCCGCACGATGCCTCAACTCAGGCTTTGATCCAAACGGTCAGACGTTACCGACAGAGTTCATAGCCAGGCATTAAACGCCGGTAAAAACAGCAGGGCCACCAAGGTGATCAGCGCCAAGGCGATCAGGCTTAAGCGCCAGCCGGCGTTCACCATATCCGGCACCTGCAGTCGCTCGCTACTAAAGACAATCGCGTTGGGCGGCGTGGCTACCGGCAGCATAAAAGCGCATGAAGCGGCCAAGGCCACTGGCGCCGCCAAAAGCAAAGGCTCAATCCCGAGGCTTATTGCCAACGAGGCGGCCAGCGGCAGCAGGGTGGCCGCGGTGGCGGTATTGCTGGTGACATGGCTGAGCAGCATGGCGGTGAACGCCGTTAAGGCCATCAGTAGGCCCACGGGCCAGTTGCTTAATTGCGACAGCGCCGCCGCTAGATGATCCGAAAGGCCGCTTTGGCCGATGGCGGTGCCTAGGCTTAAGCCCCCACCCACCAGAACCAATACCCCCCAGGGCAGCTGACGCGTGGTTTCCCAGTCCATCAGGAATTGATGGCGCTGTAAGTTGGCGGGGATCACAAACAGCAGCAAGGCCCCCATCAGCGCTATGCCGGCATCGCTGATGGCTATCCCGGGTAAAAGGCCCTCTAGCCAGGGCCGCAATACCCAAGCCAATGCCACCAACACAAATACCACGGCGACGCGCTTTTCTTGCATGCGCATGGAGCCCAGTTGCTCGCGTTGTTGAGCCAGCAGGGCATCAATACCCAGCATCGGCTCGCGCGAGATCTGGAAGGTCCAGCGACATAGGGTGTACCAAGTGCACACCAGTAGAATGGTGGCCAGTGGTACGCCCAGCAACATCCACTGGGCGAAGCCAATCTGCAAGTCGAACTGATCGCCCATGTAAGCCGCCAGTAAGGCATTCGGTGGTGTGCCGATCAGCGTCGCCATGCCGCCAATATTGGCGCCAAAAGCAATGCCCAATAGCAGCGCCACGCCCATTTGGCGTATTTCTTCGGGGGACAGTCCGCGTTCATCCAGCAGCGTCAATACCGATATGCCAATGGGCAACATCAACGCCGCTGTGGCGGTGTTGCTCACCCACATGCTGAGTCCCGCGGTGGCGAGAATAAAGCCGCCTACCAAATGATCGAGGCGCTTGCCGGCTAAGCCAAGAATAAAC
The DNA here is from genome assembly GCF_022406875.1 of Ectothiorhodosinus mongolicus. Lineage (NCBI taxonomy): Bacteria > Pseudomonadati > Pseudomonadota > Gammaproteobacteria > Chromatiales > Ectothiorhodospiraceae > Ectothiorhodosinus > Ectothiorhodosinus mongolicus. The sequence goes on from NZ_CP023018.1 coordinate 1,464,037, forward strand.
AGCGCGATGCGTCGATGCAGGCCCCAGCGCTGAATGGTGAGCGCGATAATGAAACCGCCCAAAAACAGAAAAATCAGCGGGTTAGCATAAGGCGCTGCCGCTGCCTGAATACTGCTGGCATTCATCAAAGGCAGAAGCACCACAGGCAGCAGGGCCGTGGCAGGGATCGGAATGGCTTCGGTGACCCACCAAATAGCCATCAGGGCAGTGAGCGCTGCTACTGACCACGCATGCTGATCCATCTCACCCGGCGGGCCCGCCACCAGCATCACAACAAACACCAGCGGGCCCAGCACCAACCCAAGTCGGGGCCGCCAAAGACCAGTAGCGGGAGGGTCGGAGCTTTTGGGGGGTAGGTCAATGTCTTGAGCCATTGCCCGCTATTGTAGCCAACCCGCTGGTATGATTGCAGCCGCAAACTATAAAAGAAGAGCCGTTATGCAAGCTTCATATACGATTACCACGCTGAACGAATTCATTATCCAGCGTCAGGCGGATTTTCCTTATGCCAAGGGCGAATTGTCGCGGTTGCTGCATCATGTGGGTGTGGCCGCCAAAATCGTCAATAAGAAGATCAATAAGGCGGGTTTGGTGGATATTCTGGGCCGCGCTGGCGATATCAATGTGCAGGGTGAGGACGTCCAGAAATTGGACCTGTTCGCCAATCAACACTTCATCGATGCCTTGCGGGGCAGCAGCGAATGCTGTGCGATCGCCTCAGAGGAAGATCAAGAGATCACCCTGTTTGAAGATGGCCTGAGTCGTGATGGCAAGTACGTGTTTTGCATGGATCCGTTGGATGGCTCCTCCAATATCGACGTCAATGTCTCGGTGGGGACGATTTTCTCTATCTATCGCCGCCTATCTGATCGCGGCGCACCGGCCGACCTGAGCGATTTCATGCAGCCCGGCTTGGCACAGGTGGCCGCCGGTTACATTATCTACGGCTCGTCGACGATGCTGGTATACAGCACGGGTAAGGGGGTTAATGGCTTCACCTTGGATCCCAGTATTGGCGAGTTCTGCCTGTCTCATCCCAATATGCAAACGCCGCCTCAAGGCGCGATTTATAGCATTAATGAGGGCAACTACGCCCACTTTCCGCAGGGCGTGAAACAGTACATGAAGTATTGCCAGGTGGTGGATGCGGCCACGAACCGCCCCTATAGCTCCCGCTATATTGGTTCGTTGGTGTCGGATGTACACCGAAATTTGATTAAGGGCGGCATTTTCATGTATCCGCCGACGCAAAAAGCCCCCAGTGGCAAGTTGCGGCTGCTGTATGAGTGCAACCCTATCGCGTTTATCGCCGAGCAGGCCGGCGGCCTAGCCAGTGATGGCAGCAGTCGCATTCTCGAGCGCCAGCCGCAAAGCTTGCATGAGCGCGTGCCGTTTTATGTTGGGTCCCACGATATGGTTCAGACGCTTTTGCAGCATCTGGCGGATTATCCCGAGGCTTGAGCCGTCCCAGAATCTGGTCCCGAACTCGCCCCAGAGTGTGCATCAGCCGAGGCTTCATGGCGCGCTAAAGCCCAGGCGACATGCTCGCGCACCAACTCTGAAGGATGATCTTGGCGGCTGCGTAAAGCAGCAATCACTGCGGGAGTGCTCGGCGCGTTGCCCAAGGCCACGGCGATATTGCGCAGCCAGCACTCATGGCCAATGCGGCGGATTGCTGAGCCCTCTGTGCGCTTGAGAAAGGTTGCTTCATCCCAAGCGAACAAATCGATGAGTGCCACGTCATCCAGACCATGACGCGCCTGAAAGCTCGGCTCCACGCCGAGCTTGGCGCGACGATTCCAAGGACAGACCAACTGGCAGTCATCACAGCCATAAATGCGGTTACCCATCATCGGCCTCAGGGCCTCGGGGATGCTGCCGCGGTTTTCAATGGTCAAATAGCTGATGCAGCGGCGCGCATCTAGTTCAAATGGGGCAACAATGGCCTGCGTCGGGCAGATCTCGATACAGGCATTGCAGGTACCGCAGTGCTCAGTGCCCGCTGGGTCCAGTGGCAGCGGTAGATCGGTAAACAACTCACCGAGAAAAAACCAGGATCCCCACTCACGGCTGAGTAGGTTGGTGTGCTTGCCAATCCAGCCCAGTCCAGCCTTCTCCGCCAGGGCTTTTTCCAACACCGGGCCGCTGTCGACAAAAGCTCGATAGCCAAAAGGGCCCACTACGGCCTCAATGCGATCGGCCAGCTGCTGCAGGCGCTGGCGCATCAACTTGTGGTAGTCACGGCCCAGCGCATAGCGGCTGACAAAGGCCAGCTCGCTATCCTCAATCACCGACCAAGGTTCACGCGCCGCAGTGGGGAAATACTGCATACGCAAGGAGATGATGCGCAGGGTGCCGGGGATGAGCTCTTCGGGCCGGCTGCGTTTCGTGCCATGGCGTGCCATATACTGCATATCCCCATGCCGCCCTTGATCTAGCCAGTTGAGTAAATGCTGCTCATGCGCGCTTAAATCGGTATCGCAAAACCCCACGGCATCAAAGCCCAACTCACGCCCCCATTGGCGGATCTGCTCTGCTAGTGCCTGCATGTCTTGAGTGTTGTGTGCGTGTTGCATGGCTTACTCAAACGCGATAAATCCAGTAACTTAGTTTGCCGATGAGTTAGGGGATGCGCCAGCTGTGATGAATCAATCAGTGCCACTTTACCGGGTTGCGTCGGTGCGCGCGATCGACGCGTGTTGTATTCAACAGCAGGGGATTTCCGGCTACACCTTAATGCGTCGCGCGGCGGCCGCTGCCTTGCAGAGTTTAAGGGGGCGCTGGCCGCAGGCGCAGCAAGTGGCGGTGCTTTGTGGTCCGGGCAATAACGGCGGCGACGGTTATGTGTTGGCGCGGCTGGCGGTGCAGCAGGGTTTAAGCGTGGCCTGCGTGGCCATCACTGACCCCAAAGCGCTGCGGGGTGATGCAGCTCAGGCCTATGCCGACTGGGCCGCCTTAGAACAGGAGCCAGCAGAGCTGGCGGCGGCGCTTGGGGGTTGTGATGTGGTGATTGATGCCCTACTGGGCACCGGCGTCTCGCGCGCCCCTGAGGGGGTGTTGGGTTCGGCTATTGAGGCCATCAACGCCTGTGATGCGCCGGTGTTGTCTTTGGATGTGCCCAGTGGCTTGGATGCCGATAGCGGAACCGCGCCAGGTTCGGTGGTGCAGGCAACAGCCACGGTCAGTTTTATTGCCCGCAAGTTGGGTCTGTATACGGGCCGAGGTCCGGCGCTCAGCGGTGAGGTGGTTTTGGCGGAGCTAGAGGCGCCGCAGGCTTGTTTATCAGCGCAGCCGGTGGCTGCTTGGCTAGTGGATGCTCAGGTTTTACAGTTACTCGGCCCACGGCCGCGGGACGCGCACAAGGGTCATCATGGGCATGTGCTGGTGGTGGGTGGTGATCAGGGCATGCCCGGCGCCGCCCTTTTAGCCGCTCGCGCTGCCGGACGAGTCGGCGCAGGCTGGGTATCGGTGGCGACCCATCACAGCCACGCTGCGCTGTTGCCGATGGCGCAGCCAGAAGTCATGTGTCACGGCATTGCCGAGATCACGCAGCTTGAGCCGTTACTTGAGCGGGCGACGGTATTGGCCATCGGTCCGGGTTTGGGTCAGCAGGACTGGGGTCAGCAGCTGTTAAAAAGGCTACTTAAGTGGCCGGGTCCAAAGATCATCGATGCCGATGGGCTCAACGGGCTGGCGCAAGCCCCGCAGCATCGTGATGATTGGATATTAACGCCGCATCCCGGCGAGGCAGCCCGGCTCCTCGATTGTGATATTGCCACTGTGGAGGCCGATCGTGTCGCGGCAGCGCGAGGTATTCAACAGCGCTACGGCGGGATCTGCATACTCAAAGGCGCGGGCAGCATTATTTGCGATGCGCAACAGGTATTTATCTGTGGCGGGGGCAATCCGGGCATGGCCAGTGGCGGCATGGGCGATGTGCTCACCGGCGTGCTGGCGGGGGTGTTGGCGCAACATTTACCGAAAAAAGGCGAGGCTTTACAGGCCGCGGTTTTGGGGGTTTGTGCGCATGCGGCGGCGGCCGATCAAGCCGCGGCGGATACGGGTGAGCGTGGTCTTCTGGCGTCCGATGTAATCGCTGCTTTGCGCAGAGTGATGAATCCATGCAAGTGATGCTGGCCGATGAGGCCGCTACCCAGGCGTTTGCGCAGCGTATGGCGGCCTGCGCACCGCGCAGCGGGCGCGTATCTCTTCAAGGTGACCTCGGGGCCGGAAAAACCACGTTAGTGCGGGCCTTTTTGCGTGCCTTGGGCGTGAGTCAAACCGTCCGTAGCCCCACCTACACCTTGGTTGAGCCCTATGAATGCACTGACCGACGTATTTTGCATTTTGATTTGTATCGCCTCAGTAGCCCTGAGGAGCTCGAATATCTGGGCGTGCGTGAGGATTTGGATGGCGAAGCTTTGTGTTTTATCGAATGGCCTGAGCGCGGGCAGGGATGGCTGCCGGATGCAGATGTGCGGTTGATTCTGGAAGTGGCGGGCAGTGGACGTCTTCTGATTCTGCAGGCTTCCAGTGATATTGGTGAGGCTTGGTTAGCGGCCATTTCCCAGAAGCCACAGCAAAATCAGTCTGTATCCATCTAATAAATCACATTATTTTGCGCTTGCATTTCTCTGGATTTGGTCCAGAATAGGCACTAAGACAGCCAGCAAAAGGGCAAACTGTGGCTTCAGGGCGACAGATCAATCAGCGACGCGTGTTTTTGCGTCGGGCTTTGTTCGCATCCAGCGCGGGTGTGACGGGGTTGGTGTGGCCGTCACTTTTGCTGGCCGCGGGCCGGGTGCAACTGCACGGACTACGCACCTCAGTCGATGGTGAGATCACCCGCTTGGTTTTTGATTTGGATGGCCCGGTTGAGCACGCCCTATTTACGCTGAGTAATCCCGATCGTGTGGTCATCGATATGCGCGGCGTGCGTTTCACGGGAGAATTACCTCAGGCCGAACTCAGCGGCAGCCCGCTGCGTGGGCTGCGACATGCCGTGCGCAACGACAATGATTTTCGAGTGGTATTGGATTTAGCCAGACCAGCCAATCCCCGCAGTTTTCTCTTGCGACCCACCGATGATGCCCGCCACCGCTTGGTGATTGATTTGCAACAAGAGGGTGCCGTGGCATCAGCGGCTCCAGCATCCCCCGCTTCGCAGACGCGTTCATCGGAGCCTGCCAGGAACCCCGACGTCATCGTCGCCATCGATGCCGGGCATGGCGGTCGTGATCCGGGAGCGATCGGGCCCGCAGGCACTTTTGAGAAAGACATCGTGCTGAGTATTGCGCGGCGTTTGGAACGTTTGGTGGCTGCGGAACCCGGGATGCAGCCTTTAATGATTCGTACTGGGGATTACTTCCTGCCGCTGCGTGAGCGCATCGAGCGGGCGCGGGCGGGGCATGCCGATGTCTTTGTCTCTATCCACGCGGACGCCGCGCCCAATGCCAGTGCCTCGGGGTCTTCGGTGTTTATTCTCTCTGAGCGCGGTGCCAGTAGTGAAGCGGCGCGTTTTCTGGCGCGACGCGAGAATGAAGCCGACAGCCGCTTGGGTCTGGTTACCAGTGACAAGGACGATGTTTTAACCTCGGTTTTACTGGATTTATCGCAGACCGGTACCTTAGAAAGCAGTAATACGCTGGCAGACTCGTTGATTGGTGAATTGCACCGCGTCGGAAAAGTGCGCAGCCCACGGGTGGAACGCGCTGGTTTTGCGGTGTTGCGTTCACCTGATGTGCCCTCGGTATTGGTTGAGGCGGCATTTATTTCTAATCCGCAAGAAGAGCGCAAACTGCGCACCACACGGTTCCAAGAGTCTTTGGCCGAAGCCTTGCTTGGCGGCTTACGGCAGTATTTCGCTAACCATGCACCGCCCAATACGTTGCTGGCGGAGCGGCGTAATGGCAATGGCGGAACGCAGCATGTGATTCGTCGTGGCGAGACTCTATCGGGAATTGCCAGTCAGTATCAGCTGTCGGTCAATCAACTGCGCCGACACAATGGTTTGCGCGGTGATGTGATTCGCGTCGGTCAGGTGTTGGAGATTCCCGGCCGCGGTAGCTAAGGGATTACCTTTTGCCCGTGTGGCCGCGTTATCATGGCGCGGTGAGTATTCAGCAATTACCCTCCCTGTTGATTAATCAGATCGCCGCCGGTGAAGTGGTCGAGCGACCGGCTTCGGTGCTCAAAGAGCTCTTGGAAAACAGTCTGGATGCGGGCGCCACTCGGCTTTGGGTCGATATTGATCAGGGTGGGCTACAACGCATTCGTGTGCGCGACAATGGATCCGGAATTCCCCGCGAGCAATTGCCACTGGCACTGGCGCGTCACGCCACCAGTAAAATTACCAGCTTGGAAGATTTACAGCGTGTCACGAGTTTGGGCTTTCGCGGTGAGGCGCTGCCCAGTATCGCCTCGGTCTCGCGTTTGAGTCTGACTTCCGCTGTAGCGGACGCCCAAAGTGCGTGGCGAGTGCAGGTCGAGGGCTCTGCGGATCCAAGCGCCGCTGAACCGGCGGCACATCCGATTGGCACTACCGTGGATGTGGCCCAGCTATTTTTTAATGTGCCGGCCAGACGCAAGTTCCTGCGCACCGAAAAAACCGAATTCTCGCATCTTGAAGAAGTGGCAAGGCGCATTGCCTTGTCGCGTTTCGATGTCGGCATGCAGCTCACACACAATGGTCGTGAGGTGCTGAAATTGGCCCAAGGTGATACCGCGGCCGCGCGCGATCAGCGGGTGGGTAGTGTCTTTGGCCAAGGGTTTCTTGAGCAGTCTTTACACATGCAACAAGAACACTCTGGGCTGCGCCTTTCCGGTTGGCTGAGCCTGCCCGGGTTTGCCCGTAGTCAGGCTGACCTGCAGTATTTTTACGTCAATGGTCGCATGGTCAAAGACCGCCTGATCACCCATGCGGTGCGTCAGGCCTATGCCGATGTGCTCTACCACGGGCGGCACCCTGCGTTCTTGTTATTTCTGGAGATCGACCCTGAGTTGGTAGACGTCAATGCCCATCCGGCGAAACACGAGGTGCGGTTTCGCGAAGCGCGCCTCGTGCACGATTTTCTGTTTCGCAGCCTACATCGTGTGGTGGCTCAGACCCGCGCAGGCAGTGTCGCGGCCACCGCGCCGCTAGAGCACGCTGATTCGTCTGCGCCGGGACTTTATACGGGCTGGACGGCCTCGCCAGCACAGCCCGGGCTCAACCGAGGTTTTTCGCCCTCGCCAGCGCAGCCGGGGCTGAGTTTGAGTGTGCAAGAGAGCATGGCCACTTATGGCAAGCTGATTGCGGAGTCGGGCTCCAGTGGCTTGCCAGGATCGGCATCGAAAGACGGGCCAAACGGCGAGGCGGCTTTGATGCCGCCACTGGGTTATGCGCTGGCACAGCTGCATGGTGTCTATGTGCTGGCGGAAAATACCGAGGGCTTGGTGCTGGTGGATATGCATGCCGCGCATGAGCGCATCACCTATGAGCGCCTGAAAACCGCCTATTGGAATCAGGGGCTGGCGATTCAGGCATTGCTGCTGCCGCAAGTCCTGGAAGTCAGCCCTATGGAGGCGGATTTGGCGGAATCTGAGGCGGCATTTTTTACGCAAATGGGGATCGAGCTGGATCGCAGTGGCCCGCAACAGATTACCGTGCGCGGCTTGCCTGCCTTGCTGGCGCAGGGCGATGCAGCGGTTTTGGTGCGTGATATTTTAGCGGACCTGCGCGAGCATGAGCATTCCCAGCGTCTTGAGGAAAATATCAATCGACTGCTTTCCAGCATGGCGTGTCATGGGTCCGTGCGTGCCAATCGCTCATTGACCGTGGCGGAGATGAATGCCTTGTTGCGCGATATGGAGACCACAGAGCGCAGCGCCCAGTGTAATCACGGTCGTCCGACTTGGATTCAGTTGTCGCTGCCGGCTTTGGATCGCCTGTTTATGAGGGGGCAATGAAGCTGCCGGCAACGCTGGTGTTTCTGATGGGGCCAACGGCGACGGGAAAAACCCAGTTGGCGCTACAGATTGCCAAGCACTTGCCGGTGGAGATTATCAGCGTGGATTCGGCGCTGGTGTATCGCGGCATGGATATCGGTACTGCTAAACCCACTGCTGCTGAGCGTCAGCAGGTGCCACATCATCTCATTGATATTCTTGATCCCGCCGAGAGCTACTCGGCAGCGCAGTTTCGCGAACAGGCTTTGGCGTTAATACCTCAGATTCATGCCCGCGGTCGGCTGCCCTTATTGGTGGGCGGAACCATGCTGTATTTCCGCGCCCTAGATTTTGGTTTAGACAAGCTGCCTGAGGCAGACCCGCAAATACGCGCTGAGATCGAGCAACTGGCGCAAGAGCAGGGCTGGTCAGCGGTGCATGCACAATTGGCGCAAAGCGATCCCGAGGCGGCGGCGCGCATTCATGTCAATGATCCCCAGCGCTTGCAGCGTGCTCTGGAAGTCGTGCGGCTCACCGGTCAGCCGCTTTCTTTACAGCAAAAAGGTCAAACATCGGGTTTGCCTTGGCCGGTGCTGCGATTGGGTCTCATGCCCGATGATCGGGCGGCATTGCGGGCGCGCATCGCTGAGCGTTTTGAATCCATGTTGACAGAGGGGTTGCTTGCGGAGGTGGCGGGACTGCGCGCAAGATCAGATCTGCATGGAGGCTTGCCAGCCATGCGCGCTGTGGGTTACCGACAGGCATTGGCCCATCTTCAGGAGGAACTGGATTATTCGGAGATGGTCGTAAAGGCAGTGACCGCAACGCGACAACTGGCGAAGCGACAAATGACTTGGTTGAGACACTATCCGGATACGGCTTTAGTCGATCCAGACCAAGTCGGCGTCGAGCGTCTGTTGCAGCACATGAATGAACACTTGACACGTCTTGACCCGAGTCCTTAAAAAGGGTGATGTGTTAGAGTGCGCTAATAAACCATCCAAAAAGGAACACCACGATGTCAAAAGGGCAAACCTTACAAGAACCCTTCCTCAATGCGCTGCGCAAAGAGCATATTCCTGTCTCCATTTATTTGGTGAATGGAATCAAGCTGCAAGGGCAGATCGATTCCTTTGATCAGTTTGTGGTGCTGCTGAAAAACAGCGTTAGTCAGATGGTTTATAAACACGCTATTTCCACCATTGTGCCCTCTCGACCGGTGAAAATGTCGGGTGATGATGACGGGCCCGATGACAACGGCTAAGCGGTTGTCTGCGCCAGCTTGAGTAGCAGCGCATCTACTACTCTATTTGAGCGTCCGCAAAGCGGCGAACGCGCTGTACTCGTGCATGTGCACTTGCCCGGCGAAGATGATTTGCGCGAGCGTCAGGAGTTCACGGAGTTGGCGCGCTCTGCCGGAGCACAGCCGGTAGCGGCAGTCTCTGGATCGCGCCGGGCCCCCGATGCCCGTTATTTCATCGGCAGCGGTAAGGCCGAGGAAGTGCGCGACCAGGTTGAAGCCTGCGAGGCAGAGTTGGCTATTTTTGATCACATTCTGACCCCCAGCCAGGAGCGTAATCTCGAGAAGCTCTTGCAATGTCGGGTCTTGGATCGCACTGGGCTGATCTTAGATATTTTCGCGCAGCGCGCCCGCTCACATGAGGGCAAGCTCCAAGTGGAGTTGGCCCAGTTGCGCCATATGTCGACGCGTTTGGTGCGGGGTTGGACCCACTTGGAACGGCAAAAAGGCGGGATTGGGCTGCGCGGTCCCGGCGAAACCCAGTTAGAAACTGACCGTCGGCTATTGGGTTTGCGTATTAAACAACTCAGCCGCCGCCTGGAAAAAGTCAGTCAGCAGCGCCAACAAGGCCGCCAGGCCCGGCGTCGCGCTGAAATTCCCACCGTGTCGCTAGTGGGCTACACCAATGCGGGGAAATCCACTTTGTTTAATCGGCTCACCGATGCCGGTGTCTACGCCGCGGATCAATTGTTTGCCACTTTGGATCCGACCTTGCGCCGTGTTGACCTGCCAGATCAGCAAGCCATTATCTTGGCCGATACCGTGGGTTTTGTGCGTCAGCTGCCGCATGATCTGGTGGCAGCCTTTCGTGCCACCCTCACCGAAACCCGCGAGGCCTCCCTACTGCTGCACGTGGTGGATGCCTCTGATCCGCATCGCGAGGAGATTTTGGAGCAGGTCAATGCGGTTTTAGAGGAAATCGGTGCAGGAGATGTGCCGCAAATTCTGGTATTCAATAAGATTGACTGTCTGCCGGAGCGACCGGCGGGTGTCGAGGCGGCAACACCAACATCTCCTGCGCGGGTCTGGGTCTCGGCACAAACCGGGGAGGGCATGGCGGCTTTACTGGAACTGATCGCCGCACAGTTTGCGCAACAGATGGTGAGTGGTTGGCTGGAATTGCCCCCGGAGGCGGGTCGCGCCCGCGCCGGGTTGTACGATTTAAAAGCGGTGCTTCAGGAGGCCCCCTTGGAAAGCGGCGGTTGGCGCCTACGCGTCAAGCTTCCTGAGCGCCGATTCGAGGAACTTTTTCGTCCTTTAGGGTTCACACCCAAGCTGCAGCAAGTCTAGAATGATAGGCTTTGATGCAGTGCGAAGGCATCATTCACGTTAATCACACGGAGCATGCTCATGCCCTGGAACGAACCGGGTAATAACAGTCGCGACCCTTGGGGTGGCGGCAGCAAAGGTGGCAAAAATCAGGGTCCGCCGGATCTCGAGGATGTGCTGAAAAAACTCGGCGATCGCTTCGGCAGCTTGTTCGGCGGTGGCGGAAGCGATGGCGGCAGTGGCGGTAGCATGTTCGGAAAACATGCCTCAGCCGGTATCAGCTTAGCGGCGATCTTGGCGCTGGTGATCTGGTTGGCCTCAGGCTTTTTCATCGTCAGCGAAGGTGAGCGCGGTGTGGTGTTGCGCTTTGGCGCCTTCCAAACCGTCGCCATGCCCGGGCCGAATTGGCATTTCCCTTATCCCATTGAGCGTGCGGAAATCGTCGATATCGACACCATTCGCTCGATTCAGCATCGCGCTCTGATGCTGACTGGTGATGAAAACATCATCGATGTCGACGTCGCCGTGCAGTACCGCGTGATGGACCCCGTTGATTTCTTGTTTAATGTGCGCAATCCCGATACCACGACTCGCCAAGTCATGGAATCAGCGATTCGTGAACGCATTGGTAAGAGTCGACTCGATTTTATTCTCGGGGAAGGCCGTGGTGAAATCGCCAGCAGCGCCCGCATCGGTGTTCAAAACGCGCTGGACTCCTATGGGGCGGGCGTCTCCATCACCTCGGTGAGCATGCAGCAAGCCCAACCGCCCGAGCCTGTACAGGAGGCCTTCGCAGATGCCATCCGCGCCCGTGAAGATGAGGTGCGTTTCCGCAACGAAGCAGAGGCCTACGCCAATTCCATTATCCCGCAAGCGCGTGGTGAGGCCGCCCGCTTAACGGAGCAGGCCGAAGCCTATCGCGATCAGATTACAGCTCAGGCTGAGGGTGATGCGGCGCGCTTTACGCAGCTATTGGTGGAGTACCAACAAGCCCCGGGCGTGACCCGCGAGCGTTTGTTTATTGAAACCACCGAGGCGGTGCTGGGCTCAACCAGCAAAGTATTTTTGGATGTGGGCAGCGGTGCCAATCTGATGATGTTGCCGCTGGATCAGTTGTTGCGTGGTGAACTCTCGCAAGGAACCACTGACTCATCAGGGCTGGCAGCTCCATCGCCGCTTAATAGACCGTCGCCGGGCATGACGCGTAATTCTCCGGCACGCCCTGATCCGGTTCGCTCACGGGAGGTACGATAATGTTCCGCATAGCCGCTATAGGCACGGTGGTTGCCCTGATTATTCTCGCCCTGTCCACGTATACCGTGGATGAGCGTGAGCGTGTCATCAAGTTCAGCCTGGGTGAGATCGTCTTGGAAGATCCGGAGCCGGGTCTGCATTTCAAATTTCCCATCGTCAACAATGTGCGTAAGTTTGACGCGCGCATTATGACGCTGGACATCCCGCCAGACCGGTTTTTGACCAGTGAAGCCAAGAACGTCATCGTCGACTTTTATGCCAAATGGCGTATTGACGATGTTGGTCAGTTCTTCCGTGCCACACGGGGTGATGAACGCAATGCCCAGGATCGTATGGCGCAGATTCTGCGTGACGGGATGCGTAATGAGTTCGCTCGCTTCACCCTCGATGAAGTGGTCTCGGGTGATCGCGTGACGATCATGGGAGCCGTTCGCCAACAGGCACTGGATACGGCCGCTGAGCTTGGCGTCGTGTTGGTCGATGTGCGCATTCGCCGCATGGACTTGCCCGATGAGGTGAGTGAGTCAGTGTTTGCGCGTATGCGCGCCGAGCGTGAGCGTATTGCTCAGGATTTTCGCGCCCGTGGTCGCGAGGAAGGCGAGCGTATTCGTGCGCGGGCTGACCGCGAACGCACGGTGATTATCGCGAATGCCTACCGAGTGGCCGAGGAGATTCGGGGTACGGGTGATGCCCAGGCCGCAGCGATCTTTGCCGAGGCCTACAATCGCGATGAGGAATTCTTCGCGTTCTACCGCAGTATGCTGGCTTACCGCAATACCATGATGGGTCGCGATAACGTTTTTGTGCTCGAGCCTGACTCCGAGTTCTTCCGTTACTTCCGCGAATCCTCCGGGGGCGCAGGTCGATAATTCGGGTTTGATGCGGAATGTGGCCTGAGCTGTTTGCCGCGCTGGCGCTGGTGCTGATTTTGGAAGGCTTACTGCCTTTCATTTCGCCCCGGCGCTGGCGCGAAACCATGCAACAGGCGCTGCAATTGCCTGATAATACCCTACGACTTTTTGGCTTGGTGGCGCTGATTTTAGGGGCGCTACTCTTGTGGTGGGTCAAGTCCTGATCCGGTAGCTGGTTCAGCGGGCGCCCGCCCGGCTATAATGGCGGCTTGCATTCATTTAGGCCTGGCTTTGCTATGACCGACTCACAACGCTGGTTGCTTCCCGAAGGGATTGAGGAGGCGCTGCCGGCATCCGCTGAACGCCTCGAAAGCCGTCGCCGGCAATTGCTAGACCTCTATCATACTTGGGGTTATGAGCTGGTGATCCCGCCACTGGTCGAGTACCTCGAATCTTTGCTCACTGGCACAGGCCACGGCCTGGCACTGCAGACCTTTAAACTCACCGACCAGCTTAACGGCCGGCTGATGGGGCTGCGCGCGGATATGACGCCGCAAGTGGCGCGCATTGCCGCGCATCAGCTGGCGCATCGCGATATTTTGCGCCTTTGCTATATAGGTAGCGTGGTGCATACCCGTCCTGTTGATTTTGCTGGCTCGCGCAGCCCTATGCAGGTGGGCTGTGAGCTCTATGGACATGCGGGTCTGGATGGTGACTTCGAAGTTCTGAATCTCATGTTGGAGACCTTGCGTATCTGCCAAGTGGAAGCACCGCTCCTGGATCTAGGGCATGTGGCGATCTACCGACAACTGGTCGCCGCCGCTGGCCTTGAGCCGAATGAGGAGTCAGAGCTGTTTGCGCTGATGCAAAACAAAGCCATGCCTGATCTACGGGCGGCTTTAGCCGCTTGGGATATCGATGCGGCGGCGCGCGAACATCTATTGGTTCTGCCCGAACTCAATGGTGATCTCAGCGTGCTTGATGAGGCGCGGCAGCGCTTAAAGACCGCCGGTAGCAGCGTGCAGTTGGCGCTGGATGATCTTGAGGCCATCGCTCGGCGTTTGCAGCTGCGCCACCCCAATCTGATGCTGCACTTTGATTTGGCTGAGCTGCGTGGTTACCACTATCACACCGGGTTGGTGTTCGCCGCCTTTTTGCCGGGCGCGGGTCAAGAGGTGGCACGCGGTGGCCGTTATGATGAGATCGGGCGTGAGTTTGGGCGCGCTCGCCCAGCAACGGGCTTTAGTACCGATTTGCGGACTTTGGTGCGTTTAAGTACCGCGCCTGCGGAAGAATCCAGCGGCGGTATTTTTGCGCCAGCCGATCATGATCCGGCCTTGCAGGCAATGGTGGAAGTGTTGCGCTTGGAAGGCAGGCGCGTGATTCAGGGGTTTCAGGGGCAGGTGCAGGATCCGCAAGCGGCGGGTTGTGCCCAGATACTGGTCAAACAGAATAATCAATGGACAGTGGTGGACGTATCAGCATGAGCAAATTCGTGGTGGTCCTAGGCAGTCAGTGGGGCGATGAAGGCAAAGGCAAAGTTGTGGACTTGCTCACCGAAAAAGCCTCGGCTGTGGTGCGTTTTCAGGGTGGGCACAATGCCGGACATACCCTGGTCATTGATGGCAAGAAAACCGTTTTGCACCTCATCCCCTCGGGAATTTTGCGGGATGGCGTGCAGTGCCTGATCGGTAACGGCGTGGTGCTTTCGCCCGATGCCTTGGTGAGCGAGATGAAAATGCTGGAAGACAACGGCGTGCCGGTGCGTGAGCGCCTCCGCGTATCTGAATCCTGCCAGCTGATCCTGCCTTGTCATGTGAGTTTGGATCATGCCCGTGAAAAGGCGCGCGGCGCCTCGGCGATTGGTACCACCGGTCGCGGCATCGGCCCGGCTTATGAAGACAAGATTGCCCGGCGCGGCCTGCGTCTGGGGGATGTGTTCCATCGTGAGCGCTTTGCCGCCAAATTGGGCGAAGTGCTGGACTATCATAACTTTGTACTGAAGCATTATTTCAAAGCCGAGACCCTAGATTTTCAAGCGGTGTTAGAGCATGCCTTGGCTTTGGGTGAGGTGCTAGGTCCACTGGTCATGGATGTGCCCGAGCGGCTGCGCCAGTTGCGGGCTGAGGGCGCCAACGTGATGTTTGAGGGAGCGCAGGGGACTTTGTTGGATATCGACCACGGTACTTATCCGTTTGTGACTTCATCCAATACTACGGCCGGCGGCGCTTGCACCGGCAGTGGCGTTGGTCCCTTGGATTTGGACTATGTGCTGGGCATCACTAAGGCCTATACCACTCGGGTTGGTGCTGGGCCTTTCCCCACAGAATTATTTGATGCCATGGGGGAACATTTGGCCACGCGCGGTCATGAGTTTGGCTCGACCACGGGGCGGGCTCGGCGCTGTGGTTGGTTTGACGCGGTGGCCTTAAAGCGGGCTGTGGCGATTAACAGCATCAGTGGTTTGTGTATCACTAAGCTGGATGTGTTGGATGGCTTAGAGACGCTGCGTATTTGTGTGGGTTACCGTTGCGGTAATGTCACCATGACCGAGCCACCTGCAGGTGCCGATGCCTATGCCGAATGCGAGGCAGTGTATGAAGAGATGCCGGGCTGGCAGTCATCGACCCTAGGTATTACTGATCTGGAAAAGCTGCCCGCCAATGCCCTGAGCTATCTGCAGCGCCTGGAAGAGATCACCGGTGTGCCCGTGGATATGATCTCGACCGGTCCCGATCGGGAACAAACCATCTTAAAACGGCATCCATTTCATTGACCGAGGACTGCTGCTAACTTAAGGAGAGCTCATGGGTGACAACCTTCGTGCCTGGCATCAGCAAGATGCCCAAGAAGTGCTGAATGCACTGGAGTCCAGCACAGAGGGTTTGAGCCCCGAGGAAGCCGCCCGCCGCTTAGCAGAAAACGGCCCCAATGCGCTGCCACAGGCCCGCAGCCGTGGGCCGCTGAAGCGCTTTTTGGCGCAGTTCAATAATCTCCTGATTTATGTGCTCATCGCCGCCGCCATAGTCACGGCTTTGCTAGGTCATTGGGTGGATACCGGCGTCATCCTCGCCGTGGTGGTGATCAATTCGGTGATCGGCTTTGTGCAAGAGGGTAAGGCCGAGAAGGCCTTAGAGGCCATTCGCGACATGCTCTCGCCTCAGGCCATGGTGCGCCGCGATGGGCGTCGCTTGAGCTTAGATGCGCAAGAGCTGGTGGTGGGCGATATCGTGTTTCTCGAGCCGGGCGATAAAGTGCCGGCGGATCTGCGCCTGCTTAAGCTAAAAAACCTACAAATCCAAGAAGCGGTGCTCACCGGTGAATCGGTGCCCGTAGAGAAAACCCCTGAAAGTGTGGACGCCGAGGCAGAGCTGGGGGACCGCATCAGTATGGCCTTCTCCGGAACGCTGGTGACGGCGGGGCAGGGCATGGGGGTGGTGGTGGAGGCAGGCGCCAATACTCAGATCGGCCGTATCAGCAGTATGTTGTCGGAAGTGCAGACGCTCACCACACCGCTGGTTAAAGCCATGAATGTGTTCGCTCGTTGGCTGACGCTCGCGATCGTCGGGCTCGCCGCGATTGTCTTTAGCTTCGGGCTTTTGGTGCGTGACTATGCCGCGGTCGAGATGTTCATGGCGGCTGTGGCTTTGGCGGTAGCCGCCATCCCCGAGGGGCTGCCGGCCATCCTTACCGTGACCTTAGCTATTGGTGTGCAGCTCATGGCATCGCGCAATGCCATTATCCGCCGCTTACCCGCGGTAGAAACCTTAGGCTCGGTGTCCATCATTTGTTCGGATAAGACCGGCACGCTAACCCGCAATGAAATGACCGTGCGCTCCGTCGATCTCCCCGATGGCCTCATCGAAATAACCGGAGTGGGGTACAACCCCCATGGAGGATTCAGTCGCGACGAAAAAGACATCGAGGTAGACAACCTGCCGCAACTGCAGATGGCCTTGCAAGCAGCGGTCTTATGTAACGATGCCGAACTTCAAGAAAAAGACGGGCAGTGGCAGGTCAATGGTGACCCCATGGAAGGGGCACTGCTCACCGCAGGAATTAAGGCGGGGCTGGAACAACAGTCCTTGCATAAAGACTGGCCGCGCACCGACGTGATTCCTTTTGAATCGGCGCATCGCTTCATGGCCAGCCTCAATCATGACCATCAGGGTCATGGCATGGTGTATCTCAAAGGCGCGCCGGAACAGGTGCTTGAGCTCTGTCAGAGCGTATACGGTGATGACCAGGCGTTGGATCGCGATGCGTGGCTGGCACGGGTAGATGCGCTGGCAGCCCGTGGTGAGCGGGTTTTGGCGTTTGCTTGTCGGCCTGCCGATGAGGGCGAGCGGGAATTGGATTTCCATGCCTTAGATGCTCGCTTTGAGCTCATTGGTTTGATGGGTTTGATCGATCCACCGCGCGAAGAAGCCATCGCGGCGGTCGCAGAGTGCCAAACTGCGGGCATCACGGTCAAGATGATCACCGGTGATCATGCCGGCACGGCTCAAGCCATCGCTCGCCAATTGGGATTGGCTCACCCCGATAAGGTGCTCACCGGGCGGGATATTGATGCCTTGGATGATGCGGCCTTACGGGCTCGTGTACCCGAGGTGGATGTGTTTGCGCGAGCCGCTCCTGAGCATAAATTGCGCTTGGTGCAGGCCCTGCAATGGCATGGCTATGTCGTGGCAATGACAGGCGATGGAGTGAATGATGCCCCGGCGCTAAAACAGGCCGATGTCGGTGTGGCTATGGGCAGAAACGGCACCGAAACCGCCAAGGAAGCCGCAGAGATGGTATTGGCGGATGATAATTTCGCCTCGATTGCCCACGCTGTGCGCGAGGGTCGTCGCGTCTATGACAACTTGAAAAAAGCCATCACCTTTTTGCTGCCCATCAATGGTGGGGAGTCTGGCTCGATTATGGCGGCCATTTTTTTAGGGTTGGCCCTGCCCATCATGCCGTTACAAGTCCTATGGGTGAATATGGTCAGTTCCGTGGGGCTTGCTATGGCGCTGGCTTTCGAGCCGGCGGAGCGTAATGTGATGCGCCGTCCGCCGCGCGCACCGGGTGAACCGATGCTGTCGCTGTTTTTGGTATGGCGTATTGTCTTTGTCTCGTTTTGGTTCTTGTGCGGTATTTTCGGCGTGTTTTTGATGTCCTTGCAGCTGGGCTACTCGCTGGAGACGGCGCGTACGCTGGCGGTCAATACCCTGGTGGTCATGGAAGTGTTCTACCTGCTGTCGGTGCGTAGCCTCGGCGCCAGTCAGTTGACGATCAAGGGGTTGATCGGCACGCGAGCCGTAGCGATCGCGATTATGGTCGTGCTCAGCCTGCAGATGGTGTTCACCTATGCCCCCTTCATGCAATTCTTTTTTGACAGCACGCCGATTGGTTGGCAGGAGTGGGCTGGTATCTTGGTGGTCGGAGTGGTCTTGTTCTTTATTCTCGAGATTGAAAAGCGGGTGCGCGCTGGCTGGTCCAACGCGCATCCCGCAAGTGCTTAAATAACGACCTGCCCAGATCCGATTAATTCTGAATCGGCCAGTCGCCATCGGGCGTGCGACAAGCGGTGCCGTAAACGCGCTCGGTGCGCCCGCCGATCATCGCTGCTGTTCCTCCTCACTCTTGGCCGGCCTGAGCGCCTAGCAGCCCGCCTAAAGCCCCGCCGATAACCATCCCCGCTTGTTCCTGCTGCCCTTGGTGGGTAGCGCATCCGCATCTCAAATATTTATATCCATATTACTTTTTAGAATGTCCTAAAGACCCGTGAAGAGTGCGGTTTAAACCTGAAACATGGAGCGTCATCAGTCGAGAAAAGTTAGTTTTCATCTCGGAAAATAGTTCGGTGAAATCCAGGCGCTTGAGTCGAGAAAGTGCGCCAATACAAGCGACTCATTCTGACGTATATATGGCATTCCAGCGCCTTGGGAGGTAGACAAGAGTAAAAAAGAGGTGTGGTAATGCCATCTAGTCGGATTCACTATGCTGTCGCTCGCCAGTGGGAATTGCTCAAGCAGCTACCCTCTCACGGGCGCGGCACTTCATCTTGGCAGTTGATGCGTGGTCTGAATGGTTTAGGCTTTAAAGTCGGGAAGCGCCAAATCGAACGTGACCTATGGGAACTGACCGACTTGTTCCCCATCGAATGTGACACGGAAAGTCGCCCCTATTTGTGGCGTTGGCGCGATGCTGCCAGTATCGATTTGCCGGGTATGTCGCCTGCTGAGGCTTTATCCTTGTGCATTGTCCATGAGACGGTCGATCCCTTGTTGCCCCGGGTGCTGCTGCGAACCTTGCATCAACGGTTTGAAAAGGCGCAGGCCCATCTCGAGAAGGCGATCGCGGTGGGGCGGGCGAATGGCAGTCGAAAGTTCTTGAGTGCCCCGCCGGTGCCGCATGCGCACATACCCGACATTCCGGCTGATATTTTTGAAGAAGTACAGGAAGCGGTGCTTGACGAGGTGCAAATCGAGTTGGAGTACCTATGCAGCGAGTCCCAGCAAATTCAAAGAAGATATTTGCATCCTCTGGGCTTGTTGCAGCGTGGCCCGGTGAGTTTTTTGGTGGCTGCACAAGATGGCAAGCATGGTGTGCACTCTTACGCCCTGCACCGCATTCGCCAGGTCCGACCCCTTAACTTGCCATGCATGTATCCCGAAGGCTTTGATCTGCGGGAATATGCGCAACGAACCACCGTTGAGTTCTCTGGGGGCACCTTGGTCAGGTTGGTGCTACGTGTTCAGCCTCCCATGCAACGTATTTTGGCCGAGGCGCCACTTTCTGCCGATCAGCGACTGATGCCTAATGGTGGAGATTATCAGCTCGTGGCTACCGTTTCTAACACATGGCAGCTACAAAGCTGGCTGTTGGCGCAGCTGGACTGTGTTGAGGTGCTGAGCCCTGCGGACCTGCGAAACACCATTGCCGATAAGGTGAAAAACGGCTCCGAGCGGTATAACGGCGACGGTTGATTTGCTTGGCGTATATGGAACGCAGCAGCATGGCTCGACAAGCTCGCGCCTCTTTCCCTGAGCCTAGTATCAAAATTTCCTAATATTGTCACTGTGTGATCACGCATGGTGATTCATTGGGCGATAGAAACATTTTCATCTAAATAGCTTTACTTAACATTCATAATAGTCATATTATGTCGTGCCAGTCATGCATTATGTATGCTTTATAATCCATTCTGAATTTAGAAAAAACGGACGCTATGAAAAACGATATCAATCACTTATCCGCCAAAGAATTATTTGAGTTAGCAAGAAAGCGTGAACAAGAAGAGTGGGAGAGAACTCGTGAGCAACGGCGTGAAAAGATACGCGCCTTGCGCGTCGAGCGGAAAAGTCTGCAAAAAAGCCACGCTAAAGCGCTCAAACAATTGCAGCAAGTCCATGCTGCGGAGTTAGCCAGCATTGACTCGCAGATCGCTGATCTCACTGGGCAGCGTGCCGCACCTGTGGGTAAGGGTTCGCGATCATCAGGACAAACGGCAACCGGCGCTGTGATGGAATATATCAACAAGGCTGGTCAGGCAAGCTCCAAGGTCATCAAGGTGGCGCTCGAAGAGCAAGGCGCGCCTACCGCTCATCTTTCACAGACTCTGGCCTACTTAGTTCGCCAAGGTCAGGTGGAGCGTGTGGGCCGGGGCATGTACCGCAAGGTCGCTTAATAAGCCCGCATCAACCCTCAGCGGGGTGGTGGCGCAGCCATTCTTCCGCAAACGGACGCGTGCACAAGATCCCATCGCGGTGATCATCAAACGCCGGCAGGGATCGCGTGCACACCAATCCTAGATCATCCGCAATGATGGTCCATTGTGGGTGGCCGTAGGTACCGCGTGGCACATACGTGTTCACCACATCTTGGATTCTGATCTCGGGGGGTGGCGGTGGGTCCGTCGGAAAGAAATACAGTGTCATGTAGGTCACTTCGTTTGGCGTAAAGATGCCTTCGCGTTGGGTAAAGTCACGAGCGCTGCATGCGCCGATGTGCTTTGCCAGTCTGGCGTAGAAGCGAATCAAACCCGTCGCATCAAGCCCCTCTTGCTCGACTAATTGTTCGTATCTTTGTAGAGCATGAGCCAGTCGGAGGCTTTGGTGTCGCACGCTATCGGGCGACCGACGAAGCTTGTCGTTGAGACGAGAGATGGTTGCCCCATAGTCACTGACCGTATCCTGCTTCACCCCCTTTTGCTGCAGCTTCTCGCCAATCTGCCGCTGCGCCTCAGCCTGTAAATCAATCGCCCCACGCGCAATCAGCAGGTTCACCAAGTCGCTGTCCGACAAAGCCTCCAACTGCCCTTGCACAAACGCCCCAAACCGCATCGCATCACGCGCATCCCTGAGCACGTAAGGCGACACCCCACGCCGCCACACCCACCGAAGCCATCCCCTCACCATACCCAACGGGGCCTAACCCCAACCAAAATGGGGACAGACCCCTTTTTTGACATGACACTACCCCTAACCAAAATGGGGACAGACCCCTTTTTTGAGATTGGTGAGATGCTGCATTGATCTGTCCTTGCTGACGTATCCGGACATGTTAGCTTGCAGGTCGAGCTCATGCCATAAACCAGCCCAGGCTTTCGAATCCAATCACCGTGACCACCAAGGTGATGAGCGACCAAATTGCGAGGCTTAGGGTCATCCAAAACACGGTAGCTCGGCGGTCCGCCTTCAAAGCAAGCGCCATGATTGCTGCTAGATGAATCCCGGTGATTACCGGGCCAGAAAAGGCCACGCCGGGCAGGCCATAACGGTTCCAGACCCGCTGCGCCCGCGGACTCCAGCGCCGTTGAATAGGCCCCCGGCGCACTTCCCACCAGCGAAACAGCGCGATAATCCCAAGCACGGGCAGAGCGTTGCCGATAAAACTGATGATGGTCACCGGAATCGGCGCGAGTCCAACCCCCACGGCCACCGGGATGACAATCATGATCTCCAGCCAAGGCGTAGCGGCTGCGAGAAACACCAGCGCGTACTGCCAGAGAAGATCAGTCATTGACTGATTCTATCATTGCTCGATTGCTCTAAAAGCCTCGAACTGCCGAGACACAGCTTCTCATCGCGCTGCCATCGCGAAGTGAGTTGATCGTGCCATTGGGATCTGCATAAGCGCTCCGCACAGCAGAACGAAGCCAACGCCAAAGAGACTGATTGGTATCAAATGCACTATCAGTGACGCCCAATGACACATCAATGGGTATTCCTTGGCGCCTAAAATCGACAGCCTGATGGACAACTGGCATGTAAGCTTGGCAATAGGCATCGGCAAGGCCACTTTGTGAGTGAGCAACGCCTGAACCAATCAGGCCGCCTATCATGAAAAGGCATGCGCAAGCCACTTTTATATAAGTCTTTTTCATTTTTTTACTCCTCGTGTCAAAAGCCCAAGAACAACATATGGTGCGGACCCAGTTTTAGGAGGCCTGATAATGAAGGAGACGCGCCATCTATACACAGACCTAGCCTGGCTCTGGCCAGTGTGGGGCGATGCCGCCACTGAGTATGCGCATTATTGCGAACATATCACGGCAATGGTACGCCAGTATGCCAAGCGCCCGGTAAACAGCTTGCTAGACATTGGATGTGGTGGCGGAAAGAATGTCTTGAACCTAAAGCGACACTTCAACGTCACCGGTTTGGACTTGAGCCCAACGATGCTTGCGCAGGCGAGGGAGCTGAACCCCGAGAGCACCTTTGTTCATGGGGATATGCGGACATTCAGGCTAAACAGCACTTTTGATATCGTGTACCTGATACGGGAGCACGAGGAAAAATACAGTTCAGGCGAGGATGAGTACACGATGTTTGCATGCGTGAAGACGGTTGCTGACAGTTAGGTGCCGCCTTCTGCTATCTTATGGGCTATTTTGCCGTACATTGACTGCGGTAAATGCCCACACCAGTGCGGCGATCCATCCGAGCGCGGTCCATCCCAAGAACAGGTTCAAAACCCAAATAGCCAGGGCGTTATGGTGAGACCTGGCTGAGGCAATAATGCCTGGCAGGAAATACAGCGCCAAGATGAGCGCGATGGCAAACCAAGCACCTAATTCTTCCACAGCAATGCAGTCTCCCACTTAATTTATTGGCAAGAATCCAGTCCAAAGTGTCCAAAAATTGGGATGAGCGGACAAACGGTATGATTTTGGGGATAGACGGTCAGACAAATTCACACTTTGGCCGCTATATTAGATATTGAGTGTAACACTTGTCTCGCTACAGCGAGGCGTATAAGCCATTGATCGGCGCCAACTTTGACAAGGAAGGTTTTTATGACAGCGATATCTCATGCCACCCGACCGCCTCAGCTGGAAGATCAGCCTGAGAGCTTTAATCCGCTTGTCGGTCGCAATTACGAAGTCAATCGTCTGTTAGAGACTTTGCAAAAAGACCTCAGCGTCCTCGTTACAGGCCAGGAGGGCATCGGCAAAGTCAGCGTCCTGCGTCGCGTTTATGAAAAGCTCAGCGAGACAGACATTTGTATTTGGGTGCCGCGCAGGAGCACCAAGGAACAACTTGTAGAGTGCATCCGACAGCTGCACGAAAAGGTAGGCTTTCCGGAGGGGCACGGCCTGATACCCGAGCGGCTGCGTCACAAGGCATCGACTCATGCAGAGCGTTGGGAATGGATGGAGCGCTCGGTCAATCGCCTGCGCATTTCGGATTGCATCAAACTTATTGAGACGGTCATCGCCAGTGCCGACCAGCCAATCGTCCTATTTGTCGAGAGCTTGGATGTCACTCCAACCCAAGCAGAACATCTGGTCCGGGTATTTGGCCCTGCCACAGTGGCTGCCGCGATGATCACTACCAATTGCCGCATTCGTGTAAAAAAGCTCCTGTGGAAATTCCAGTCAAGCAATCGTTTGGAGCTTAAGCCACTCAGTGCTGATGCCACGAAAACCATTGTCCGGCGGTGGCTCATCGACAATCCTTTGACGTTTGAGGGATATGTCACGCCAAAGAAGTTTGAAAAGATGGTGGTGCGTGAAAGTAGGGGCATACCGGCGGCGATTGTGGGCATCCTTCAAGTGGCTGCCGCGGAGAAGGTCATCACAGAAGAGAACTTTTACGAGCTCAACCATCAAGCCAGCGAGCGTGGCATTGATTTAACGCCGTTTCTCATTATTTTAATCGCAGCGGCGGTGGCGTCCAAGTTTATAGGTCGGGGTATTAGCTCTACCGAGCTGTACCTGGTTGCCGGTATTGGCATCGGTTTGGGCATTATCGTGCGCTACATCCTCTTTCCACTGCTCGCGGACCCGAAAAAGAAATGATCGCGCCGACTCATATCATCGGTGGTCAGCTATCCTATTTCATAGCGTGTTGGTTGAGCGGGCATCCCCCAGATTTGGTTGAGACGCTGGTGGCTGGCTTTGCGGCTTTGTTACCCGATCTGGACCACCCAAAAGCCTTTATTGCTCGGGTTACTCCCCTGCCTAAACAGATAAGAGCGCTTTTTGGGAAGCATCGCACGGTCACTCACAGCTTGATTGCCATTGTGCTGGTCTGGCTAGTCACTAGGTTAGTACCTGATGGCATCGGTCTGGCCATCTTTGCCGGGTACTTATCTCACGTCTTTCTCGACATACTGACCAAGTCAGGCGTGGCGCTATTCTGGCCATCGCGAGCCACGATTTACTTCCCAGGCAATATTGATTACCGCATTACAGTCATGGGTCGAAGCGAACTAGGCTTCGCGCTCTTGCTATTAATTTTGTGGGCTCCCGCCCTTTGGGCTGCTCATCATAATGCGGGTTTTCTTGGCACGGTCCGCGACATGATCGGCGACATGCAAGCCGCACGCGATCACTTTGATCAACATCGCCACGAGGCGGAGTGGTGGCTCAACGTCCGTGGGATGCATAACCTGACCTATGAAACAATCGATGGGCACTACAAAATCATGGGCCACTACCGCGCCGATGGATTAATCCTAGAGACCCCCGAGGGGCCGCGGTCCATTTGCCGATCCAATGCGTGTGACTGGTTTGCCACCCACGCTGTTATTCAAAGAGGCATGCCGGCTCGGACTTCCAGCAAGTATGTGAGAACCCGCGCTATCCGTGCCGAGACCTTGCGCGATCTTTTAGAGCTCTACGAGCAAATTGGCGAGGTTTACCTCATTGGCCAACTTCAAGCGGAAGGGATTCGTGCCGACCCGCCGACGATTACAGTCAGTGAAAGTGGGGTTAGACTCAACTTTGCCCAACCTTCTCAAATCTGGCATTGGTCGGGCCGGATCACTGAGGTCAGCTTGAGAGTCCAGATTCGTCATGAGCCAGGGGTTCGAGTACCTCCCTTGGAGGTACCTCCAGCATTAGAGGAGCCTCCAGATCCCACTATCGGTATCCACCCACTCATGTTGCCATACTTCCCGGACTAGTAAGATTGTTTGAGTGATTTTTGGTTTTGCTGCACAGGTGCGCCTGAAACCAACCATGACCTGATCAGCACTCATCGGTAACGCCGACTATCAAGCATGGTTGAAGGAGATCAAACAGCGCCTGATGTCTGCGTCCAACCTCAAATACTGCTTGCGCTTCTACCTTTTCTTCGCCAATGACCTCGGATCACCAGCAACGCCATTTGGTCAACAGCCTGTTGACCAAATTCCTTGGGGGCATAACATCCTGATCTTTACCAAGTGTGCCAGCGTGGACGAAGCAGGTTTCTATATCGCCTAGACCATCGGCCTGCTGCTGTGCCGAGACAAGAACAATATCGAGGTGGAGTTCGCCCTGCGCGATTTAAGCAAACCCATGGGGGTGAGTGAATACACTCTCGTGGAAACTCTGCCCGATAACCTGAAGGGTGCGTTGCCTACTGTTGAGGAAATGGAGCAGGATTTGCGGCTTCTAAAAAGTGGTTGAGGCGTGTTTCCCAGTCTTGCATGGTCATGGGGATGTTGCGCTCGGCCATGGCATAGATTTTCATGGTGAACTCTTTGATGATGCCCGTGGCCCATTTGCGAGACTGCTCCTCGCCTTCAATCTCGGCCACGATGGCAGCGCGACCTTTGCAAACAACCGACTGGGGTAGATGAAAGAGTCTTTGGTTTTGATTGCATCGTCTTTGATATGGGGCGTGATGACGTTATCGGGTAATTCGGCATAGCGAATGCTGTCGTCGCCAGCTTCGATATAGCTGGCGAAGTTTTCTCTGATAAAGCGATAGAATTGCACGCCAAGTACATATTGCTTGAAACCCCAGCTATCCACAGCCCCACGAACATCATTGACGATGGCCCAGATCTGGCGTTGGAGGCCTGCGGCATTGAGCTAATGAATCACTTGGACCAATACCGCCGGGGAAGTGTCTACTTTGAACTGTGCGCTTGACGGAGAGGTTTACGATTCGATTGATGCCCGCCTAGGGGTGCTATACAGCATCCTCTTCGCTTGATTCCTCGGCATTCGCACGCATCTTCGGTGGTGGCGCGACCCATGCCTTGAGGTGTTGACCAACATGCTCATAGAAGCTCGGCACGATCTGCTCCAACTCCTCAATGAATTTGCTTCGCCCCGTAAAGGCCCTATGGTTCGTAGACTCCATCCAAATCTCAAAATATGCAGGGGCGGGAGTTTCTTGCTGATCTTTCGGGTATATGAGCAATGGCTCCTTTCGCAAAATAGCCAGCCGCACTGGCGAACCATCCGCAGATCGACCTGGAGCTTTGGCCCGCACCCAAATGTCAAACGGCACATCCACACCGCTTGAGGCCTCAGGGATTTGCCTTAATAACCAGTTCACGCGGGCTTGCGTCGACTTTTTGTCCTGAGGAGCAGTCAGCGTCATCTGGCAGGTAATGACCTTGCTGCATAAATCAGCCTTCACGTCTAAAGGCGCGGCAGCATCAGGCACCACAATCTGGGTGCGAAGGCACTTCTCCTTGACCAGCAGATCACAGTCATCATTCAAGCGCTGCCCGGGATTCTGCCGATGCGCACGTGGCAACTTCGTTTCGGCGCGCGCTTTAACCTTAGTCCACAGTTGAAGACAGAGCTCACGTTGCTCTTGATGCCAGCTTGCTACGGTATTCTGAACCTCCGGAGATGAAGCCTTAAGCTTGCTATCGCGTCGGCACCTTTGCGCCAGTTCGGTCCATTCCGTATTCATCTGGGTGAAACCTTTCACACCACTTTTGGGTGAATTGAAATAGGCCACGACCTCCTGAAGGATATAACGCTGATCCGGGTTATCAATATCATCACTCTCAAGCAGAACCTGAGCTTGCGTCAGTAAGAAGGTCCAGGACCAATGGTACAACTCAAGCTTCTGCAGCCGACGCCGATCAATCGCTACCGGATGATGATCCGGCATCGCTACAAATTGATTACTGATGGTGATGACCGCATCGAACCCATATTTCTTCGCATAATCTACATACTGACTGACCTGCTTTTCCTTCAGATCATCCGAGTCTGTTTTCGCCTCGATAAGCGCTTTCCACTCTTTCTGGCCTGTTCTAAGCACCAGGGCACCATCAGGCCGACCATTGTCTTCTTGTTCAAGTAACGGTCGATCCCCCAAGAAAATCACTTCGGTCAAAGCCGAGATAAGGGTACGATCACCCACCCGACGCCCAATCGACTGCAGCATCACGCGACGGAATGCCTCAACTGAAATCAGTGCAGAAAGCAAAATAGAAACAGCTCTGCGCTCTACCGCGCCTGGAGATACAGTAGGGATCAGTCTAGCCGGAAGACCTTTGAAATTTGGTGTGGCTTTTT
The DNA here is from genome assembly GCF_022406875.1 of Ectothiorhodosinus mongolicus. Classification (NCBI taxonomy): domain Bacteria; kingdom Pseudomonadati; phylum Pseudomonadota; class Gammaproteobacteria; order Chromatiales; family Ectothiorhodospiraceae; genus Ectothiorhodosinus; species Ectothiorhodosinus mongolicus. The sequence goes on from NZ_CP023018.1 coordinate 1,491,383, forward strand.
TCGCATCTTTCTTCATTACTTTCATTCTCTTTATTGGTTTTACCAAGAGTATCAGATATGTAAAGTGCCTGCTTTATTCCGACATCAGTGTACCTAAGGGCTCTACTAGCGACACCAATCACTCGACAGCAACAAACCGATCCTGGCGCAGCTTGGTCTCGCCATCCCAGCGGTAGGCCACCAGCTGGCCTGGCTGATGTTTATTGGCGATGCTGTAATCCAAGCAGGCCACAGTATCGGTCAGTGGTCCCACCGGACCACTCCACCAGTAATGACCGAAGAGAACCGGCATGGCGTTGTCATAACCCAAAAAGCTGGAGGCCTCGATAATCTTGTCGGGTAAGTCCAGTTGCTCTATATCTGGAATAATCAGCGCATCTTTGAGGAGCAGATCCCTGTCCTCCCACCAACGCAGCCTGGCCATGGTGCGCACAGTGCCGCCCTTGTCCTTAAACGACAAACCATTGGGCAGCTTCAGCTCGTATCCCTTGATCAGGTTCTCCACGGCATTGTAGACAGCATCACCCTTAGCATTGGCTGGCGCCCAAGCCTCCGGGGTTAACTGGTTATTGGCGGTGAGGTAGGGGGCTAGATCCTGGATGCTCTTTCCGCACCAAGTCGCATGCACAATGCGTAAGCCCTCGAGTTCCAGAAACAAGGGCAGGGTGGCAAACCATTTAATCGCATCGGCATATTGCTCAGAGCCTTCACCCAGTTGATCGAGAAACCGCTGATGATCCGCCCGGCGATGCGTGGTGTGTTTGCGTAGGTGCTCACCTGAGTTGTCGGGGTGTGGGGTGGCAAAAGACACGGCATTGAACTCATGGTTACCCATGACCGCCAGCGCATGGCCGCATTCCACCATCTCACGAGCAATCTGGATCACCTCCACCTGAGCCGGCCCGCGATCCACGAAGTCCCCCAAAAAGACTGCCTGGCGCTCGGGATGCTGCCAGCCTGAGTCGGAGGGCTTATAGCCAAGCTTCGTCAGGAGCCGCTTTAGCGGATCTGCATACCCGTGTATATCTCCGATAACGTCGTACATGTATTTTCCTTTACGTGCTGACTTTCCATCCGCCAGCGATCAGATCATCTATTGTGTCATAGGAAGCCAGCGGTATATGGGACTGGACATCGAACAAGCGAAACCGGCAGTTCAGCGCATCTTGAAATTCCATATACCCATACCGCCCATCGAGGTGATTAAAACAGCACCCCTGGTTCTCGCCGGCGGCGCTGAATAAAAAGGCCACTGGGTCCACCTTTTCCAGAATCTCGCGGGTATAGGCCTGCTGCTCTTTGCTCCAAGCTTTTCTCTTCTCTTGATGCACCATCACCCGCTCTCCCATTAAATCCAGAGGGCCCAAGCGTCTTGAAACACGGCCGGAATCCCCGCCTGCTCACACACGCGCACCGTATGCCCCGTGCCACCGGCCATCGGGTCGGTCGGGTCCACGTAGAACAAAGCGCAGATCGGTTTGGGAAACTCATCAGAAAACCCCGCCACTTTCATCGTGTCCCGAATCAGATAAGCGGCCTTCGCCCCGGCGCGGCCAGGCTTGTCGGCTTGTTTCACCAAGCCGGCATTGCGCGGTGTCGCAGTGACGGTTAACTCCATCATTGAGCGTTTTTGTTCATCGCTCAGATCCTCGGGTGATACATAAGTCGCCCCCGGGTATTGGGCACTTTTGCGATGCCCAGGGTAGGGCGTGATGATTTGTAGGCGTTGGCTATCCACTTGTGCCACCCCATCAGAGAACGCCGCATCTGCTCCTTCGGCATTACCCGAGCGAAAGCGGAGTTGTAAATAGCGCGATGCCAATAAGGCAGCCACTTGTGTGGCCTTCAAAGCCGCATCGGCAGGAATATCTCGTCGGCCCTCAAGAAGCACCACCCCATCGGGTGATGCCTGAACCCATTGATCGAATGTGTTGAGTGTCATTTTGCCCATCCCATTACTTTACCTTTGACCTCAGTATAGGGATGGCAGCGTCATTTCATGTCGCCCGGATCAGAAACTAGACATCAAGAGGCGATCGCGCGAGGATAAACCTCTATCGGAAATCATCTGGGGGATGGCGTTGGATCTGGATTACCCTTCTTTAAAAGAGCGCCACCGTGCCCTCCGTGATGGGTTCGATCCTTCGCTATCCCTGCGTATCCACCGAGCCCTTAGCTGGCTGCAGCGTGCGGAGCAGGAAACCGACGATCCCGATGCGCGGTTTATCTTCCTGTGGATTTCATTTAACGCCGCTTATGCCAACGAAATCCCCGCGGACCTTGCCAGAACCCCAGAGCAATCCCGGTTCCTGCAATACCTTCAGCGCTTGGTGGATGTCGACCGCGAGAAGCTCCTCTACAAGCTGATCTGGGAACAGTTCCCAGGACCCATTCGCCTGCTCATCGATAACCCCTATGTCTTCAAACCCTTCTGGCAGTTTCAGAACGGCCATATCAGCCAAAGCGAATGGGAAACCGCCTTCAGTAAAGCCAAGTCAGCGGCTCATCGCGCTCTGTCAGAAGGCAATTCCTACATTGTGTTATCGATCGTCTTCCAACGCCTGTATATCCTGCGCAACCAAGTGGTCCACGGCGGTTCCACCTGGAATAGCGCTGTGAACCGAGAGCAGCTCAACGATGGCGTCGCCATCATGACCCAGCTCGTTCCCCTCATCATCGATCTGCTGATGCAGCATCCCAATGAAGACTGGGGTAAGCCCATCTATCCTGTGGTGGAGGATGTCACCACGGGGCGGGGCAGCAGTGCCCGATCTGCTTAATCGATCTTAGATCGGGCGCACCCAACATCACTCCTCGAGCATTTTTCGGATTTTCTTTTCGATCAGCCGCTCCATGGGGTCGGTCTGCAGCTGACTTTTCTCCCAGTCAATCCGCCAATCCTCCATGGGGATGCCTTTGAGTTCGCAGCAGGAGAGCTCGTACATGAGCGTCAGGTCGTAATCGCTGCGGGCGGTATCGAGCCGCCGATGCGGCCACAGCGCCTGCACGCGGCCATCAACCATCGAGACATCATCAAAGCGCTCGGCAAAGAAATCAAAATGCTGGGGTTCCGCGGTGATCACAATGGTCACTGGAAGCCCGAAAGGACCATAGGGTTTGGGTGATTCAGTCATGGCTATTCCTTAAGAGAGACGGCGCTTTTGCACCAAGATGCCTGTATTGGAGCATGGCCTAGCGACATTTTGTGTCGTTCTGCATGACGGGTATTCAGCTCACTCAGGAGGACTGGTAATGCCCTTCCATGAGATGAGTTCCAATCGTCAAACAGCCAATGCCTGGCTAGGTTTAAGAATTTTTTAATGAGCAAGATTTTTTTCGATAAATGTCTGCTATGCTTTTCGCGTGATCTTGATATATTTTTGGGGAATATTTTTTAAATTAACTAAATCAAGACATGATATAAATAATTTAACTTGTTGTTTTTCTTAAATTTTGGGTCTTCAGGGGTCGGCATCATGTTCTTTGTAGGTATGCAACGCAGAATCGTAAGCGTGGTAAGCAAGCGCAATGGGAAAGTGGCAGCTCTTCTGTTGGTGCTTGCATTGGGTTTGCAGGGCTGCGGCGCAACTTTACAAACAAGAAACGCCAACCTCGACAACCAACTCGCCACTGGTGATTTTGTTGGAGCTGCTCTTGCGGTTGAACAAAGCATGGGTTTGGCCTCTCGAGACGTCAATAATCTGCCACCGGTTGAGTTCAAATCGCGTAACGTTTTGGACCATCTTGATGCGGCGAAAGCATGGCTGCTTGCTGGGGACGATCAGAGGGCAATGCAGCACTTCGAAGCCGCAGAAATTGTCCTGGGAGATGTAGATCGAGATGGTAACATTGCTCGCGGGGCGCAACAGGTGGGTGGCGCATTGCTGGGTGATGGCGCCATGGTTTACCGGCCTAGCCCTTCCGAAGCAGTGCTTATCAACTACTACAAAGCTATTCTATTTATGAGAGACGGCCGTCATGACGATGCGCGCGTTGAGCTCAATCGAGCTGACGAACGTACTCGCAGGGCCGTCGCGCGTTACAGTCGGGAACTCGATGAGGCTCGTAGCGAGGCTCGACAACGAGGAGCGTCGGAGGTCAATGCAAGCTCTTTTGCCGCAACGCATTACCCCGAGATGCAGACCTGGCAACCTTATACCGATTTTGTGTTACCGCCAGCGACTTATCTGCAGGCACTTTTTCTCGGGTTACAGGGAAATGCTTCAGATACTGAGTCAGCGCGAAATCTGATGCAGCGAGTTGTGGATATGACCGACAACCCCTCTGCGCACCGTGATCTGCAAATGCTTTCTCAAGGAAACTTGTGTCCTGAGAACAATTGCGTTTGGGTTATTTCAGAGCACGGACTCGGGCCGACTCTGGTGGAGAAGCGAGTGGATTTGCCTGTTCCCACCTCCAACGGATTCGTGGTCGTAAGCATAGCTCTTCCGTCGCTAGTCACTCGCACCAATGATGCCACCCCCTACTTTCGACTCGTAAGCGGACAGAACGAATTCTCTTTAGAACCGTTAGCATCTATGGATCGCACGGTTCAGACTGAATTTACCAAACGATTCCCCGCTATGGTAGCCCGAGCCACTGCTGGAGCAGTGGCAAGAGCAGTGGTCCAAGATGAGATTGGCAGAAGACATGGCGCCTTAGCTGGTTTTGTGGCAAGCGTGGCTTCTATGGCTACGACCAATGCGGATGTGCGCATGTGGCGCTCCATGCCCGGCGGCTTTTCAGCAGCACGTTATAGCTATCAGCCCGGTTCAACCATTACTATTCGGTCTGTCTCCGGCGATCAGACGGTGACGCTCAACGGTACCGGACCTCAGATTATTTACATCAAGCAAGTTGGTCCGACCGCCGCACCCATCGTTACACAGCTGCTGGGAGCTTGATTATTATGTTTGCGATCTTTAATCGTCACGGCAATCAGTCTGGCGTGGTTCCACCATTCCAGTTGATTTTCATCTCTTTTGCACTGCTATCAGCCCTTTTTCTCACAGCTTGTATGCCGCCTCCGATGGATGATCGCCCATTTTGGTACGATCGAGTCGCCGTTGCCGATAATGTGCGCAGTCTTGAGTTGCTTGATGTTCGCGAGAACTATGCTCCGGATGGCACACCAATGGTTGTTCTAGTTGCCAGGTCGGGCGCTGTCAGCCGCCAGAATCTTCGAGCTAGGGCTCTTTGGTTCGATGGTAATGGGACGCCGATCAGAACAACGGTATCCAATTGGCAGCAAAGAACGATCGACAGGGGGCAGCAATTTGAGATGACCTTCGTTGGCCCTGGATCGATGGCTCGCTCTTACCGCATTGAAGTGCAGAGAAACCCTAACTAGCGTTTTGCACCTCAAACTATGATCTTTTGCTCTGGTGCTCTTGGAGAAACTTGGTAATGAAATTCACTCCTCATATTCTTTTCGGTCTCATCGTTTTGTTTTTCTTGTCGGGTTGTGCCACAGGCGTGCAAATGGTGGATACTCGCAACGACCGTGGTGAAGCCGTGGTGGGCTTGGATTATCGCGATTTTGAAGATGCCGCTTCAGACGCGGTTCAAGACATGCTAGCTCGCGGTGCCCTCAATCACTCAGGTGGCGGGCGCTATGTGGTGATGATCAGCCGCATCGTGAATGACACCATGCAGCGGATTGATACAGACCAGCTGGTCAGAAAAATACGTGTGGAGATGCTGAATTCGGGCAGAGCGGTGGTGACAACTGCGGTGGGCCTTCAAGGAGCGGAAGATCAGGCTAACTTCGCTGTCCGTGAGGGTTTGCGCGGCAACACCGAGTTTGATCAATCCCGAGTTCAGAGGGCAGGAACCTTGCAGGCTCCAGATTTGAGCCTGTCAGGTAAGATTATTCAGCGCAATATCCGAATGTCAGGCAATCGTCAGCAGATTGAATATTACTTCATGCTGACCCTCACAGACCTCGGCAGCGGGCTAGCTATCTGGGAAAACGAATACCCCGTTATTAAGCGCGCCAGTGCCCGTGAGGTTCCGTGGTAGTGCTCATCTTTTTTGAATCATGCCAGTGCAGCTATTAGTGCAGCTATTAATTAGAGGTAAATTCCAATGATCCCGTTTAAACCCGCAATGCTGGCAAGCCTTCTATGCAGTGTCATCGCTTTTCCGGGAACTGCGCTGAGCAGTGACTCTGCTCCTCCGGCCATGCCCAGTTTTGAAGATAATGCTAATGATCTCGCTACCGTTTTTTCAGAGTGGAGTGAGACATTGGAGAGCTTCTTTTCTCAGAGACGCCCAGGTTATACCGTTGTTTATGGCATTGGTGCATTGGACAACACCGATCGCACGAGCAGTCGTTACATCGAATCTGTTCAAGCGGCCTACAGGCAAGCACTGATGAACGCCTACATGAATCTCTCCACCGTTCTGAATCGTGACGGTGTGGATATCGCCACTTCGGGAGTCCAACGTGAGTCTCGGGCCACTGGTGACGCAATGTTTGATAGGATCGTGGCGGAATGCCGCGAAGAGGCGATGCAGGCGCATCAGGCGTATTTGAGGAGTCAAGACAGAGAACGTGCGCAACGTGAGTCTCTAGTCGGTTCTCTAGCGGCTCGGATCCGTGGGGAAACGGGTGAGACCGAGAATAGTCCGGCGGAGCCCGAGGGTGATTTTATTCATACATGTGTTAAGCCAGGCCCCACATATGAGCAGGTTTCGACGGAGACGCAGCAGTTGGCTGACGTCCTCAGTGGCGGCCGCATCTGGGCATCAATTCTCCACAATAACACTCTAGGGGTTATCCTAGTCCGGTCTCCAGATAGCACGGAAGTGGCCCAAGTGTTACAAAACCAATTGGCGCCTGCGCGTGTGCTAGCCAGCGCGAGAGAAGAGGTGAGAAACCGAGTCGCGGCTGAACTCGAGCAGTTTGGTGATGACATACCCTACGGCATGGTTGGCACTCGAATGATGCGCTTGAGCAACTCAGAGTGGGCGATCTATGCGTTTGGCGCAGCTCAGGTGGTTTCCTCGGGTGGCAGTAGGTTTATGGATACCATAACCCAAGATAGTCAGAGGCAGCAGTCAATTGCCAGAGCTCAGTCAGAGTTGTCACGTTTCTCATCTTTGTCTATCTCGTATTCGAACCAGACGCAGGATGTTAGATCTGTGCGCGTTATGTATCGAATCGAGTACAACGTCACGCAAGATAGATTTACGAGTCGGGTTGACGAAGAAAGCACTTTCGGCCAACTAATTGATGCCGTTTATACTTCAAGCTCCACGCTGACTTTGCGAGGCAGTAGAACCATCAGCACGCGATTGGTAAAAGATGAAAACCTCGATTATTACCTTTCGGTTGTGGCATGGAGTCCGAGCATCATGGCAGGTCAGCTCGCAGATCGGTCTGTGCAGGACGCTGCCGGTGCTGACGCCGTAAGGTCCGGTCGCTACCAAACGCCAGGTCAATCCCGTTCATCGCAGGATGGTGAGGCCTCGGAGCGTTCTCGCGTCATTATTCTTAATCAGGACTGGTGATTATGAGCAAAAACATTGCGTGCCTGATGATTCTCGGAGTGGCACTGTTTTGGTTTCACAGTGCTACCGCCAGTGGTCTAACCGAAATTACGGTGACCGGCGAGGGAACGGGTCCCACTGAAGAAATTGCGACCCGGAATGCGCTGGCTAACGCAGTGAGCCAGACCGGTTTAAGTATCTCAATCGATTCGGTTCTCGATACGACGGTAGCCCGTTCCGCAAGCAGTGGGGGCGCTGAGACGATGAGCGCGCAGCAGCGTCGTTCTGAGACCACATCGCTGCAGGCTGAGGGGGAAATCAAATCCTGGCGTAAAATAAGCTCCAGACGCATAGAAGGGTCGCTTTATTCGGTTCAGGTCAGTGCAGTGCTCCATCATTTCGAGCAAGGCCCTAGTGCTCAGCGCATGCGCATTGCTCTGTTGCCAGTGGAGGCTCGTGGCTCAGGTATCAGCGCCAACCACCTCCGTGAGCTAGAGGCTGAAATTCAGAAACATCTTGTTCAATCAAGACGTTTTGCTGTGCTCACACGATCCGATATCAACCGAGTGTTAAGCGAACAGAACTTTATTGCCAATCAAAATGTATCGCGCGGAGAGCGTGCGCGTTTGGGTAATCTGTTAGGAGCAGACGTATTACTTTTGGTGAATGTCTCAGAAGCTTACTACTCAGAGCGGACCGAGACCGTAGCAGTGACTGGGCAGATCCGAGTGATCAAGAACGGGGCCGTGCGCATTAATGTGAACATTATCGATGCCGCCACCGGGCAAATTAGGTTCTCCAACAGCTATGCGACGGAACTGGGTCGGCCGGCTTCCTCCATGGGAGGTATGTTGAGCACTGTGGCAACAAATTCAATTGCCGATGTGGTGCAGCGGATCTATCCCTTGCGCATCATCCAAATCACCGACGGTGGCAACGTGTTCTTGAATGCGGGTGGTTCAATGTTGCGCCCGGGCATGACCTTTACGGTCTATTCGGAGGGTGAGGCCTTGGTAGACCCTTACACTGGTGAATCTCTTGGGGGGGCTGAGCAAGAGATCGGAGTTATCGAAGTTACCCGGGTCGAGTCGAGATTCTCTGTGGCTAAGATTCGTAGCGGTGAGGGATTTCAAGAGATGATGATAGCTAGGCCGACCTCGGCGGCTATTCCTGGCCAAAGGTCCCAAGCGCCGGCCGAGGCGCCACGAGCGAACACTGGTGTAGCCTTGCCTTTCGATAGATAAGAGGTATCGGCTGTTTCGAATGTAAACGAAATCAGGCGCGCTGATTGGCTCAAGCGCGCCCGACTTACTCGAAAGTTAGTGTTTTTAATTAAAAGTTGTATGTCAAACCAAGTGAAAAAGCTGACAAGTCATAACCCGATTCGTCTAAGTACTGAACGTACTCAGCATTAACTCCTAGTTGCGGCGGGGCAAAAAAGTTAAAGCCCGTACCCCAAGTCAGGCCAGAGTCAGTGTCACTCTCTGAAAATCCGGGCACTGATATCGTGCCTTTGCCGCGAGTGAAACCGATTAGCCCGTATACCGAAGCTTGGTCTGCTAACGGCAGATGCCCTAACACATATCCGCCGAAAAAGTTATCTATCTCGAGCTTGGCATCGATCCCTGCAACGCTTACGGTATCATCATCAATCCCGAAGCCGAAACGACCTTCCACAGAGACGTTAGATAACTCATCCTCTGCAGGGCCTTTGGCATGCGCCATCACATCGAAGACGCACGCTTTTTTTTGGGCTTTGCCAGAGGTAAGTCACTCTAAACGCCACATTATGTCGCGCTCTTGATGTTTCCTGTCTATAAAAGTATAGATCAGGCGAGAAGAAGAGGGGTTTATGCCGCAGAACAAAATACACTTTACCCTCGCGCGTCAATGGGAGTTGCTAAAGCAGTTGCCGGCCCGTGGGGAGGGGCGTAGCTCCGCTGAGTTGACGGATACCCTAGTCAGCGCCGGCTTCAAGGTCAGTAAGCGCCAGATCGAGCGAGACCTGTGGGAATTGGAAGAGCGCTTTCCGATTGACTGTAATATGGATGTGCGGCCTTATCTGTGGCGCTGGGCTGAGGATGCGAGCTTTGATCTGCCGGGCTTGTCTTTGGCTGAGGCGCTGTCTTTGCGCTTGATCGAAGAGACGCTCACCCCGGTGCTGCCCCAGTCGATTATGTCGGTGATGCAGGCGCGCTTTAGCCGTGCCCGGGAATATCTGGACAACAGTCCTCAACTGAGGCTCTCTCGCTGGGTGGATAAAGTGCAGACCATTCATCCCAACCTGCCGATGCAGGTCCCTGATGTTGATCCTACCGTGCTTGAAACCGTTCAAGCTGCGCTAATCGGCGATAAACAACTCGTCGTTGAGTACTTCAGCCTCAAGTCCGACGAGTATCGCGAGATGACTTTGAACCCGCTGGGTTTTGTGCAGCGAGGGTCCATTAGTTATCTGGTGGCCACGGTGGATGGCTATGGGGATGTGCGCCTGTTTGCGATTCATCGTATGCGTAAAGCAACAGCGCTGAGCCTATCGGCCCAGCGCCCCGAAGGCTTTAATCTCGAGACCTATATTCGCGAGGGTGCTTTAGAGTTTGGCAATGGCCAGACTATTCAGATTGAGCTCAAGGTGGAGGGGCCGCTGAGTCGAGTGCTGGCGGAAACGCCGCTGTCTGCGGATCAAGAGCTCAAGCCTAATGGTGGGGATTACTACCTGACTGCCACGGTCATCGATTCCTGGCAGCTGGACTGGTGGTTGTTATCGCAGATTGATCACATTGAAGTGGTTGCTCCGGTGGCGCTGCGTCAGTCCATTGCTGAGCGTCTGCAAAAAGGGGTCAGTAAGCATCGCTAGTATGAGGTTCGATGGGTCGACCACCACTGCATGCGACCAGCCAAGCGGTCGCGCGAATGGGGGTATTAGGCGCGTGACGCTCGTTGCGCGCCACGCTACACTTCCTCGATGATTCAATCCTTCCGCCACAAAGGGCTGGCTAATTTCTATGAGACCGGTTCAGTGGCAGGAATTCAGTCGAGCCATGCCAGAGGACTATCACTAATGGCAATGCATAATCCCCCGCATCCCGGAGAATTCATCCTTGAGGTTTACCTAGAGCCTCACTCCATGACTGGACGCCATCTGGCCTCGAAGTTGGGTGTTTCACCGTCCACCTTGAATCGAATCTTGCAAGGACGAAGTGGCATTAGCCCGGAAATGGCGCTTCGCTTGTCCAAAGCGCTTGGCCGTTCGCCCGAAAGCTGGTTGCTGATGCAAGATAACTATGAGCTCTGGCATGCTCGACAAACTGTGGATCTGGGATCCGTCGAGAGAGTCGACTTCTGTGCAGCCTAAGCAAGTGATCAACAGAGCAGCTCTACTGCTTCGGTATAAAGAACCGGCGGTTCAGTGGATCAACGAGGCGGATCCCCATCCAGATAGTCGAATGATTTCCCTTGACGAGATCAATGAGGACCGGCTCATATATCTCATCAGAGATGAGGATGCCGACTCACCAAGCCACGTAGAGAAATGGGTAAGGCGAAATTTCAAATCTCTCTTCGAAAATGAATTGAACGGCTGGTATACAGATCCGAGCCTTTGGCCAAACCCACTTACCTACCAGCTGTTTCAAGGCTGGTTCGAAGTTGAATGCCATTCAATGGTCATCGATACTGTTGGTGGAGTAATAGAGAGCGATGAAACATAACGACTCGCTCAAATACGTTTAGCATCGGCCTCGAGCCGAGCATTGCGATCATCGCGCCCATACGGTTGCCCGTGGAAACGGTGGCTCCGGTTCGACTGATGCGCAGGTATTTGCCGCGATGTTCAATGCGTCGCTGTTTGCCATATTCATCTTTGTGACCGATATTTCCTAAGCGCATAAACATATCCTAATATGTTTTATTGGGAGGCTCTAATGTGCGCAAATATGGTGAGTGCGTGCGGTGAAAAATTTCTACCTAAATCTCTTTACTAACCCATCATGTCGTCATAGTATGTCGGTCCTATCGTCTCATTTCTTGAATGGTGCAACGCACAGTCAATATAGGTGTGATTGAACTATTCTGTTTAATGCAAGTCGATAGATATAGAGCCCCATTGGGTGCACTAAATTATCCGGAATGTCACAAAAAGGAAATGCAGACCGACCATGAGTAATGATATCCACAATTTATCTGCCAAAGAGCTGTTTGACCTGGCGAGAAAGCGTGAACAAGAAGAGTGGGAAAAGACCCGCTCCGAGCGCCAAGCTAAGATCCGTGCGCTGCGTGCAGAACGCAAAAGCCTGCAGAAACGCCAGGCCAAAGCACTGAAACAGATCCAACAGGCCCATGCCGCAGAACTCGCTACGATCGACTCTCAAATCGCTGAGCTCACCGGTAAATCCGCTGCCAAAGGCGCCCGACGGGCCGCCACCGCTGGTGTCACCGCCACCGGCGCGGTGATGGATTATCTCGGTGAAGCCCAGCAGGCCAGCTCCAAGGCCATCAAGGCAGCCATGGAAGATATGGGTGCGCCCACCCAGCATGTGTCCCAGACGCTGGCTTATCTCGTCCGCCAAGGGCAGATCGAGCGCCTGTCGCGCGGTCTGTATCGCGTCGCTGCTTAACCAAACGGGGTACGACCCCAGTTGGGGTCGTACCCCATTCTTAATGAGTATCCAGCAGGCTTATCGGGACGCCGAATACTGGGTCTTAGCGGATCAGCGGTTTTGTCTTGCGATCGATGTGCCCAGCCACTCTTTGCAGCGGCTGTATAAACGGTATGGTGTGACTTGTAGCGCGCTATTGACCGCCTTTAATCCGCAAAGTGAGCGATTAAAGGATGATCTTAATCAGTCTCGACAGCATTCTTTGCTCAAAAGGCTGCGGTCCATGGGATTGAATACTTGTCCGGCGATAAACTCTGATCCAAAAGGCGTATGGCCAGACGAAGAAAGTGTTTTGGTCTTTGGTATAGAGCGCCATGATGCCGAGACGCTGGCTAGGCAGTTTCAACAAAAAGCTTTTTTGTGGATTGGTGATGATTGGCGTCCGCAACTTATTTGGATCTAACTTTCTCCACCCACTTAATAGGAAGGTGATTTATGACACAAACAGCTCAAGTGTTAGCACCATCAGCCCAAGAAGCCATCTGCGAAGCGCTGAACCAGTGCTTGGCCGATGCTGCCGTGGCAACCATGCTGGCACAGAATTTTCATTGGAATGTGACGGGTATGGCTTTCGGGCCTTTGCATGAATTGTTTCAGCAGATGTATGAAGACCATTTTGCGGCGCAGGATGAGATTGCCGAGCGCATCAAGGCCCTGGGTGGACATGCTGAGGGACAATTGGCACTCATGCTCAAGCGCTCAAAGGTGGTTGAAGATGCGGGTAGCTCGGGGTCCGAGGCGATGATCAAAGCCATGGCTCAAGCTCAAGAGACCCTGGCACGCACCATGGCCGATACAGCCAGCTTGGCTGAGCAGCATGGCGACAACCTCACCGAGGATCTATTGATCGCACGAGGGCAGGTGCACGAGAAGTTCGCTTGGATGATGCGTGCATACTTAGGATAAGTGTGACTTGAATTAACAAGGGGTACGACCCCAGCAAAGGGGTCGTACCCCTTTTTTCTGCTAATATGGTGCCGAGGAGAGGACTTGAACCTCCACGGGGTCTCCCCCACTAATACCTGAAACTAGCGCGTCTACCAATTCCGCCACCCCGGCAAGGGTCTGGCCCCGATGCGGACAGGGCCCGCAAGGATCGCGAACTTTAAGATCATCCCTGAGGGTTGTCAACTCTCAAACCGTTTAGGAAAGCCAGAAAAAGTTATGCCAAAAAGCAAATCCGCCGGCCTCAAAGATCCCAACTTTGAACGTGAGGCCAGTAAATACGAACGCCCCATCCCCAGTCGCGAATTGATTCTCCAGGTGCTGGCTGATAGTGACGGCCCCATCATCTTTGAAAGACTTGCTGACACCCTGCAACTCGCCTCCGATATTGACCTAGAGGCGCTGCGGCGGCGAGTACGTGCCATGGAGCGCGACGGTCAGATTGTCTGCAATCGCGCGGGCGGTTGGTTGCCGGTGAATCAATCGGATTTGGTGCGCGGCCGCATCATCGGTCATGCCGATGGCTTTGGCTTTTTGGTGCCGGATGAGGGCGGTGATGACTTGTTTCTTTCGCCCAGACAAATGCGCACCCTGATGCATGGGGATCGCGCGGTCGCCAGGGTCGTGGGCGTTGATCGTCGCGGCCGGCGCGAGGGCTCGGTGATTGAGGTGCTTGAGCGCAACACCCAACAGGTCGTGGGGCGTCTGCATTTAGAGGGCGGTATTGGCTTTGTGGTGCCCGATAATAAACGCCTGCCGCAGGATGTGTTGGTGCCGGCCGATGGCCTGAATGGCGCGCAATCCGGGCAGATCGTGGTAGCGCGTATCAAACAACAGCCCTCCAAGCGCAGCGGCGCCATTGGCGAGATTATTGAGATCTTGGGCGAGCACATGGCGCCGGGTATGGAGATCGATATCGCCGTACGCGCTCATGGTCTGCCGTTTGAATGGCCTGAAGCCGTGCTCGAATCAGCGGACGCGTTTGGTGTTGATATTCCCCAAGAGGCGATCCAGGGTCGTGAGGATTTGCGGGAACTGCCGTTAATCACCATTGACGGCGAGGATTCACGGGACTTTGATGACGCGGTGTATTGTGAACCGGCGGGTCGCGGCAGCTACCGACTTTGGGTAGCCATCGCGGATGTCTCTCACTATGTGCGTCCGGATGATGCTTTGGATCAAGAGGCGCGGGTGCGCGGCACTTCGGTATATTTCCCGGAGCGAGTGATACCGATGTTGCCCGAGGTGCTCTCAAACGGCCTGTGTTCTTTAAACCCTCATGTGGATCGCCTGTGTCTGGCGTGCTGCTTGCAGATCAATGCTCAGGGGCAGATCCGGGATTTCAGTTTTCATGAGGCCGTGATGCGCTCGCAGGCGCGCATGACCTATACCAAGGTCGCGCAAATGCTGATCGACAGACGCGCGGATGTGATTCGCGAGCATGAGGCTTTACTGCCGCATCTGGAGCACCTGTATGCGGTCTACAAACTGCTGCGTAAGGCTCGGGATCAGCGCGGCACTATCGATTTTGAAACCACCGAAACCAAGATCATTTTTGGCGCCGACCGCAAGATCGAGCGCATTGTGGCCTATGAGCGCAATGAGGCACATAAGATCATTGAGGAGTGCATGATCGCTGCCAATGTGGCGGCTGCACGGTTTTTGAAAAAGCACCGCATGCCAACCCTGTATCGCGTGCATGAAGGGCCGCGCGCTGAGAAGTTGGCGGACCTGCGCCAGTACCTGGGGGCTATGGGTTTATCGCTGGGCGGCGGTGATGAGCCCGAGCCGCAGGATTTTGCGCGGTTGTTGGAGTCGGTGCGTGAGCGTCCAGATGCGCATTTAGTACAAACCGCGCTGCTGCGTTCCCTGTCGCAGGCAGTCTACAGCCCTGAGCTTTTGGGGCACTTTGGTTTGGCGCATGAGGACTATCTGCATTTCACCTCACCGATTCGCCGCTATCCCGATCTTTTGGTGCATCGCGGTATTCGCCATGTGCTCTCAGGAAATAAACCCGGGCAGTTTCGCTACACGGGCATCGATATGGCCTCCTTGGGCGAGCATTGCTCCATGTCAGAGCGGCGCGCGGATGAGGCTTCATGGGATGTCGAGGCTTGGCTTAAGTGCGAGTACATGCAAGATCGGGTGGGTGAGGTATTCGAAGGGATTGTCAAAACCGTCACCTCGTTTGGCTTGTTTGTTGAGTTGAGTGAGATTTATGTCGAAGGGCTGGTGCACGTCACCAGTTTGTCGCGCGATTACTATCACTATGACCCCATGGCGCAGTGTCTGCGCGGTGAGCGCAGCGGCCGACGTTTTCATGTGGGCGACACTCTGCGGGTCAAGGTGGCCCGGGTAAATTTGGATGATCGCAAGATCGACTTTGTACCGGATGAGCCTGAACCTGAGGCCAAAGCCCCTTCCGGAAAACGTCGTAAACGCCGTAGGAGATAGTTCGGTGTCGGCCCGTGAAATGATCTTTGGGTTGCATGCGGTGCAGGCCATTTTGGAACGTTCTCCTGAGCGCGTGCTCGAGCTTTTTGTGCTTAAGGGCCGCGATGATCAGCGCCAGCAGCAGGTCTTGGCGTTGGCGCGCCGTCAGGGTCTGGCTATGACAGGGCGTTCCCGCCAACAATTGGATGATCTGGTCGCGGGTGCCAACCATCAGGGGGTGGTGGCGCGGGTGCGTCCAGCGCCGTTGGCCAATGAATCGGACTTGGCGGATCTGGTGAGCGCTGCGGGCGACAAAGTGCTGTTGCTTGTCTTGGATGGAGTGACCGATCCGCATAATTTGGGCGCTTGTTTGCGCACCGCTGATGCCGCCGGGGCCACTGCGGTGGTAATCCCACGTGATCGCGCTGTTGGCCTGACGCCGGTAGTGCGCAAAGTGGCTTCCGGAGCCGCTGAGCATTTGCCCTTGGTGGCAGTCACCAACCTGGCGCGCACCTTAGATGCCCTCAAGGATCAGGGGCTGTGGATTGTCGGCACCAGTGATACCGCCGATCAGGATCTGTACGCCATGGATCTGCGTCAGCCCGTGGCTTTGGTGATGGGCGCTGAAGGCCAGGGCATGCGCCGCTTGACCGCTGAGCGCTGCGATATGCTGGTGCGTTTGCCGATGCGGGGCAGTGTCGAGAGTCTCAATGTCTCGGTGGCTGCCGGCGTGTGTCTTTACGAGGCCCTGCGCCAGCGCGCATCTTGATTGCTTGAGCCCGCGCCGCGGGTTATCATGTGCGGCTTTTATGGCGGCGAAGGCCGTCTCTTCCTTGCCTCACCGGATGGTCCGGGAGGCTGTTACCCGAAAGGAAACAACATGCGTCATTATGAAATCGTCTTTCTGGTCCACCCGGATCAGAGTGAGCAAGTCCCTGCGATGATGGAGCGCTACCGCGGCATTATCGAAGGTGCCGAGGGTGAAGTGCACCGCCTGGAAGACTGGGGTCGTCGGCAGTTGGCTTACCCCATTCAAAAGCTGCACAAAGCTCATTATGTGCTGATGAACATCGAATGCCCTGAGGCCGCTTTGGCCGAGTTGGTTAGCGCATTCCGGTTCAACGATGCCGTCATTCGTCACATGGTCATGAAGATGGATAAGGCCTTCACGGAAGTCTCGCCTTTGGCGCGTGGCCGTGAGGATGAAGAGCGCAGCAGCAGCTCTTCATACAATGATGATGACGATGGTGATGATGATTCGGATGAGTCAGATGAGCGCCCTAGCCGCGCCGCTGCTGCCGAATAATCCGCACCGTTAACCGCATAGAGGACTGACCATGTCACGTTTTTTCCGTCGCCGTAAATACTGCCGTTTCACTGCCGAAGGTGTGGAACAGATTGACTATAAAGATCTGAACACCCTGAAAAATTACATCACTGAAACCGGCAAGATCGTGCCCAGCCGTATCACCGGCACCAGCGCTCGCTACCAACGTCAGTTGGCAGCAGCGATCAAGCGGGCTCGCTATCTGGCCTTGTTGCCCTTCTCGGATAATCATTAATCGGCTTGCCCGCAACGCTGTTGCGGGCGCCTTTTTTTTTTTCGATGCGGGCACTGGCCTCATTTATTATGCAGGGCCGCCTGCGGGCGGTGACCGCCACGACCGGTTTGGGCGTGGTGGGCTTGCTGCTGCCGCCATTGGCATTGGTCAGCAGTGCGGCCGTGGGCTTGGTAGGCCTGCGCGCCGGATGGCAACAGGCACTCATAGTGGCCGTGATCGCTGCCGCGGTGATCACTGGCATGGTGGCTGTGGCGGGATTGCCTTTGCCGCTGGGTATTCTGACTGCCGTCATTCAGTGGGCGCCCATGCTGTTATTTGCTGAGATATTGCGCCGCTCTTCCTCCTGGGATTGGGTGTTGCATATTGGTATGGCACTCGGCACTGGCGTGGTGCTTTTAACGTATTTGCTGGTGCCTGATCTGAGTGGTTTTTGGATTCGGGTGCTCGAGCAGTCAGTGGGACAGATTTTCCAGCAGACGGGTATGCCCGCTGCCGAGCGTGAATTGGCTTTTCAGCAAGTCGCCAGCCTGATGACTGGGATGGTGGCAGCCATCAGTGTCTTGAGCTTTGTGCTAGCGCTTTTGCTGTCTCGCTACTGGCAGGCGCTGCTTTATAATCCGGGCGGTTTTGGCGCGGAATTTAAAGCGCTGCGGCTGAGTAAAGCGGCGGCGGGTTTGTTGGTGGCTTTATTGCTGTTGGCTTGGCTGGCTGAGGTCACGCTGTTTTTTGAATTGGCTTTGGTTTTGCTGGTGGGATTTTTTCTGCATGGACTGGCGGTGCTGCATGCGGTCAATACGCTACTGGGGCTGAGCCGCTTTTGGTTGGTTGGGGCTTATGTCGTGATGGCTTTGGCGCTGCCGCAGATGATGATTGTGCTGGCTACTGTCGGTATGCTGGATACCGTGATTGATTTACGTGGTCGTCTGGATCGTTCAGATTCGGTTTAAGCGGACGACTTTTGTGATTTTTTGTCGAGGATAGGTTCAATGGAAGTCATACTGCTGGAAAAAGTAGAAAATTTGGGTAACTTGGGTGACAAAGTGCGCGTACGTTCGGGTTATGCGCGTAACTTCCTGCTCCCTAAGGGCAAAGCCAAGTTCGCCACCGAAGCCAATATCGCTGAATTTGAAGCGCGCCGGGCGGAGCTGGAAAAAATGGCAGCCGAGTCTTTGGCCACGGCTGAAGCGCGCCGCGATAAGTTTGAGGCGGCCAGCATCAGTATCACCGCGCTGGTGGGTGGTGAAGGCAAACTGTTTGGGTCTATCGGTCCTGGGGATGTGGCTGAGGCAGCTCAGGCAGCTGGTTTGGACTTGGAGAAACGCGAAGTTCGCATGCCTGATGGCCCTTTGCGCATGGCGGGCGAATTTGAGATTGCGCTGCAACTGCATACGGACGTGAAGGCAACGCTGAAAGTGACTATCACTGCCGAGGAGTAAGATTCGGCCCCCGGAGCCGCAGCAACGGGTTCCTTGGATGGGAGGTTGAGCATGGCTGAGTTGGAGCCTGCCATTGCGCGCGAGTCGGCAACGGCGCAGTTAAAGATTCCGCCTCATTCAATTGAGGCGGAGCAAGCCGTTCTGGGTGGTCTGATGCTCGACAATCAGGCCTGGGATAAAGTCTCCGACCGTGTCTCGGAAGTGGATTTTTACCGCTTCGACCATCGCCTGATTTTTCGTGCGCTAGAGGAACTGGCCGAGCGCAACTCGCCCATGGACTTAGTGACCGTCTCCGAGCGGCTTGAGGCTTGGGGTGAGCTGGATAAGGCGGGTGGCTTGGCTTATTTGGGCTTGCTGGCCCGTGACACCCCGAGTGCCGCCAATATCGTTGCCTATGCCGATATCGTGCGCGAGCGCTCGGTGCTGCGCCAATTGATCGCAGTAGGTACGGATATTGCCAGCAGTGGCTTTAACAGCGAAGGCCGACCGGTCGACGAGCTGCTGGATGCCGCTGAACAGCGCGTCTTTAAAATTGCCGAACAAAGCGAGCGCTCGCGCCAAGGGTTTCGCAATATGCGCTCGCTGTTACAGTCCACCGTCAGTCATGTCGAAATGCTCACCGAGCGCGATAGTCCCATTACCGGACTGCCTACTGGCTATGACGACTTTGACGAGATGACCTCCGGCCTGCAGCCGGGTGATTTGGTGATCGTCGCCGGTCGTCCCTCGATGGGTAAGACCTCGCTGGCGGTCAACATGGCGGAGTATGCCGCCCTGAAACAGCAGCATCCGGTTGCTGTTTTCAGTATGGAAATGCCCGGCGAGCAACTGGCCTTGCGTTTGGTGTCTTCTTTGGGACGCATTAACCAACAGCGACTGCGTACCGGGCGCCTCGAGGATGATGATTGGCCGCGCTTCACCAGCGCCGTGTCCATGCTCAATGAGGCGCAATTATTTATCGATGACAGCCCAGCTTTGTCTCCGGGCGACCTGCGTACCCGGGCGCGACGGCTGATGCGCGAACACCAGCAGCTCTCGCTGATTGTGGTGGACTATCTGCAGCTGATGCAGATTAAAGGTACCTCAGAAAACCGTGCCACTGAGATCTCGGAGATTTCGCGTTCACTTAAGGCCTTGGCCAAAGAGCTTAAAGTGCCGATTATTGCTTTGTCTCAGCTCAATCGCAGCCTTGAGCAGCGCCCCAATAAGCGCCCCGTAATGTCGGATCTGCGCGAGTCTGGCGCTATCGAGCAGGACGCCGATTTGATTGTGTTCATCTACCGCGATGAGGTCTATAACTCAGACAGCCCCGACAAGGGCACGGCGGAACTCATTATTGCTAAGCAGCGTAATGGCCCCATCGGCATGGTGCGCCTGACCTTTCTGGGACAGTACACGCGCTTTGAAAGCTATGCGCCTGAGATCTACGGCAGCGAGGGCTTCTCATGAGGCGAGCAGCCAGCGCGCACTTGCGCCTGGAGGCTTTGCTGCATAACACCCAGGTGGTGCGACGTCACGCGCCGGCCAGTGGCTTACTGGCAGTGATCAAAGCAGAAGGCTATGGTCATGGCATGCTGAGAGTGGCCGAGGTATTGGCCACCGCCGTGGATGCTTTTGCCGTCTCGCATATAGAAGAGGCAGAAGTTCTGCGCGCCGCCGGTCACGATAAACCGATAGTGGTGCTTCACGGTTGCCAAACCCGCGAACATTGGCAGCAGGCCTTTGCTTTGGGGCTGAGCCCAGTCATCCACCATCTGTCCCAACTCGAGACGCTTGAATCCTTGCCGATGCGGGCACGCCTGCCGCTGTGGGTGAAGATGGATTCCGGTATGACGCGTTTGGGGTTTGCGCCCCAAGAGATAGCGGCGGTGTGTGAACGTCTTAATGCCAGCGGTCGTTGTGCTGAGGCGCCTGTGGTGATGAGTCATTTTGCTTGTGCTGATGAGCCACAGCGGCCCGAGAACGCTCAGCAGCTGCAGCGTTTTATGGACGCTACTGCGCCTTTGCCAGTGTCTTTGAGTATGGCCAATTCGGGGGCGTTATTGACCCAGCCCGAGACGCATCTGAACTGGGTGCGTCCCGGCATCATGCTTTATGGCGCCTCGCCGCTGCGCGCTCAGAGCGGCGCTGAATGGGACTTAAAGCCTGTGATGACGCTTAAGGCTCCGATTATCAGTATCGAGGATCGGGAGCAGGGGGCGGCGGTAGGTTATGGCAGCATCACTACTTTGCACAGGCCCTCGCGCATTGCTGTAGTGGCGATTGGCTACGCCGATGGTTACCCGCGCCATGCGCCGCCTGGTACGCCGGTTTTGCTGCACGGCCAGCGGTTGCCGTTGATGGGACGGGTCTCCATGGATTTGATTTGTGTGGATGTCACCGATGTCCCGGCAGCAGGGCTGGGTGATGAGGTCACGCTCTGGGGTGAGGGGCTGCCCGTGGAAGAGATTGCCCACGCCGCGGGCACCATCAGTTATGATTTATTGTGTGGGGTGGCTGATCGGGTGCAGATCAAGACCCAGTGAAGTGGCTACTCCTCCAGTCTCTTAGTTTTTCAGCCCAGGGCAGTCATGATGCAGGATGATTCATTCGACAATTACGGTTTTTCGACCCGCGCCATTCGCAGCGGTCATCATCGCAGCGCGGAACAGGAACATGCAGAGCCGATTTTCACCACCTCAAGCTTTGTTTTTAACTCCGCAGCCGAGGCGGCGGCGCGCTTTTCGGGGGAACAGCCAGGCAATATTTACGCGCGTTTCACTAACCCTACGACACGCACGTTTCAGGATCGCTTGGCCGCCTTAGAGGGCGGTGAGGCTTGTGTGGCCACAGCCTCGGGCATGTCGGCGATTTTGGCGACTTGCCTGAGCCTGCTGCGCTGTGGCGATCATATTCTGTCTTCGTCATCGATTTTTGGCTCGACCACGGGGTTGTTTGAGAACTATCTGACCCGCTGTGGTATGGAGGTGGACTTTGTGCCGCTGACTGACTTGGCGGCCTGGGAGGCAGGGTTTAAACCCAATACCCGCATGCTCTATGTCGAGACGCCCTCCAATCCGCTGACTGAAGTGGTGGACATCGCTGCCTTGGCTGATTTGGCCCACAGCAAGGGCTGTTTATTGGTGGTGGATAATTGTTTTTGTACGCCGGCCTTACAACAGCCGCTGGCTCTGGGCGCCGATATTATTATTCACTCGGCCACCAAGTATTTGGATGGGCAGGGCCGCTGTGTGGGTGGTGCTGTAGTGGGTGATGCCGAGCGCGTGGGTAAGGAAGTGTTTGGCTTTTTGCGCACCGCTGGACCGACGATGGCGCCGTTTAATGCTTGGGTGTTTCTCAAAGGTTTAGAGACTCTAGCATTGCGCATGCGCGCCCACAGCGAGGCAGCGATGCAGCTGGCCAGTTGGTTGGAGTCTTTGCCCATGGTTAAGGCCGTACATTATCCCGGCTTGGCATCGCATCCCCAACATGCATTGGCGGCTCGCCAGCAAAGTGGCTTTGGCGGGATCGTGGCGTTTGAGGTGCATGGGGGGCGCGAGGCCGCCTGGAAAGTGGTGGATAGCACGCGCATGCTCTCGATCACTGCTAATTTGGGTGATATGAAAACCACCATCACCCATCCAGCGACCACCACCCATGGGCGTCTTAAGCCCGAGCAGCGTGAGGCTCAGGGCATTCGTGAGGGCCTACTGCGTATCGCCGTGGGTTTGGAGGACATCGGTGATATCCAAGCGGATCTGGCGCGCGGGCTGAATGCCGGATAAAGCCTCGCCCCAAGGGCCTAGAGCGCAGCTGCTGGCGTGTTTTGCAGCCGCATTAAAAGCCGTTCATGGGCAGTCTTTGGTGCATGAGGCGCTGCAGGGTGCAGATTCTCCCGGGCATGTAGTGGCCATCGGTAAGGCCGCAGCCGCCATGGCTCGCGGTGCGCAAGAGCTATTGGGTAGCCGCCTGTCGCGGGGCTTGTTGATGACCCGTGAGGGTTATGGGGATGAGCGCTTGGGGGCCACTGCGCGCTTTGTGTGCCTCGACTCTGATCATCCGGTTCCCGGGGCGCGAAGCCTAGAAGCGGGCGAGGCCTTATTGCGGTTTATCGCCGAGACCCCGGTCGATGAGCCCCTGCTGTTTCTCATCAGTGGGGGAGCCTCAAGCTTGGTGGAGGTCTTGGCCGATGGTGTGTCTTTGCGGGAGCTGCAAAATCTGAACCAAAGCCTGTTAGCCGGTGGGCTGGATATCGCGGCGATGAATGCCCAGCGCAAAGCCATCTCGCGCATTAAAGGCGGCGGCTTGAATCATTATTTGGGGGAGCGTCGCGCGCGGGTGTTGTTGCTTTCGGATGTGCCCGGTGATGATCCGGCGGTGATTGGCTCGGGCTTGCTGGCCGCCAGCGCCCGGGTGCAGCTACAGATTGTGGGCAATAACCTTAGCGCGCAACAAGCTGCGGCGGCAGCCGGTCAGGCTCAGGGCTTATCGGTGCACGTGCATCCGCAAGCGCTGGCCGGTGATGCCGTGCTGCAGGCCAAAGCGATTGTCGAGGAAATGAAAATAGCTCCAGCAGGGCTGCATATTTGGGGTGGTGAAACCCATGTGTGCTTACCTCAGCACCCCGGCTTGGGCGGGCGCAATCAGCATTTGGCGCTGGCGGCGGCTATTGCCTTGCAGGGAGATGCATCAATCACGCTGCTGGCCGCTGGCACCGACGGCAGTGACGGTAATACCAGTGTGGCTGGGGGCATGGTCGATGCAGGAACGCTCGAGCGCGGCATGGAATTAGGTGGGGACGCCCAAAAGGCTTTGGCGGCGGCGGATTCTTATCGCTTTTTACGGGCCAGTGGAGACTTGGTGGATACCGGGCCCACGGGTACCAACGTCATGGATGTGGTGCTGGCTTTAAAAGGCTAGTGGACGCCGTCAATCAGTGTTAGGCCATGTTCATCGGCGCGCAGATAACCTCCACCTGAGAACCAATCCGGCAAAACCCAGCGAGTCACCTCTCGACCATCGATGCTCAGTTCATGACGGGCGGGACGATGCGTATGGCCGTGGATTAACACATTGGCGCGGTGGCGCTGTATCGCCTCGGTCACGGCCGTATCATTGACATCAATAATGTCGCTGGCCTTGCTCACTTGGGCTTCTTGGCTTTGGGCGCGTAGGGCCCGAGCTTGTTCGTGGCGCTGGGTCAGCGGCAGGCTGAGAAAGGCCTGTTGCCACTGCGGGCTATGTAGCTGATGACGCAGCTTTTGATAGTCCGTGTCATCGGTGCATAGGGTATCGCCGTGCATTAATAATACGCGCTGGCCTTGATGTTCGATCAGGGTTTCATCGCCTAAGAGCTCGGCTCGCATACGCTCAGCCAAAGCCGGACCGACGAGAAAGTCACGGTTGCCGTGACAAAAAGCGATCTTCAGACCATCGGCCGCTAGGGCCTTGAGGCGTTTGATGGCCGGGTCAAAAAACGCCGCTGGGTCATCATCACCGACCCAATATTCAAACAGATCCCCGAGGATATACAGCGCATCGGCTTGACGTGCCGGGCCATCTAAGAAGGTCAGAAAATGATCGGAGGCAGCCGTTCGGGCTGCCTCCAAATGCAGATCAGCAATAAAAAGCTGAGTGCTCAATTAAGGCGATCAGTTCACGGTGACGCTGTTGATCACGATGGCCTCACGCGGAACGTCTTGGTGCATGCCATGGCTGCCGGTGGGTACTTCGACAATGCTTTCCACTACGGACATACCCTCGACGACGCGACCAAATACCGCATAGCCCCAGCCTTGAGCAGTTTCGGCACTGAAGTCCAAAAAGCGATTGTGGGCGACATTGATAAAGAACTGCGCGGTGGCTGAGTGCGGATTGGGCGTGCGCGCCATGGCCAGGGTGCCCACTTCGTTAGACAAGCCATTGTTGGCTTCATTACGAATCGCCTCACGCGTGGGCTTTTGGTTCATGTCCTCGGTGAAACCGCCTCCTTGCACCATAAAGCCTGGGATCACGCGATGAAAAATCGTGCCGGCATAAAAGCCATCGCGGGCATAACTGAGGAAGTTCTCAACGCTGATGGGGGCTTTATCGGCATACAGCTCGATAACGATACTGCCTTTATTGGTATCCAGTGTGACCTGAGGATTGGTATCTGCCATTGTCGAATTCCCTATGCTGATGGACAGAAGCGCGATCATGGCGGCAGCGTATCGAAGCGTTGATGTCATGGCCCTTGCCCGTGAATGAAAGTGATTGGGGGGACCATCATAGCGGTAGGATGTCGATTTGCCAAAAGTCTATTGGTCACTGATGCCGTGCTTCGGCTAAACTGTCGCGCCATGTCATCGCTACCTGCTAAGAGCCGCTTCGCGCCCAGTCCCACCGGATGGTTACATCTGGGCAATCTCCGTACCGCGTTGTTCAGCGCGCTGATGGCTTGGCGTCATGGCGGGCATTTTTTGTTGCGCGTCGAAGATACCGATGCCGAGCGCAGCGAACAGGCGTTTACTGAGGCCTTATACGAAGATCTGCATTGGCTGGGTCTGGACTGGCAAGAGGGCCCGGGAATCGGCGGTGCGCAGGGCCCTTATTTGCAGTCTGAGCGCGCTGAGATTTATCAGCGGTTTTATGATGAGCTCGAGGCTAAGGGCTTGGCCTATCCTTGTTTTTGTTCCGCTCAAGCTCTAAAACTCTCGCGCAAAGCCCAACTGACATCTGGCCAACCGCCGCGCTATGCCGGCACTTGTGCACATTTATCCAGCGATGAGGTGCAGCGCCGACGGGATCAGGGTATTGAACCCACCTTGCGGTTTCGTGTGCCGCCCGGTAAAGAAGTGCGGTTTACCGATTTGGTGCGCGGCGAACAAGTTTATCGCTCTGAGGACATTGGTGATTTTGTGATTCGTCGCTCAGACGGCACTCCCGCGTTCTTTTTCAGTAATGCCATTGATGATGCTTTGATGGGGGTGACCCATGTGTTGCGCGGCGAGGATCACCTCACCAACACCCCCAGACAACTGATGTTGCTTGAGGCGCTGGGGTTGCCAACGCCCAGCTATGCGCATATCTCGCTAATTTTGGGCAGTGATGGTGGCCCCTTGTCTAAGCGTGCTGGCGCGTTGAGTCTTCGGGCACTGCGCGAGCAGGGTTATTTGCCCATTGCGATTTTGAATCACTTGGCGCGACTGGGGCATGTTTATGAGCGCGATGATTTATTGCCATTAGATGATTTGATTGGCGATTTTGATGTGGCGCGCTTAGGAAGGGCGCCGGCGCGTCATGACCCGACGCAGCTGGATCATTGGCAGCGTCTGGCGGTGAATCATGCCGATGATGCCGTGTTACTGGGGTGGTTGGACGATCAGGATGTGTCGGCAGAGCAGGCGCAGCAGCTGGTGGCAGCGGTGCGCGATAACGTGCA
This sequence comes from Ectothiorhodosinus mongolicus, assembly GCF_022406875.1. Classification (NCBI taxonomy): domain Bacteria; kingdom Pseudomonadati; phylum Pseudomonadota; class Gammaproteobacteria; order Chromatiales; family Ectothiorhodospiraceae; genus Ectothiorhodosinus; species Ectothiorhodosinus mongolicus. The sequence goes on from NZ_CP023018.1 coordinate 1,517,310, forward strand.
ATTCCCTGCCGATCTTCGGGCTTGGGCGCAGCGTTTATTGAAGGGCTTGCCGGAGTTTGATGCCGATGGCCAGGCCTTATTGCGCGCTGCGGGGGCTGATTTTTTCCAGCAGGCGTTGCAGGTGTTGGACTCCGCGCCCGACGACTTTAAGGCTTTTGCGCAAGCGGTGGGCGAGCGCAGTGGGGCGCGGGGTAAAGCTTTGTTTCAGCCGCTGCGTCTGGCTTTGAGCGGTGTAATGTTTGGCCCAGAGATGCACCGCATTTGGACATTGCTGGGACCTGCTGCATGTCGTGCGCGTCTTGAGCATGCCGCTGTCATCGCCGCCTTTTCCTCTCAATGATCCGCAGACCATGTTGCACATACACAATACGCTAAGCCGGAAAAAAGAGCCGTTCACTCCCATAGAACCGGGCAAAGTGCGTATGTATGTCTGTGGCATGACGGTTTATGACGACTGTCATCTGGGTCATGCGCGCGTTTTGGTGGTGTTCGACATGGTTTATCGCTATCTCCAGGCCAGCGGCTTGGAGGTGACCTACGTGCGTAACATTACCGACATCGATGACAAGATCATTCGCCGCGCCTCAGAAAACGGCGAGACCATCGAACAGCTGACCGAGCGCGTGATTGCGCGTATGCATGAAGACGCCGATGCTTTGGGTGTATTGCGCCCGACGATGGAGCCGCGCGCCACGCAGCATGTACAAGAAATTATCGATCTCATCACTAAGCTCATCAGTAGCGGTCATGCCTATTTGGGCAACAATGGGGATGTCTATTACAGCGTCTCTCAATTTCCTACTTATGGGCAGCTCTCGGGTAAGCGCGTTGAAGATTTGCGCGCTGGGGAGCGCGTGGCGCCCGATGAAGCCAAGCGTGATCCCTTGGATTTTGTGCTGTGGAAGTCGGCCAAGCCAGGTGAGCCTTTTTGGGAATCGCCTTGGGGCCCGGGCCGGCCGGGCTGGCATATCGAGTGCTCAGCGATGTCGATGTGCTATTTAGGTGAGCATTTTGATATTCATGGCGGGGGGCAGGATCTGCAATTCCCGCATCATGAGAACGAGATTGCGCAAAGTGAGGCGGCGAGCTGCTCACATTTTGTGAATGTCTGGATGCACAACGGCTTTGTGCGCATCAATGAAGAGAAGATGTCCAAATCCTTGGGCAATTTTTTCACCATTCGCGAAGTCTTGGCGCACTATCGCCCCGAAGAAATCCGCTACTTCATACTCGCCAGTCATTACCGCAGCCCGCTGAATTACGACGATCAGGCTTTACATGCCGCACGTCAGGCGCTCACCCGCTTGTATACGGCGCTTCGTGATTTGCCCGAGCATGCATCGGCAGCGGTTGATGGCGGCTGGCGCCAGCGCTTTAGCGCGGCAATGGATGATGATTTCAACACCCCCGAGGCGTTGGCGGTATTGTTTGACCTGACTAGGGAAGTCAACCGTTTACGAGATGCCGGCGAGGCTGTTGCGGCGGCTGGGGCGGCTTCGGAGTTGCGCGATCTAGGCAGTATTTTAGGGTTGCTGGGCGATGATCCACAGGCCTTTTTGCGCGGCGGTAGCGGCGCTGACCAAGGGCCTAGCGATGAGCAGATCGAAGCACTGATTGCCGAGCGTTTGGCGGCGCGTCAAAACCGCGATTTTGCCCGCGCCGATCAGATTCGCGATGAGCTTAAGGCGCAGGGCGTGGTACTTGAGGATGGTCCGCAAGGCACTACTTGGCGGCGCGACATTTAGACTTTTTGAAGTGGCGTTAGCCTTGCGCAGAGTCGGTCCATGCGCAGGCCTGTAAGGTGTTTTTCAAGAGCATGGCCACGGTCATTGGACCGACGCCGCCGGGCACTGGGGTGATCCAGGCAGCGCGCTCAGCTGCGGAGGCAAAGCTGATATCGCCGGCCAAAGATCCATCGGCGAGGCGGTTGATACCCACATCAATCACGGTGGCGCCGGGTTTGACCCAAGCGCCGTCAATGAGATTGGGTTTGCCCACGGCCGCCACTAAAATATCAGCACGCGCAACGTGCTTGGCGGTATCGGCGGTGAAGCGGTGGCATATTGTCACGGTGGCACCGGCCAGCACCAGCTCAAGGGCCATGGGCCGGCCAACGATATTAGAGGCGCCCACCACCACGGCGTGACGGCCTTTATAGATCTCGCCGGTATGCTCGAGAAGGCGTAGCACGCCATAAGGGGTGCATGGTCGTAGCCGCGGTAAGCGCAGGGCCAAACGACCCATGTTGTAGGGATGGAAACCATCCACATCCTTGGCTGGATCGATGCGTTCGATGATGCGCTCTGCATCGATCGCTTTAGGCAAGGGCAGTTGCACCAAGATGCCGTCGATGGTGTCATCGGCATTGAGTTCATCGACGATGTCCAGCAGCTGTCCCGCTTCGGTATCAGCGGGTAAGTCGATGGAACGCGAGGTCATACCCACAGCTTCACAGCTGCGGCGCTTATTGCGCACATAGATTTCCGAGGCAGGGTCTTGCCCCACCAGCACCACCGCGAGCCCCGGTGCGCGGTGGCCCGCAGCTACGCGCTTAGCGACAGTGACACGCACTTCTTCTTGAACGGTTTGCGCGATGGCGCGGCCATCGATCAGCTGAGCGGGCATGTAGATTCCAAAACCTCAAGGAAAGCGGGATTTTCCCATTGAATGTGCGCGGCGTCCAATGTTCTTGGGGATTTTGCATTGCGGACGCGGCTTTGCTACATTCCTGACTATGACAATTCCTTCCGCCACGCTGTGCCTGTCTGCGCTGCTGCGACTGCCGCGCTAGCGGCTATTCTTTGTGCCTGGCGAGGCGATACGCACCCCTTAACATCTCAAACGCTGCGCCCACGGGCCAGTGGCGTGTAGAATTGCGCATCGAATGCGGAGTTGGAATCCATGGCAGGCAAAGACAAACTGATTATTTTTGACACCACGCTGCGCGACGGCGAGCAAAGTCCCGGCGCATCGATGACGCGTGAGGAAAAACTGCGCATCGCTAAGGGACTGGAAAAGATGCGTGTGGATGTCATCGAGGCGGGTTTTCCAGCCGCCAGTCCCGGTGATTTTGAATCGGTTAAAGCGGTGGCGCAGGCGGTTCAAGACAGTACTGTCTGTGGTCTGGCGCGCGCCAAAGAGGGCGATATCGAACGCGCCGGTGAGGCCATTAAGCCAGCCAAATCCGGGCGTATTCACACCTTTTTGGCCACCTCGCCCATCCACATGCAGTACAAGCTGAAAATGACAGCGGATGAAGTGGTGGAACAGGCTGTTAAAGCCGTGGGCTGGGCGCGCCGCTATACCGACAATGTCGAGTTCTCGCCGGAAGATGCGGGCCGCTCCGAGCTGGATTTTCTGTGTCGGGTGATTGAAGCAGTCATCGATGCGGGAGCGACCACCATCAATATCCCCGATACGGTGGGTTACAACATTCCTCAGCAGTTCGGTGAGCTGATGAAGAACTTGCTGGAGCGTATTCCTAACTCCGATAAAGCTGTGTTTTCTGTGCACTGTCATAACGATTTGGGATTGGCGGTGGCCAACTCGCTCGCGGCAGTGTTGCAAGGTGCGCGTCAGGTAGAGTGCACCATCAATGGCTTGGGCGAGCGCGCCGGCAATGCCGCTTTAGAAGAAATCGTCATGGCTGTGCGCACGCGCCAAGACGTGTTTCCTTGTGACACTGATTTGGATACCACGCAGATTTTGCCGTGTTCGCGATTGGTTTCGACCATCACCGGGTTCCCGGTGCAGCCGAATAAAGCCATAGTCGGTGCTAATGCCTTTGCCCATGAGTCGGGGATTCATCAAGATGGGGTGCTCAAACACCGCGATACCTACGAGATCATGCGCGCCCAAGATGTGGGCTGGTCGGATAATCGCATCGTTTTGGGCAAACACTCAGGCCGTAATGCGTTCCGCACCCGTTTAAAAGAGTTGGCCATCGAGTTTGACTCAGAAGAAGAACTGAATGAGGCATTTGCGCGCTTTAAAGACTTGGCCGATAAAAAGCACGAGATTTTCGATGAAGATTTGCAGGCATTGGTCACCGAGGCCTCCATGGCGATGGAGCAGGAATCCCTGAAGCTGGTTTATCTGCATGTCGCCTCTGAGACCGGTGAAACGCCCTATGCCCGCGTGACTTTGAATGTCGAGGGTGAGGAGCGTCAGGGTGAGGCCGAAGGTGGCGGTCCTGTCGATGCGGCTTTCTGCGCCATTGAAACCGTGGTCGATAGTGGTACGCGCCTATTGCTCTACTCGGTGAATAACATCACCAGCGGCACCGATGCGCAGGGCGAGGTCACGGTGCGTTTGGAAAAAGCCGGGCGCATTGTGAATGGCCAAGGAGCAGATACAGATATCGTCATTGCCTCAGCTAAGGCTTATCTCAATGCATTAAACCGTTTCGTCGGTCCAGACCGGCGTGCTCATCCGCAGCGTGGAGATGTCTGAGACTCGGGCATCGATGACCCCGCAGCAGCGCCAGCGGGCGCTGCGGGCGATGGGTATTGATGTATGGGTGCCGAGGGCGGCGCAGCCGGAGGCTGCGGCGGCCGCGGTGCCGGAGCCGGCGGTGACACCCATCCCGGTGTCGCAACCGGCGCCGCCGGTGGGATCGGCGCTCGTGCCGGTCGCCAAGGCATTGCCCGCTGTCGAGTCACCCCAGGATGACTGGCAGAGCTTGATGCGGGAAGTGGCCGCCTGTCAGCGCTGCCCTGAATTGGCGGGTTCACGCACGCAGACGGTCTTTGGTGCGGGCGATCCTCATGCCACTTGGATGTTTATCGGTGAGGCGCCCGGGGCTGATGAGGATCAGCAGGGTGAGGCTTTCTTGGGTCGTTCCGGGCAGTTGCTGGATCGTATGCTAGCGGCCTTGGGTATCAGCCGTGAGCAGAATGTCTACCTCGCGACGATGGTCAAATGTCGACCACCGAAAAACCGCGATCCTTTGCCGGAAGAGGCCGCTCGGTGCCGAGCTTATCTGGATCGGCAAATCGCGGCGATCAAGCCCAAGGTGTTGGTGGCTTTGGGGCGTGTGGCAGCGCAGAACCTACTGGATACTGAGGCAACGCTGGCCAGTCTGCGCGGTCAGGTGCTGAGTTATCAGGGCATTCCATTAATTGTCACTTATCACCCCGCATATTTGCTGCAGCGTCCGGCTGACAAGCGCCATGCCTGGGATGACCTGTGTCTGGCTCGTGGCGTGCATGCACGTTTAACTGCTGGAGCGGGAGGCCATGCATGAGCGCGCTGACCGCGCCCGGGCTGCAGCTGCGGCGCATGCAGCTGGATGACGTGCCACGCATTATGGATGTGGAAGTGCGGGCCTATCCTTATCCTTGGACCGAGGGTATTTTTCGCGATTGTTTGCGCGTCGGCTATTCCTGTTGGGTCCTCGAGTCTTTGGAGGGCATGCTCCGCGGCTATGCCGTAATGTCGATGGCCGCTGGTGAGTGTCATTTGTTGAATATCAGTGTGTCTCCCGATTATCAAGGCCAAGGCCATGGCCGCTATTTGCTGCGCTGCTTATTGGACGTCGCGCGTGAGCGAGCGGTGGAGATGCTGTTTTTGGAAGTGCGGCCCTCCAATACGCAAGCCCTTTCTTTGTATCACTCCGAGGGCTTTAATGAGATTGGCATTCGCAAGCGCTATTACCCCGATGCCAAAGGGCGTGAAGATGCCTTGGTCATGGCTTTGAGTCTGTGATGTCAACCAAAGACGTGCTGTGACGTATTGCTCTATGAAGGTTAGTTCATTCCATCAGGGAGCATTGTCATGAGTGATACAAAGAAACCATACACGCGACGTCGCTGGTTATTAACGGGTGCAGCCGGTCTGGTGATTTTGGCCATGGGCGTCAGTTTGCCGATGAGTGCTTTGGCACAAGACCGCGGTATGCCGCGCAATGAGCCGGGTCTGACCCTAGAAGAGCGGGCGCAGATGCGGGAAAATCGGCGCATTGAGCGCGAAGATCGCCAACGAATGCGCGATGAGCGGCGTTCCATGCGCAAAGATTACTGCCCTGCACTGGAACAGATGAGTGAGGCCGAGCGTGATGCTTGGCGTCAGGAGATGCGGACTCAGCGTCAGCGTATGATGCGCATGAATCCCTCTGAGCGGCAGCGCATGCGGGAGCAGATGATGAATAGGACTCCGGGTGAATGCGTTGAGTGGTGGCGACAGCAGGGTGAATGATAGTTCCTCGGCGGACCTGGAGGGGTTTTTCCTCCAGGTCCAGGGGAGGGCAGTGACGATGGCGGCAATGGCAGTGGGTGACCGTGAAACAGCGCTGGATTTGGTGCAAGACACCATGGTGCGTTTACTGGGTTCGTACCGACAGTATCAACCCGATGCTTGGCCGCCGTTGTTTTGGAAAATCCTGCAAAACGTGATTCGCGATACCTATCGTCGGCGCCGCGTGCGTCAGCGGATTATGGCTTTTTTTCCGGCAAGGGATGGTGAGGAAGATCCCGACCCGCTTGCCGGGCTGGCTGATGAGCACTCACCTCAGCCGGATGGGGCGCTAAGTGACGCGCGTTTTTCAGCAGATTTGCAGCGTGCTCTACAAGCTCTACCACTGCGCCAGCAGCAGGCGTTTTTACTGCGCCATTGGGAAGGTTTGGATACTTCAGAAACCGCTGCAGCACTCGGTATCAGCGAGGGCAGCGTCAAAACCCACTTATCGCGGGCGATGGCGGTGCTGCGCGAGCGCTTGGAGGCACATCAATGAATCCGCAAGACAAGACAATCGATTCGGCCTTGCTGGCGCGGATGCGCGAAACGCTGGATGTGCTGCCCGGTCTGAGCCTGGCTGAACAGCAGCGCTTGCAGCAGGCCCGCCAAGCTGCTGTCCATGGCTCGGGGAAAGCACCATCACGCTGGCGTTTGCCGCTGTGGCGGCCCATGGGCGCCGTAGCTTTAGCGGCTTCTGTCATGTTGGCCGTGGTGTTGATCTGGGATGTGGGCAATGGCCTGGGACCAGAGGGTCTGCCGGCGCTAGCAGTAGATGGCGCTGAGGTCGAGTGGCTGCTGGCGGGTGATGAGGCTGACTGGCTGTCTGTGGCTGATGATGTGGCTTTTGTCTTTTGGGCAACGCAGGGAATCTGATGAATTTGAGAGCAATCACCGTGACCACTTTGGCATTGCTGATGCTGGCTCAGCCGCTGGCAGCGCAGGTCAACTCCTGGGGTGAACTCAGCCCTGAACAGCAACAGGTGCTGGCGCCGATGGCCGGGCACTGGGAAGGTTTGCGCCCCGGGCAGCGGCAGCGGCTGGTGGAGGCCGCAAACCAATGGCCCGAGATGGACGAGCAGCAGCGCTCACGCTTGATGGCGCGCATGGAACGTTTCGCGCAAATGCCGCCCGAGGAGCGCGGTCGTCTGCGCGAGCGTGCCCGACACTATGAAACCCTCAGTCCAGAGGCGCGCGAGGCTGTGCGCGAGCGCTGGCAGCGCTTTGAATCCCTGCCGCCGGAAGAACAACAGCGTCTGCGCCGCGAATGGCAAGAGCGCATGCAATCAGGTCATGAGGGGCGACGTGGTCAGCGGCGGGGCGAAGGCCTATAATGTGCGGCTTTTACTTGCCTAGCGCCCCAATTAATGCCATCCAAGCACGCCACAGAGACCGCCCGTCGCCGCACCTTTGCGATCATCTCGCATCCTGATGCTGGGAAGACCACGGTCACCGAAAAACTTCTGCTGTACGGCGGTGCTATCCAGTTGGCCGGAACGGTTAAAGGCCGCAAGGCGGCGCGACATGCCACTTCTGACTGGATGGAGCTGGAAAAAGAACGCGGTATATCCGTGACCTCCTCGGTGATGCAGTTTCCTTACAAGGACTGCATCGTTAATCTGCTGGATACTCCTGGTCACCAAGACTTCTCAGAGGATACCTACCGGACGCTGACTGCGGTGGACTCGGCGTTGATGGTGATCGATGTGGCCAAAGGCGTGGAGGAGCGCACCATCAAGCTGATGGAGGTCTGCCGGCTGCGCGATACGCCCATCATGACCTTTATTAACAAGCTCGATCGTGAGGGTCGCGAGCCCATTGATCTGCTCGATGAAGTCGAGCGCGTGCTGGGTATCGCTTGTGCGCCGGTGACCTGGCCTATTGGTATGGGTAAACGATTTAAAGGGGTCTATCACTTGGCTCGTGATGCGGTGCATCTGTTTAGCCCCACCCATGGCGGCAAGGTGCAGCAGGGCGAGATCATTCAGGGATTGGATAATCCTCGGTTGGATGAAGTCTTGGGTACCCAGGCCGCTGAGCTGCGCGAAGAACTCGAGCTGGTGATGGGCGCCTCCCATAGCTTTGATGCCGAGGCCTATTTGGCTGGACAGCAAACACCGGTGTTTTTCGGCTCGGCCATCAACAATTTCGGTATTCAGGAATTGCTGGATGATTTTGTGGTGTACGCGCCCGCGCCTCGCTCGCGCGCGACGCAAAGTCGCGAGATATTGCCTGCAGAAGAATCATTTTCGGGCTTCGTATTTAAGATTCAGGCGAATATGGATCCGCAGCACCGGGATCGTATCGCCTTTATGCGCATTTGCTCGGGCACCTTCCGCAAGGGAGCCAAACTGCGGCATGTACGCATCGCTAGAGATGTGCGCATTGCGGATGCCCTGACCTTTATGGCCTCAGAGCGTGAGCATGCCGAAGAAGCTTATCCCGGCGACATCATTGGGCTGCACAATCACGGCACAATTCGCATTGGCGACACATTTACCGAAGGCGAGGCTTTGGCGTTTACCGGTATTCCGAACTTTGCCCCGGAGCTGTTTCGCCGCGCCCAGTTGCGCGACCCGCTGAAAATGAAGCAGCTGCAAAAGGGCTTGCAGCAGCTGTGCGAGGAGGGCGCCACGCAGTTGTTTAAACCGCTGACCAACAACGACCTGATACTCGGCGCCGTGGGTATTTTGCAGTTTGATGTGGTGGCCCACCGGCTGCGCCATGAATATAACGTCGATGCCAGTTTTGAGACGGTGAACGTGCAGACGGCTCGCTGGGTGAGTTGCGCTGATGAGCGCAAACTGGAAGAGTTTCGGGAGAAGGCGGCGGCTAACCTGTCCATCGATCATGGCGGCGACTTAGTGTACATCGCTCCGACCCGGGTTAATCTGCAAATGGCTCAGGAGCGCTGGCCTGAGATTACCTTCAGTGCCACTCGTGAGCATGGCATCGCCGTGGCTGCTTGAAGATTTTGTGACAAGAATGCGATCGAGAACCTGATGAAACCAATCGAAAATCGTGAAGCCTGGTTTTTTGCTTCCAAGGAGTTTGAGGAAAATCGCCACCCGGAGCTTTGGCAGCGCTGCCTGAGTGAATGCGGTGATGATGAGAATCTGGCGCGGGCGCGTTATCTTCAAGAAGCAGCCGCTTTGTATGATGGGTTTTTGGCTGAGGGCCAGCGAGATGGGTCGCCGCATGCCGATGGGCAGGGCGGCGTTAAGTGGGCTCGTGATCCCAATGCGGGTAAGAAGGCGAAGATGCCTCTGTACCGCGAGTCAGCCTCGCTGCTGCTCGCAATCCCAGCGATGGTCATAGCCGCTTGGGTGAATTATCTGTATTTCATCGCTCAGGACCGTTTTCCCTTTCAGGTCTGGGCGGTGCTTTTGGCGGTTTTATTGATTCCCGCTGCGGGCGTGTTGGTGTATGCCGGCAGCTTTGCTCTACGTTACCGGCTCAGCGAATCCTTTCGCCAAGCCAGAACACAGAGACTGATGGACGCCCTGGCCCTGCGCGGCATTATCGCCGCGGTGGTGGTGGGCATGATCGGGATGTACCTGATCTGGGCGTTTTAAGCCTTTTTTGTTAGCCCGCCATGCGCGCGGCAATACCGGCCACATGACTGCCTTGGAATCGAGCGATGGTGAGCTCTTTTTCGCTGGGCTGGCGGCTGCCATCCGGGCCTGCCAGAGTCGCTGCACCGTAGGGGCCACCACCACGAGTTTCGGATACGTCGGTCAGCTCGGGGATCGCGTAGGGCAGGCCGACGATCACCATGCCGTGATGCGCCAAAGTGTTCCAAGTTGAGGTGATGGTGGTCTCCGCGCCGCCGCCGGTGCCGGTGGAGGTGAATACGCTGCCGACCTTACCGACCAGCTTGCCTTGTGCCCAAAGACCACCGGTGCGGTCGAGGAAATTGCGCATCTGTGAGGCCATGTTGCCAAAGCGGGTCGGCACGCCAAAGATGATCGCATCGTAGTGCTCCAGATCTTCGGGCTGAGCAATGGGTGCGACCTGATCCAACTTCGCGCCGGCGGCACGGGCATCCTCTTCGGACATCAGTTCAGGAACGCGGCGCACATCAACCTCAGTTCCGGAGACGCTGCGCGCGCCTTCTGCCACAGCTTCGGCCATGGTTTCTATGTGACCGTACATGGAGTAATACAGAACCAATACCTTGCTCATCGATGTTGCTCCTTATCCTTAGGATGGATTAGAAAAAATTGACATTAAGCAGTGTGCCTTGGGCACTCGGCTGATGCACCGTACCACGCGGCGCCAGTCGCTGACCGAGGCGGGGGCCGCCTTTTACCCTAAGGCTGTGCAGATTCTGCAGTTGTTGCAGGAAGCCGAGCAGGATGTCGCTGCCGATACCCAACGGGTGAGCGGTGGGCTGCGCCTGAGTGCGCCGGTGAGCTTTGGCATCACCCACTTGGCACCGGCTTTAGCCGAGTTTCGCCGCCAATACCCCGAGGTAACGCTTGATGTGGTGCTCAATGATCGCCAGGTCAATCTCGTGGAAGAGGGCTATGACTTGGCCATTCGCATCGCCAGTTCGCTTCAGCCCAGCTTGGTGGCGCGGCCATTGATGTCCGTCGAGATGCTGCTGTGTGCCTCTCCCGATTATCTTCGCGCTCACGGTAGCCCCAAGCACCCGCGCGACCTCGCGCAGCATGATTGTCTGGTGTACAGCAATGATGCCAGCGCCCATGAATGGCAGTTTCAACAGGGTCAGGAACAAGTCAGTGTGCGGGTATACGGCAGCGTTCAGTCCGACAATGGCGAAATTCTGGTGGCTGCTGCCGAAGAGGGCATCGGTGTGGTGCGCATGCCGCGCTTTCTGTGCCAAGCTGCCCTAGACTCCGGGCGATTGCAGCCCATCCTCACCGACTGGCAGCTGCCTACCCACACCGTCTACGCTGTCTACGCTGACCGCCGCTGGCTGCCGCCGCGGGTGCGCGCGCTCATCGACTTCTTGGTCGCCCGCTTCGGTGAATAAAACTACCCCGTTTTTATATCTGGCGGATTTTGCTGTGCTGGGCTTGCAGTTCCTGGAGGGCGTTGCGCATTTCGGCGACGCGGGCGCGCTCTTTGTCGACGACTTCGGCGGGGGCGCGGGCGACGAAGCTTTCGTTGTTGAGCCGGGTCTCGGATTGCTCGAGGTTTTTCTCCAGCTTGGCGATTTCTTTGGCGAGGCGGGCCAGTTCGGCGTCTTTGTCGATCAAGCCAGCCAGCGGAATCAGCAGGCGCATCTCACCGACCAGAGCCATGGCTGATTCGGGTGGGGTATCGGCATCTTCCAGCCAGGTGAGGGATTCGGGGCGGGCCAGAAAGCCGATAAAAGCGGCATTGGCCTCATAGCGCTGGCGATCAGCCGGTTGGGCATTTTGCAACAGCACGGGTAGGGGCTTGCCGGGGGCAATGTCCATCTCCGCGCGGATACGCCGCATGCCGAGAATAAAGGTTTTCACCCATTCCAGTTCTTGTTCGGCGGCGGTATCGGTGAGCGCTGTGTCGGCCTCAGGATAGGCGCGCTGCAGTATGGTTTCACCGTCGACGCCGGCTGGGGTTTTCACCTGTTGCCAAATGGCTTCAGTGATATACGGCATCATCGGATGCAAGAGGCATAGGAGCTGTTCGAGAACGCTCACCAGCGTATGACGGGTGCCGCATTTTTCCTCATCGCTGACGTTTTCGCCGGTCAAAACGGGTTTGCAGAGCTCGAGATACCAGTCGCAATAGTCATACCAAGTGAATTCATAGAGCGACTTGGCGGCCAGATCAAAGCGATACTCTCCCAGCTGTCGGTGCACCTCGGAGATGGTGTTTTGCAGCCGCGAGAGGATCCAGCGATCCGCCAGTGATAGGCGCATCTCGCCGCCCTGAGTGCCGGTGTCTTGGCCCTCGGTGTTCATCAAGACATAGCGCGCCGCATTCCACAGCTTGTTGCAAAAATTGCGGTAACCCTCGATGCGGCCCAGATCAAACTTGATGTCGCGGCCACTGGAGGCCAACGCGGCCAGGGTGAAGCGCAGGGCGTCGGTACCAAAGGTCGGTATGCCATCAGGAAACTGTTTTTTCGTGGCTTGGGCGATGCGTTTTTCCATTTGTGGTTGCATCAGGCCTGTGGTGCGCTTGGCCAGTAAATCCTCAAGGCTGATGCCATCGATCAGATCAATGGGGTCGAGCACATTGCCTTTGGACTTGGACATTTTCTGGCCCTCGGCATCGCGAATCAGGCCGGTGACATAGACCTCGCGAAAGGGCACATCGTCCATGAATTTCAGGCCCATCATGATCATGCGTGCCACCCAGAAGAAGATGATGTCAAAGCCGGTGACCAGCACAGATGTGGGATAGAAGGTCTTCAGCTCCGGCGTCTGTTCCGGCCAGCCCAAGGTTGAGAACGGCCACAGCGCCGAGCTGAACCAGGTATCGAGGACGTCGGCGTCTTGGCGCAGCGTGACCGACGCATCGAGGCTGTATTTCTCGCGGGCCTCGGCTTCATCGCGAGCGACGTAAATGTTGCCTTGTTGGTCATACCAAGCGGGGATGCGATGACCCCACCAGATCTGCCGGGAGATGCACCAGTCTTGAATATTGCGCATCCATTCAAAATAGGTCTTGCTCCAGTTCTCCGGCACAAAGCGAATCTGGCCGTCTTCTACCGCCTTGATGGCCGGCTCAGCTAGCGGTCCGGCTTTCACATACCATTGATCGGTTAAGAAGGGCTCAATGACCGCGCCGGTGCGATCGCCTCTGGGCACCATGAGCTTGTGATCATCAATGCGCTCAAGAAGATCTAAAGCCTCGAAATCGGCGATGATCTTTCTGCGGGCCTCATAACGCTCCATGCCGCGATAGGCTTCGGGGGCCTCGTCGTTGATACAGGCATCCACGGTAAAGATGTTGATCAATGGCAGGTCATGGCGGCTGCCCACCGCATAGTCATTAAAATCATGGGCCGGGGTGATCTTCACGCAGCCAGAACCAAATTCGGGGTCGACATAGTCATCGGCAATCACCGGGATTTGCCGACCGGTTAACGGCAGGTCGACGGTCTTACCGATGAGATGCCGATAGCGTTCATCTTCAGGGTGCACGGCCACAGCGGTATCTCCCAGCATGGTTTCTGGGCGGGTGGTGGCGACCACCAAATGCCCGGAGCCATCACTTAATGGATAGCGCAGATGCCAGAGATGGCCTTGCTCTTCTTCGGAGAGTACCTCGAGGTCAGAGACAGCGGTGTGCAGCACCGGATCCCAGTTCACCAAGCGCTTGCCACGGTAAATCAGACCCTCGTCATACAGCCGCACAAAGACTTCGGTGACGGCCTGTGATAAGCCTTCATCCATGGTGAAGCGCTCGCGGCTCCAGTCAATGGCGGTGCCCATACGGCGCAGCTGTTTTTGGATTTCGTTGCCGGAGTGCTCGCGCCATTCCCAGACCTTGTCGAGGAAGGCCTCACGACCCAGATCATGGCGGGAGATGCCGTCTCGCGCCAGTTGGCGCTCCACCACCATTTGTGTGGCGATGCCGGCGTGGTCGGTGCCGCCCTGCCACAGCGTGTTGTGGCCGCGCATGCGGTGGTAGCGAATCAGGGTGTCCATCAAGGTGTCTTGAAAGGCATGACCCATGTGCAGCGTGCCGGTGACATTGGGCGGCGGCAGCATGATGCAGTAGGGCTCGCCCTGACCACTGGGCGCGAATCGCCCCTGACTCTCCCACTCGGCATAGATTCGGCGTTCGATGGCGTGTGGGTCGTAGGTTTTTTCCATGGGGCAGTCGGCTTAGGCAGGCAAAGTCGGGATTATAGGTTTTTTAGGAACGAATCGGGTGATGATGTAACTCCAACCCCTGTTCGCGAAAGAAGCGAAAATGGTCGCGGCCGGTATCACGGATGGCGGGATCCTGATTAACGACCTCAATCAGCCGCGCGAAATGCGTATAGAAATCTGGCACTTGGGTAGCCAAATTGATCAATATATCGGCAGCCGCGACCGGACCGGATTGCAGGCCGATGCGCACCGGCAGGGGCTCATCTTCCGGCGCATCCACGGCGTGCGGGATGAATGCATCATCGCGGAACGTCCACAGGCAATCGTCAATCATGCTGGCGGTAGCCGGCGAGTCGGTATGGATATGCACCTGATGACCGCGCTCCAGGGCTTTTTCCACCAGCCGACAGACGGTGAGCAGCCGCGGATGCAGCTGCTCGTCTTCCAATACATAGAAGTCAACGCGTGGCATGCAATCGGCTTTAAGACCCAGCGCGGTTAAAAAGGTACTGCATCAGCAGCGGCACGGGGCGGCCGCTGGCGCCTTTCTGTGAGCCGCTTTTCCAGGCCACCCCGGCAATGTCTAAGTGTGCCCAGCGGTATTTTTCGGCGAAGCGCGAGAGAAAGCAGGCCGCGGTGATGGTGCCCGCCGCCCGACCACCGATATTGCCCATGTCGGCGAAATTGCTTTTTAGTTGTTCTTGATACTCATCCCATAGGGGCAACTCCCAAGCGCGATCGAAAGCCTCCTGACCAGCGTCCAAAAGCGCCTGGACCAGAGGCCGATGATTGCCCAGCACGGCCGTGGTTTGATGGCCCAAAGCAATAATGCAGGCGCCAGTGAGGGTCGCCATATCGATCACCACATCGGGATCAAAGCGCTCTGCGTAGGTCAGGGCATCGCTCAATACCAGTCGACCTTCGGCATCGGTGTTCAGCACTTCCACAGTCTTACCGGCCATGGTGGTGATGACGTCGCCGGGTTTAACGGCCTTGCCGTCGGGCATGTTTTCCGCGGCAGCGATAATGCCGACGACGTTGATGGGCAGGCGCAGCTGCGCCACCGCTTTCATCGTGCCCATGACGGCCGCGGCGCCGCCCATGTCAAACTTCATCTCATCCATGGCCTGGGCGGGTTTAATTGAAATGCCGCCGGTGTCAAAGGTAATTCCTTTGCCCACCAGCACGATCGGCTTGTCGTTTTTCTTGCCCCCTTGATGATTGAGGACAATCAGGCGAGGTGGTTCATCCGAGCCGCGGGCCACAGCCAGCAGGGCACCCATGCCCAGCTCTTCCATGGCATTTTCATCTAGCACCTCGACTGATAGTCGTTTATTGCCTTTTTTCAGTTGCTTGGCTTGTTCTGCCAAGTGGCGGGGGGTGCAGATGTTGCCAGGGCGATTGGCCAGATCACGTGCCAGACTGACGCCATCAGCGGTGGCCATGGCTCGGGCCAGCTGTTGGTCCAGTGCGATGGTGTCAGCGTCATGTGGCACCTGCAAGGCCATATGCTTGAGCTTTGCTGCTTTGGGTTTTTTGCCGGTTTTGAGCTCATCAAAGCGATAGCGGGACTCTTCCATGAGCAGCACGGTTTGCACCAATGGCCAGCGCAGATCATGGCCTTTCACCGTTAAGCTCGTGAGCGTGTTGTAGACCTCATCCGCTGCGGTCTTTTGCAGAGTCTTTGCCACCGCGGTGGTGATTTTGCGAAAGCTGGATTCGCTCAGCGTTTTGGTCTTACCACAACCCACCAGTAATAAGCGCTCAGCAGGGATTCCTGTCACATGAGGAACCCACAGTAATTCGCCTTCCTCACCGCTGATGTCGCCGCGCTTACACAAACTGCTGAGCAGCCCATCCAGCGCTTGATCCAAGGCGGCGGCAGCCTCCGAAAGCTTGCCTCGTTCGTAAATGCCGACGATGATACACGCGCTTTTCTGAGTTTCCGGGCTGCTGCTGCCAATTGAAAATTCCATGCTTTTCCTCGTCTTTGCGGTGTGATGGTCGATGGCCTCCCGTGTATTCTATGGAAAATAATCAACGGCAACCAACACGCCTGAGCTATTGAGACATCCTTGAGCCTGATTTATCGGTACATTTCCCGGGAAATTCTGCTTTCGCTGCTGGCAGTGATGGTCGTGCTGTTTTTGATCATTATGGGCGGCAGCTTGACGCGCTTGTTGGAGCTGGTTGCTGAGGGGCGTATTCCTGCCGATACCCTGCCATGGGTCTTGTTGTTGGGATCATTTAATACCCTGTTATTGCTGATGCCGGTGTCACTTTTTTTGGCGGTGATGCTCAGCCTGGGGCGCCTCTACAAAGATAGTGAAATGGCTGCTTTGAGAGCGTGTGGCGTGGGTATGCGCCAACTCTATGGGGCGATTTACACCGTAGCCTTGCCCTTGGCTCTGATTCTTAGTGTGCTGGTATTGCTGCTGATGCCCGTGGTCAGTCAGCAGGTAGAGCAGCTCAGAGCCATAACCCATGATCGCAGTGATTTAGCAGGGATTGTTCCCGGTCGATTCATGCAGGCTGGGGTGGGGACGGGCACGGTGATCTTCGTGGAATCTTTGTCCGCGGACAAACAGCGATTGCAAGGGGTTCTTATCGAGCGACGCGTGCGCGGTGGGCCCACACAGGTGATTCGCGCCGAAAGCGGGGAGCGCCGTATCGACTCAAGTACTGGAGATGCCTATCTGGTACTGGTGGATGGCTATCGCTATGAAGGTGATCCCGGCAGTGCTGATTTTCGCATTGTGCGCTTTGCGGAACATGGTTTGCGGCTGCCCGAGCAGACTGAGGTATTTATGCGCCAGCGCACCTCGATGTTAACGACAGCTGAGATTTGGGGTTCGGCGCAGTTGGATCATCAAGCCGAACTTCAATGGCGCTTGTCCGCGCCTGTTTCTTTGCTCATTCTGGCCCTACTGGCTTTGCCTCTGGCGCATACCACCCCCAGGCAAGGGCGTTTTGCGAAATTGGCTTTGGGCATCTTGGTCTACGTGCTTTATGCACAATTACAAATCAGCGGCCGCTCATGGTTTGCTGAGGGGGTGACGCCCGCTTGGTTGGGGATGTGGTGGGTGCATGCGGTGATGTTGTTGGTAGCTTTGAGTGTTTTGCTGCGTCAGTTGCCCCTGGGTCGCGGTAATCGCTTGCGCCAGAGGCCGGCATGAGCATCCTCAACCGCTATCTCACAATGCAAATCATTGGTGGGGCGCTGCTGGCCCTGTTGGTGCTTTTGGCGCTGGATGTAGCCGCGACCCTCATTAATGAAATGGAGCAGATGAGCGAGACCTATGGCTGGCTGCAGGTCTTGACCTACACCCTGCTGACGATTCCGGGGCGTTTGTATTTGTTGTTTCCACCTGCGGTATTGATTGGCGCCTTGCTCAGTTTGGGAGCGGTCGCCGAAAACAGCGAGTTGACCGCCATGCGCTCGGCGGGGCTCTCTATAGGACAAATCAGCCGCAACACGCTCACCGCGGGCATGATCCTCATGCTCATCGCTGTTTTTTTGGGGGAGGTAGTGGCTCCGGCCAGTGAACGTCAGGCCCAGCAATTGCGCACCTTTGGCGTGGCCGGACAGGTACATCTGGGCGGCACGGGCCTATGGGCACGCGATGAACAAAAATATATCCATGTGCGCCGCATCCTGCCTGATTTGCATCTGCGTGACGTGCGGGTCTACACCTTCGATCGGCAACAGCTAGTTGAGTCCGTGCAGATTCGCGATGCGTTTAACCGAGGCGCTTCAGGTTGGGAAATGCAGGGCTTGGTGCGCAGCAGCATCAGCACGACCGGAGTCTTGACCGCACGCGTGGATCAGGAAATTTGGCCGCGACTTCTGGCGCCTGAACTGTTTGACGTGATTGTGGTGGAGCCTAGCCAAATGTCGGGCTTAGCACTGTGGCGCTATATCAGCTATCTGCGTGTCAATCAGTTGGAGTCCTCGGTTTATGAACTGGCCCTGTGGGGTCGAATTGCGACCCCCATGTCGAGTTTGGTGATGCTGCTACTGGCATTGCCGTTTATCTTTGGACCATTGCGGGCTGGCGGTACAGGACAGCGTCTTTTTGTGGGCATGCTGCTGGGCATTGGCTTTCACTTGGTGAACCAGACGCTGGCCCATGGTGGATTAATTTGGGGGCTGCCGCCTGCATTGAGCGCGACCCTGCCGATGCTGATTTTTCTGGCATTTGCCTTATGGGGTCTTTCCCGGGTGCGGTGAGTGCGTGAGTTCTGTGCCGGATAGCCAGTCGTGCAACATCAATTTGCGCGGATGGCGCCAGGACAGAATTAAGCCAATAACGATCAGCAGTACCAAGCCTTTAGTCAGTAGGAAAAGATCCAGGCGCCAAGCCTGGAAAGCCCCCAATACCAAGATCCATTGCGCCAGGGCTACTGAAAAACGCCGCAGCGCCTGCCACCAAGTGACCGCTGTGCCATCGCTGCTGACCAGGCGTATTTGCCAGGTAGTCATCGCCAAGGTCGTGCCACTGTGAGTCCAAAACCAGCCAAAGTAAGTGAAAGCTACACCGAAATAGACTGCCGCAAGCGCTAGCATGGCCGGCTGAGTCCAACTGGCCTGTTCGATTTCTAAAGCGGTTAAAGCGGTAATGGCTAGGCTGGTGAGCATCAGCGCAGAGAAGGCCAGCAGACCGTCATAAAACATGCAGGCCATGCGCTTGAGTAGGCCAATGGGTTGGGATGAGTCATCAGTCACGGCAATCGTCTCGCAGGCCACAGTCTTGGAGGGGTATCTGATGCATTATACGGATGCGTCATAAAACTTCCGACGCAAGGCGCGGTCGAATGGGCAATAGGACATGATATAGACTCGGGTGTATGAAGCGACTGGCCATTTGGGTAACACTGATTCTACTGGGTATGTCTTTGCTGCTACTTGGGCAGGCGGGTAGCCGTGAGCGGGTGGCGGTGATCCTCAATATCGAGGGTGCCATCGGGCCGGCCAACAGCGACTACTTCATGCGGGGTTTGAACCGCGCGCAAGAGATGAATGCCGAGATCGTTGTGGTGCGTATGGATACGCCGGGCGGGCTCGACAGCTCGATGCGCGACATGATCAAGGCCATTTTGTCTTCTACCGTCCCTGTGGCGACCTACGTGTATCCGCCTGGAGGCCGCGCCGCCAGTGCGGGGACGTATCTGCTTTATGCAAGTCACATTGCGGCCATGGCACCAGCCACCAATTTGGGCTCAGCAACCCCCGTACAAATGGGCGGGGGTGGCCTGCCAGGTATGCCGGGCGCTGACGAGCCCGATGCCGCCCCGGAGAGAAAGGGAGAAGACGCGGCGGCTGATGATGCGAGCGGAAACTTGGAAGAGGCAACAGCGCAAGAGGATGCTGCTGAAGCCCCGGCTCGCGGACCACGTCGCGGCGAGACCGCCATGGAGCGTAAGGTTTTAGAAGACGCGGTGTCCTATATTCGCGAGCTAGCTGAGCTGCGGGGCCGCAATGCCGACTGGGCGGAGGAGGCCGTGCGCGAAGCCATGAATATCGGCGCGACTGAGGCCTTAAAACTCAATGTCATTGATGTGGTGGCAGAGAGCATTCCCGAGTTATTGGCAGCGATTGACGGTCGCACGGTGAAAATGGAAATTGGCGAACGTGTCTTGGATACCAGCAGTTTGCAGTTGGTAGAAATCCTGCCTGACTGGCGCACCCAGCTGCTGGCGGTGATCACTAATCCCAACATTGCTTATTTGCTGATGTTGGTGGGTGTGTATGGGATTATTTTTGAGTTGGCCAATCCGGGGAGTATCTTCCCGGGTGTCATCGGTGCGATTTCTTTGGTGGTGGCTTTGTATGCTTTCCAGGTCCTGCCCATCAATTACGCCGGTCTAGCACTGATTTTCTTGGGCATTGTGTTCATGATTGCTGAGGCCTTTGTGCCCAGCTTTGGGATTTTGGGATTTGGCGGCATTGCTGCCTTTGTAGTGGGGTCGATAATCTTGGTAGATGATACGAATTTCGCCATCTCGATTCCGTTGATTGGTGGCACGGCTTTGGTCTCAGCAGGGTTTTTCATCTGGATTCTGAGTCGCTTGATTCGTATTCGCCGCAAGCCAGCAACGACCGGCCGGGAAGAGTTGATTGGCGCGCGCGCCGTGGCCTTAACGGACTTTGCTGATGGCAAAGGCCGGGTTTGGCTGCACAGCGAATCTTGGTTGGCTCATGCGGATAGCACGCTCGAGATTAACAAAGGTGATGTACTCGAAGTCACCGCCTTACACGATTTGACCGTGTCCGTGGTACCGAGCTCGGTCCCCGACGAAGCCCTCAGCAAAGGAGTTCAATCATGATTCTCTCGATTCTGGTGCCCATTGCCCTCGTTCTTGGGCTATTGGTCATGTCGATCCGCATCCTGCCGGAATACGAGCGGGGCGTGGTGTTCTTTCTGGGTCGTTTTCAGGCAGTTAAGGGCCCGGGTCTGATCATCGTGATTCCCGGGATTCAGCAGATCGTGCGCGTGGATTTGCGCGTGATCACGCTGGATGTTCCCAGTCAGGATGTGATCTCGCAGGATAACGTCACGGTGCGTGTTAACGCCGTTCTTTATTTTCGGGTGGTTGATCCCGAAAAAGCCATTATCCAGGTGGAAGATTATTACAACGCCACCAGCCAGTTGGCGCAGACCACCTTGCGCTCGGTGCTGGGTAAGCATGATCTGGATGAGATGTTGTCCGAGCGCGATAAGCTGAATAACGACATTCAGGCCATTTTGGACGTACAAACCGATGCTTGGGGCATCAAGGTGGCCAATGTGGAAATCAAGCATGTGGACTTGAACGAGAGCATGATCCGCGCCATTGCCCGTCAAGCCGAGGCAGAGCGTGAACGACGCGCCAAGATTATTCACGCCGAGGGTGAGCTGCAGGCCGCGCAAAAACTCACCGAAGCCGCAGGCATCATGTCCACCAATCCCCAGGCTTTGCAGCTGCGTTATCTGCAGACCATGGCGGATATGGCGACCACCAGTCAGTCGACAGTGATCTTTCCTTTTCCCATGGACTTGCTCAAGGGCCTGATGGGGAGTAAAGCCGATGGCGCGACTAAAGGCAGTGCGTGAGCTCAGATCAAGCCAGCATTGACCGGTTTTTGGACGCGCTCTGGATGGAGCATGGTTTGAGCCAGCGTACGTTGGATGCCTACCGATCGGATCTATCGGCGTTGGCTCAGTGGTTGAGCCAAGGGCGGGGTGATTTGTTGAGCGCCGGGCGCCCGCAGTTACTGGACTATTTGGCAGCGCGTATGGAGGGCGGCGCGCGTCCTCGAAGTCTGGCGCGTCTATTGTCTAGCCTGCGACGGTTTTATGGCTATGCCGTGCAAAATGCCTTGATTACGGAAGATCCTACAGCGCGCATTGATGGTCCGCGTGTGGGTCGGGGTTTGCCGTCTTCTTTGAGTGAAATCGAAGTCGATAATCTATTGGCAGCGCCCAGCCTCAAAACCGCAGAGGGGCTCAGAGATCGCGCCATGCTCGAGCTTTTGTATGCCACCGGGCTACGGGTCTCAGAGCTGGTCTCGCTGGAACTGGGGCAGGTGAGCTTAAAGCATGGTGTGGTGCGCACCATGGGCAAAGGCAGCAAAGAGCGGTTGGTTCCCTTGGGCGAAGAAGCCTTGGATCGTTTGCAGCAATACCTGCAAGAGTCGCGGCCGGCCTTATTGGCCGGGCATGGTCAAGCTGAGGCCTTGTTCGTCACCCGCCGCGGTGGTGCGATGACGCGGCAAGCTTTTTGGTATTTGCTGCGGCGTCATGCGCGCGCGGCTGGCATCAGTAAACACCTATCACCGCACACGCTGCGCCATGCATTTGCCACACATCTTTTGAATCATGGGGCGGATTTGCGCGTGGTGCAGATGCTGTTGGGGCATTCGAGCCTATCGACCACCCAAATTTATACCCATGTGGCGCAAGAGCGTCTGAAATCCCTCCACGCCCAACATCATCCGCGTGGTTAACTGCTGACTTTTTGATGAGTGATTGTGATGCGTAAAACTTTAGTAACGGGTGTTTGTTTGGCGGCGCTATTGAGTGCCGGTGCGGCGCTGGCCGATGCGGCGATGGATCAGGTGCGTGAGCGCGTGCAGCAGCTGGTTCCCGATGGCACACCCAGCTACATCGGTGCCACCGGTGTCGGGGATCTCTATGAGGTGCGCTATGGCGTGCAAACTTTCTACATCAGCGCCGATGGCCGTTTCGCCATTCAGGGCGAACTGGTCGAGCTGGAAACTATGGAGAATCTGACCGCGGTCAGCCGCGCTCAAGGGCGGCTTGAGCTGCTGGCGGAACTACCCACCGAGGGCATGGTGACCTATCCGGCCAGTGGTGAGCATCGCCATACGATCACGGTGTTTACCGATGTTGACTGTCCCTATTGCCGGCGTTTGCATGAAGAAGTTCCTGAGCTTAATGCCAATGGGGTGGAAGTGCGTTATCTGATGTTTCCCCGGGCTGGCGAGGGCAGTGCGACCTACACCAAGATGGTGAACGTCTGGTGTGCGGACGATAAGCGTGCCGCCATGGATCGCGTCAAAGACGGCGAAACCATCGAGTCGCGGCAGTGTGAAGTCCCGGCCGAGGCGCATGT
The DNA here is from genome assembly GCF_022406875.1 of Ectothiorhodosinus mongolicus. Taxonomy (NCBI): domain Bacteria; kingdom Pseudomonadati; phylum Pseudomonadota; class Gammaproteobacteria; order Chromatiales; family Ectothiorhodospiraceae; genus Ectothiorhodosinus; species Ectothiorhodosinus mongolicus. Next base: position 1,539,935 of record NZ_CP023018.1, read on the forward strand.
GGCGGCGGGGCAGTTGATGGGAGTCAATGGCACGCCAGCAATGCTGCTCGAAAGTGGCGATTTGGTGCCCGGTTACCGTCCTGCCGATGAGATTAATCGTTTACTGGAGCAATTGGTCAGACGCTAGTACAACAGGGCCATCATGCGCTTGCGATAGGTGGTGACCACGGGGTCATTGCCGATCATCGTGAATCCAGCCACCAAGGCCTGACGCGCGGCGCTGTCGGCGAATTTGGGGTGTTGGCGCATCAGTTGCAACAAAGTCTCGAAACCCGACTCGGCTTGGCCATTGAGAAGTTGGGCACAGCCTTGTACGAGCATCTGCGCCGGTGCTGCTTCCGCCTTTGGATCCTCGCCGAGCTTTTGTAGCTGGGCCAACAGCAAGGTGGCCTTAAGTGGTGCGACCTCGGCGGTCTCATGTAAATCCAGCGGCAAGGTTTGCAGCAGAGCCTCTGCGGCTTCTAAATCACCCAGGGCCATGAGTTCGCGAGCCTCATCGATTTTCAGGGACTCATCATCGGGTGAGGCCGCTCGCAAGGCGCGAATGTGTTCTAGGGCGTTGGCATGATCGCCACTGGCGCCGATGTCACGGGCGATTTCCAAAGGGCTGGCTTCCGGTTTGGGGATATGCCTGTCGAGCAGGGCGCGAATCTCTGACTCAGGCTGCACGCCCATAAAGTGATCCACCACTTGGCCATTTTTGAACAGCATGACTGTGGGCAAGCTGCGCACGCCGGCTTGAGCGGCCAACGCCTGTTCCACGTCGGTGTTCACCTTGGCAAGAAAAAACTGCCCCGCATATTCCTCAGCCAAGTTTTGCAGGATAGGCATGAGCATCTTGCAGGGTTGGCACCAGTCCGCCCAAAAGTCGACCAGAACCGGCACTTGCATGGAGCGCTCCAGTACCTCGGTTTGAAATTGGCTGGCGGTGATATCGCTGTAATGGGCCTGTTGGCTCATGCCTTCTCCTAGGATTTCGTATGCTTGGATGATGCCCTATTGTTGGGATGATGGCTGCATTGTTCAAGAGAGGCGTGCTTGTACTTTGCAGGGATGTTTCATACAGTAGCGGCGCCTAACGACTATGAAATAGGGCGCATGAGCGCAACGACTTCCTACACTGCTTCAGATATTGAAGTCCTCTCAGGACTGGACCCGGTGCGCAAGCGCCCGGGCATGTATACCGATACCACCCGTCCCAATCATCTGGCCCAAGAAGTCATCGACAACTCGGTGGATGAGGCGCTGGCGGGTCATGCCGATCGCATCGATGTGGTTTTACATAAGGACGGGTCTCTATCGGTGACCGATAATGGCCGCGGTATGCCGGTTGATGAGCATCCTGGCGAGAAGCGTCCTGGGGTTGAGGTGATTCTATGTACTCTGCATGCCGGCGGGAAATTCTCTAACCGCAATTATGGCTTTGCCGGCGGTTTGCACGGCGTCGGTGTCTCTGTGGTTAATGCCTTGTCCACTCGATTGGAAGTCACCATTCGCCGCGACGCCCGCGAATATCAGATGAGCTTTGCGAGCGGGGATAAGACCAGCGATTTAACTGTGTTGCGTGAGGTCGGGCGCCGCAATACTGGGACTGCACTGCGGTTTTGGCCGGACCCGGGGTATTTCGATTCGCCGAAATTCGCCTTAGGTCGATTGAAGCATGTGCTGCGCGCCAAGGCCGTGCTGTGCCCAGGTCTGGCGGTGAGCTTTTTTGATGAGACTACGGGTGAGCGCTGCGATTGGCTTTATGCCGGCGGCCTGCGTGACTATTTATTAGAGACGCTTGAGGGTTTCCCGCGGCTGCCCGAGGAGCCCTTTATGGGCGAGATGGCAGGCGAGACTGATGCTGTGGATTGGGCGGTGGTTTGGTTGCCTGAGGGCGGTGAGGCAATCACTGAGAGCTATGTCAATCTCATTCCTACGGCGCAAGGCGGCACGCATGTGAATGGACTGCGTACCGGGCTGACCGAAGCCCTGCGCGAGTTTTGTGAGTTTCGTAATCTGCTGCCGCGCGGCGTGAAGCTAGCGCCTGAGGATGTTTGGGAGAATCTCTCTTACGTCTTGTCCTTTAAGATGTTGGATCCCCAGTTTGCAGGACAAACCAAGGAGCGTCTGTCCTCACGAGAAGCCGCGCCTTTTGTGTCTGGGGTGGTGAAAGACAGTTTCAGTCTGTGGCTGAATCAGCACCCTGGGGTCGGCGATCGCATTGCCGAGCTGGCCATTTCCAATGCCAATAAACGGCTGCGTGCCGGCAAGAAAGTGGTGCGTAAAAAAGTCACTCAGGGTCCAACCCTGCCGGGTAAGTTGGCCGATTGCGCTGCTCAGGATTTGGCACGTACCGAGCTGTTTTTGGTGGAAGGCGACTCTGCTGGCGGTTCGGCCAAACAGGCACGGGATCGCGAGTTTCAGGCCATCATGCCGCTGCGCGGTAAGATCCTAAACAGCTGGGAAGTCGATCCTGATCAGGTGTTGGGCTCTCAGGAGATTCACGATATCAGTGTCGCCATCGGTGTCACCCCGGGCGTTGCGGATCTCAGTGAGCTGCGCTACGGGAAGATTTGTATTCTGGCGGATGCGGACTCCGATGGCCTGCATATAGCCACCCTACTGTGCGCCTTGTTTGTCCGACATTTCCGGCCTTTGGTCGCTGCCGGACGGGTTTATGTGGCGATGCCGCCCTTGTTCCGCGTTGATGTCGGTAAAGAGGTGTTTTACGCGCTGGATGAAGCGGAAAAGCAGGGCATTCTCGAGCGCATCCAGGCCGAAGGCAAAAAAGGCAAAGTCATGGTGACGCGCTTTAAAGGCTTGGGTGAGATGAATCCCCTGCAATTGCGGGAGACCACCATGGATCCCGATACGCGCCGCTTGGTGCAGTTGACCTTGGAAGACGATGACGAGGCGCCACGGCTATTGGATATGCTGCTGGCGAAAAAGCGCGCCGCCGATCGGCGCAGTTGGCTGGAAAGTAAGGGCCATCTGGCCGAGGTTTAAGAGGAGCATTTGCGATGGCCAATCTGCCGGTCAAATTTGGAACCCGATTTTTTCTGGTGCTGCTGAGCTTTTTGGGCGTTTTCCTGTCGATGACGGGAATTCTTGAGTTGGTGGCCGGGGGCATCGGCAGTTTTTATCCTCCGGAGCTGCGCTTTCCTGGATACAGTATGGTGTTGATCATCTCGGGTTACGCGATGATGGTGCCCATCGGTTGGCTGTATTGGAAAGATGCGCAGCAGGATGAGGATTGATGGAGTCTTTGACGCTGGACTTTGAGGGCGCGGAGCGCCAGCCACTGCATCAATTTGCGGAAAAGGCGTATTTGGATTACGCCATGTACGTCATTCTCGACCGTGCCTTGCCGCATGTGGGCGATGGTCTAAAGCCGGTGCAGCGTCGACTGATTTATGCCATGAGCGAGCTGGGGCTGTCTGCTCTATCCAAGCACAAGAAATCTGCGCGTACCGTCGGTGATGTGCTGGGTAAATACCATCCGCATGGTGACTCGGCCTGTTACGAGGCCATGGTGCTGTTGGCCCAGCCGTTTTCCTCGCGCTACCCCTTTGTTGATGGTCAGGGCAACTGGGGCTCACCGGATGATCCGAAGTCGTTTGCGGCGATGCGCTATACCGAGGCGCGCTTATCGGCCTATGCGCAGGTGCTGCTCTCGGAGTTGGGTCAGGGCACGGCCGATTGGGTGCCAAATTTTGATGGGACTTTGGAAGAACCCAAGGTGTTGCCCGCGCGCCTGCCCAATGTGCTGCTCAATGGCGGCACGGGTATTGCGGTGGGCATGGCTACCGATATTCCGCCGCATAATCTGCGCGAGGTGGCGGCGGCTTGCGTGCACTTATTGGCCGAGCCCGATGCGGACTTAGAGGCGATTTGTGCGCATATTCAGGGGCCGGATTTTCCTACGGATGCTGAGATCATTACCTCGCGCCAGGATATTTTGGCGCTGTATCGTTCGGGTCATGGCAGTGTGCGCATGCGTGCCCGCTTCGAACGAGAAAATGGCGATATTATTATCACCGCACTGCCGTTTCAGGTGTCTGGCGCTAAGGTTTTAGAGCAGATAGCGGCGCAAATGCAGGCCAAGCGCCTGCCGATGGTCGAGGATTTGCGCGATGAGTCGGATCACGAACATCCCACCCGCCTGGTCATCACGCCGCGCTCCAATCGCATCGATATTGATGCCTTGATGGCGCATTTGTTCGCCACTACCGATTTGGAACGCAGCTATCGCGTCAATCTCAACATCATTGGCTTGGACGGCCGCCCGCAGGTGAAGCCGCTTTTGCCTTTGCTGCGCGAGTGGCTGGAGTTTCGTATTGAGACCGTGCGTCGCCGCTTGAGTTGGCGCTTAGAAAAAGTGCAGGCGCGTCTGCACATTTTGGAAGGCTTGCTGGTCGCTTTCTTAAATATCGACGAAGTCATCGCCATTATTCGTGAGCACGACCAACCCAAGCCCGTGCTGATTAAGCGCTTTGGTCTGACCGATACCCAGGCCGAGGCTATTTTGGAACTGAAGTTGCGGCATTTGGCGCGGCTTGAGGAAATGAAGATACGCGGTGAGCAGGATGATCTGCAAAAAGAGCGCGATAAGCTGGAAAAAATCCTCGGCTCCAAGGCGCGCTTGCATCGTTTGGTGAGCGATGAGCTGACCGCTGATGCGGAGAAGTTTGGCGATGCACGACGCTCACCGATGGTTGCCCGCGCGGCGGCGCAGGCTTTGGATGAAACCGCACTGGTGCCTACCGAGCCTTTGACCGTGGTGCTTTCTGCCATGGGTTGGGTGCGCGCGGCTAAGGGCCATGAGGTCGATGCTCAAGCGCTGAATTACAAGGCCGGTGATCAATATCTGGCCGCGGCCCAGGGGCGCAGTAATCAGCTGGCGGTGTTTCTTGATACCACCGGGCGCACCTATGCCCTGGCGGCCCATACGCTGCCATCAGCGCGCAGCCAAGGTGAGCCATTGTCGGGGCGCTTGTCCCCGCCGGATGGCGCTCGATTTGTCAGTGTGCTGATGGGTGCTGAGCAAGAACATTTCGTGGTGGCCAGTAGCCATGGTTACGGTTTTGTCTGTACCTTGGCGGACATGGTTTCGCGTAATCGTGCGGGCAAGGCTTTACTTAGCCTGCCAGCGGGCGCTGAGGTGATGGCGCCGGTGCGCGTTCGTGATCTTGAACAGCAGTATCTGGCCGCGGTCAGCAGTGAGGGCTATCTGTTGATCATCCGTCTCGCCGACCTGCCGCAGCTCGCCAAAGGCAAGGGCAATAAAATCATTAACGTCCCCTCAGCCCGCCTCAAATCCGGCGAGGAGTGCTTGGCGGATCTGTGTGTACTCGGCGCCAACGACAGCCTCACCATCGCCGCCGGCAAGAAACCCAAGACCCTAAAGCCCGACGAGTGGCAGACCTACACCGGCGAGCGCGCTCGCCGCGGCCTCAAACTCCCTTTCATCAAAAAAGGGGTACGACCCCAATTCACCTCGTAAGTGGGGTCGTACCCCATTTTTTTGGTTGAATTTTCCCGGGTAAACCCCATCTAATAGGGCGGTTCCTTTTCGACTCTTTAGCGTTCGGAGATATCAATGAAGCGTGTACTGCTTTTTCTGGCAACCAACCTTGCCATCATTGTGGTGCTCAGCATTACCCTGCGCATCCTCGGTGTCGAGCGCATTTTGGATGAGCAGGGGGTGGGGCTTAGCTACGGCAACCTGCTCGTGTTTGCTTTGGTGTTTGGTTTTGGCGGTTCGTTTATCTCCTTGGCGCTATCCAAATGGATGGCCAAGCGCGCCATGCGGGTGCAGATCATCGAACAGCCGCGTAACAGTACTGAGCAGTGGCTGGTGGATACCGTGCGCCGTCAGGCCAAACAGGCCGGCATCGGCATGCCCGAGGTGGGGATTTTCAATTCCCCAGATCCCAACGCCTTTGCTACCGGCATGAGCCGTAATAATGCTTTGGTGGCGGTCAGCACCGGCCTAATGCAGAACATGGGCCAAGACGAGGTTGAGGCGGTTCTGGGTCATGAGGTCGCGCACGTGGCCAATGGCGATATGGTGACGCTGGCCTTGATTCAAGGCGTAGTGAACACCTTCGTGATCTTCTTGGCGCGGGTGATTGGCCATTTCGTGGATCGCGCCGTGTTTAAGACCGAATCTGGCCACGGTCCGGCGTTTTGGATTGTCACCATTGTTGCGGAAATCATCCTCGCCATCCTGGCATCGATCATCGTCTTCTGGTTCTCGCGGCAGCGCGAGTTCCGTGCCGATGCCGGTGGCGCGCGTTTGTCCAGTCGCGAGAAGATGATCTCGGCACTGGAGCGTTTGCGCGCTGCTCAGGGACATCCCTCTCAGCTGCCGGATCAGATGGCTGCCTTTGGTATCCGCGGTGGTCGGGCTCAGGGCCTGAAGGCTTTGTTCATGACTCATCCGCCTTTGGAAGATCGTATCCAGGCTCTGAAAGCCAGCAGCTTCTAAAGCACGGTTTGTTTGGCACCAGCGCCGGGCACCTCACGCACCAAGCGGGGCATGAGGTAGCCCGGTAGCTGGTTCGCTAATTCCTCTAGCAATACCTTGGCCTGAGATTCCGGCACCTCGAAATGGGCGGCGCCCTGAACGCGGTCCAAAAGGTGCAGATAATAGGGCTGCACGCCGATATCCATGAGGCGCTCGCTGAGCTCTGATAATACCCGCACATCATCATTAACGCCTTTGAGCAGGACCGCTTGGTTGTAAAGGCGCACCCCAATAGCGCTTAAGCGCGCCAACGACTCTGCCACGTTAGCATCCAGTTCTTGGGCGTGATTGGCGTGTATGACCATGATTTTTCTTGGCATGGGTAGGGCGCTGAGCCAAGCGAGAAGGGGCTCGTCGACCCGCTGGGGTAGCACCACCGGCAGACGCGTATGCAGGCGCAGGCAGCGCAGATGCGGGATGGCCGCCAGATCGCTTGCCATGTCCGCCAGCCGAGCATCACTCAGGCTTAAGGGGTCACCGCCGCTAAGTATCACTTCGTTGATCTGGGTGTGCCGGTTTAGCCACTGTATCTGCGCCGGCCACTGACTGCGGCTGCTGGCGCTGGCGTAGGGAAAGTGACGGCGAAAGCAGTAACGGCAATGCACCGCACAAGCGCCGGTGGTGATGATTAAAGCCCGCCCGTGGTATTTGTGAATGATGCCGTTGTCTGTGCTGGCGGCTAAATCCCCCACAGGATCGGCGATAAAACCAAGAGTCTCCAAACACTCTGCCTCCAAGGGCAGGACTTGGCGCAGCAAAGGATCATCGGGCCGGCCTTTCTGTATGCGCGCCAGGTATGGCTGCGGCACACGCAGCGGGAAAAGCTCCGCAGCACGCCGCGCCGCCGGTAATAGAGCCCGGTTCAGATCCAGTATGGCCAAAAGCTCGGCCGGATCGGTGATGGCCTCAGCCATCAGGCGCTGCCAATCGGGGGTCTCACAGTGAAGGGTGATTCGCGGTATCATGTGCGGCTTTGCAGGTTTGGAGATGCGGCAGCATGGCAAGTTATAGCACCAATGAGTTCAAAAGTGGCCTGAAGATCTTGATGGACGGTGATCCTTGCGCCATCGTCGAGAACGAATTTGTGAAGCCGGGTAAAGGCCAGGCCTTTAGCCGCGTGAAGATTCGCAATCTAAAAACCGGTCGTGTTTTGGAAAAGACATTCAAGTCCGGTGAGAGCGTGGAGGCCGCCGATGTCATGGATACCGACATGCAGTATCTCTACAGCGATGGCGAGTTCTGGCACTTCATGCATCCCGAGAGCTTTGAACAGCATGCTGCCGGCGAAACGGCTGTGGCCGATGCCATGAAATGGCTCAAAGAGCAGGACATCTGCACCGTGACACTGTGGAATGGCGCACCGCTGTCAGTCAACCCCCCGAATTTTGTTGAGCTTGCGATCACTGAATGTGATCCGGGCTTGCGTGGCGATACCGCGCAGGGCGGCAACAAGCCCGCGACGTTGGAGACCGGTGCGGTGGTGAAAGTACCTTTGTTTCTTAACGAAGGCGATGTGATTCGCGTCGATACACGCACCGGCGAGTACGTCTCGCGCGCCTAACGCGCGCCTCCCTGTGGTGACGCCAATGGTCGCCTTAGAGGCACGCGCGCAGCTGCTTCAGGCTGTACGCCTTTTTTTTCTAGAGCGCGCCGTCACCGAAGTTGAAACCCCGCTTTTATCGCAGGCCGGCAGCACTGATCCTGCGCTGCATAGCTTGTCTGTGGCGACCGAGTCGGGCATGCGCTGGCTGCATACCTCACCCGAATTTCCGATGAAGCGCCTGCTGGCTGAGGGTAGCGGCGATATCTATCAAATCGCCAAGGTGTTTCGCGATGCTGAGGCGGGGCGCTACCACAATCCCGAATTCACCCTGCTGGAGTGGTATCGCCTAGGGTTTGATCACCATGCCTTGATGGATGAGCTGCAGGCGCTCATCACTGAGTTGGCGAGTATATTCGCGTCACTGACCCCGCCGCCCTCGCAAGCCAAGCATTGGCGGCGGCTGAGCTATCAAGAGGTCTTTATCCAAGCCTTGGGTATCGACCCCCATCAGGCCAGTATTGCAGAACTCGCCGATTGCGCCGCGCAGCAAGGTCTGACGATTAGCGGTGATCTGGATCGGGATGCCTGGTTGGACGCGCTGTTGTCTTTTGTTATCACTTCCTCTTGGCCAGAGGACACGCTGAGCTTTATTTATGACTACCCCGCCAGTCAGGCGGCGCTGGCCAAAATCGATCAAGGCCCACCCCCCACAGCCAGGCGATTTGAGCTCTATTGGGGCCCAGTGGAGCTGGCCAATGGCTTTCATGAACTCACCGATCCCTTGGAACAACGCCAGCGCTTTGAGCATGATTTAGAGCAGCGCGCGGCTCAGGGGCTGGCGCAGATACCCATGGATGAGGGTTTACTCGAGGCGCTGCAGGCGGGGATGCCGGAGTGTGCGGGGGTGGCCTTGGGTTTGGACCGATTGCTGATGCGCCTCACGGGTGCCTCGCACATCCGCGAAGTCCTGTCCTTTTCTTGGGATCAGGCCTAAGCGCGATCGAATTAAGCGCTCAGCATGGCCAGTTTTTCGCCCATTTTCAGGGCTTGGCCGACCTTGAGGTCGCTGTGCCACTGAATCATCCCCGGCGGGAATACCAAGATGACGGTGGAGCCGAGATTAAAGCGGCCCATTTCCGCGCCACGCTCAAACTTCAAGCCATAGTCCAAATAGTCGCGTTGCTCGAGCTCGCGCTTCCAACGCGGTGTGACCTCACCAGCCCAGACGGTCTCGATGGAGGCGACATTGATCGCGCCCACCAATACCTGCGCAAACTGGCCGCGCTCATGCGCAAACACACTGACCAATCGCTCATTGCGGGCGAATAGGCCAGGAATCGTGCGCGTGGTATGCGGTGCGACCGAAAACAGGCGGCCGGGGACATAGGTCGTTTCTTTGAGCTTGGCAGTGAGCGGCATGTGCACGCGATGATAGTCGCGCGGCGATAAATATAGGGTGATGAACTCACCGCCCTCATAGGCCTGAGCGGCTTGAGTATCGATGCCCAGCAGGCTGGCGACACTGTAATCATGGGCTTTGGCTTGGATGACGCGGCCTTGATGAATCCGGCCAAACTGACTGATACGGCTGTCTGCAGGGCATAGGACGGCCATGGGGTCAGGGTCCAAAGGCCGTGCGCCTGGCGCCAGTTCGCGCGTGAACAAATCATTAAAACTGGCGTAGCGCGTCGGGTCGGGTTGCAGCGCTTCGTCCATGTTCAGGCCGTATTGGCGAATAAACCAGCGGGCCAGCGGGTCTTTAAGTGGCGTGCGCCAGCGTGATGCACGATAGACCAGTCGCGAGATGGCGTGATGCGGCAGCAGATATAGCGGCAAGGACTTCAGCCAGTCCTGCCAATTGGCATGAGTATCAGACATCGGAGTATTATCCCACAGCGCGATTTTTTGACTAAGGATTTTATGTCTGCCTCTGACCATTCTGCCTTGCAGAATATCCGTGATTTTATTCGTTATGGTGCCAGTCGCTTCAGCGAGGCTGGGCTATGTTTCGGCCATGGCACCGACAATGCCTTGGATGAAGCGGCTTGGCTGGTACTGTGCGCCCTGCAGCTGCCCTTGACTGTTTCTGGGCATTGGTGGGATGCGCGTCTCACTCCAGTGGAAAAACAACGCGTGATGGCGGTGCTGGATGAGCGCATCCATACCCGCAAGCCGGCGGCTTACATCACCGGCGAAGCGTTTTTTATGGGCTTGCCTTTCCATGTGGATGAGCGGGTGTTGGTGCCCCGCTCGCCCCTAGCTGAACCCATCAGTGATGGCTTTACGCCGTGGCTGGAGGTGGATTCGGTGGAGCGCGTGCTGGACTTGTGTACCGGCAGCGGCTGTATTGGTATTGCCTGTGCCATGGTGTTTGACAACGCCCAAGTGGATCTAGCCGACATCAGTGATGATGCGCTGGCCGTGGCGCAAAAAAATATTCAGCGCCATGGGTTGCAAGATCGCGTGAAGACCTGGCAGGCCGATGTGTTTCAGGGTTTGCCGGCCACCACCTATGATCTCATCGTCTCCAATCCACCTTATGTCGATGCCCAGGATATGGCGGCGTTAACCCCTGAGTTTCGTCATGAGCCGGCCTTGGGTTTGGCTGCGGGCGAGGATGGTTTGGATGTGGTCAGTCGGATTTTGGCTGAGGCGGGCGTGCGTTTATCGGAGCAGGGCGTACTCGTGGTCGAGGTGGGCAATAGTGCTCCGGCCGTTGAGGCACGTTGGCCGGATGTGCCGTTTGTCTGGCTGGAATTCTCACAGGGTGGCGAGGGAGTTTTTCTGCTGACTGCTGATGTGGTGCGGGCCTTTTTTCCATGAATAGACCGGGCATGGGTCATGAAACCGGCAGTCTGGGGGGTGCCAAGGCGGGGTGCCAAGGTTTATGCTGGGCCCTCTGCAGCACAATCCCTGCTTATTTCCTCGGGTATTTGCCATGAGCGCTTCACAAAGCATCGACTTCGATCTGGATCTGATTCATCGCTACAACACGGCGGGTCCGCGTTATACGTCTTATCCCACGGCGGTGCAGTTTCATGACGGATTCACCGCTGAGCGATATCAACAGATTGCGCGCGAGACCAATGCCAGTGGTCGGCCGCTGTCACTGTATTTCCATATCCCCTTTTGTGACACGGTGTGCTACTACTGCGCCTGTAACAAGGTGGTGACCAAGGACCGCACGCGCTCGCGTGGTTATCTAGATAGCTTGTATCAAGAGATGGCCTTGCAGGGTGACCTGTTTGATCGCTCACGCCCTGTGACCCAGCTGCATTGGGGCGGTGGGACACCGACGTTTATCTCTCATGATGAAATGACCGAGCTGATGGGTAAAACTGCCGAGCATTTTGGTCTTCTGGATGATGATACGGGTGAGTACTCGATCGAGATTGATCCGCGCGAAGTGCGCGATGAGACCTTGGCTTTGTTGCGTCAACTCGGCTTTAACCGCATCAGTTTGGGCGTTCAAGATTTCGATGAGAAGGTGCAAAAAGCGGTCAACCGCGTGCAAAGCGAATCCTTGGTGAGAAACGTGCTCGATGAAGCCCGACGTTTGGGCTTTCGCTCCACCAGTGTTGATCTGATCTACGGTCTGCCGCATCAAAACTGTGAGACGTTCGGCAACACCATCGAGCGCATTATCGACATGGATCCAGCGCGTATTTCGGTATTCAACTACGCGCATTTGCCGGATCGTTTCAAACCCCAGCGCCGCATTGCGGATGCCGATCTTCCTACTCCGTCAGAAAAACTCGCTATTCTGCAGCAGACCATCTCGCAGCTCACCGAGGCGGGTTATGTCTATATTGGTATGGACCACTTTGCCAAACCCGATGATGAGCTGGCTGTGGCGCAGCGAGACCACACGCTCTACCGGAATTTCCAAGGCTACTCCACGCATTCGGACTGTGATCTGATTGGTCTGGGATCCACCAGTGTCGGTATGGTGGGCAACAGCTACAGCCAAAATCAGCACAAGCTGGACGACTATTACGCGGCCATGGGTGAAAAGCGTTTGGCAGTATTTCGTGGCGTGGAATTGGATCAGGACGATTTGATTCGTCGCGATGTGATCACCCGCTTGATTTGCCACTTTGAGCTGAGTTTTGGTGATATCGAAAAGGCCCATGACATCCGCTTCGGTGATTATTTCGCCCAGGAGTTGGATGACTTGAAAGTCATGGAGTCAGACGGTCTGATAAACTTGAATGCTGATCAGATCAGTGTGCGGCCGGCGGGTCGATTGCTGATTCGTAACATCTGCATGAGTTTCGATCGTTATTTGCGCGAAGCCAGCGAGCAGCGCTTCTCGCGAGTGATCTGATGCTCAAGACACAAGGCTGATTTCATGTCCGGCAACAGTATCGGCAAGCTCTTTACAGTTACCAGTTTCGGGGAAAGTCATGGTCTGGCCATCGGCTGTATTGTCGATGGTTGTCCGCCTGGATTGCCTTTGTCAGAAGAAGATCTGCAAGGCGATTTGGATAGGCGCCGCCCGGGCACCTCGCGACATACGACTCAGCGCCGCGAGCCTGATCAGGTGAAGATTCTCTCCGGTGTGTTTGAGGGAGTGACCACAGGAGCACCGATCGGCTTGATGATCGAAAATGCCGATCAGCGTTCCAAGGACTACGCCAAGATAGCCACGCAGTTTCGCCCGGGACATGCGGACTACACCTATTTCAAAAAGTATGGTTTGCGCGATTATCGCGGTGGCGGCCGCAGTTCGGCCCGCGAGACGGCCATGCGCGTGGCAGCGGGCGGGATTGCCAAGAAATATTTGCAGGCCCAATACGGGGTTCTGGTGCGCGGTTATCTGGCGCAATTGGGGCCTGTGCGAATCGATAAGGTCGACTGGTCGGTGGTGAATACCAACCCGTTTTTCTGCCCCGATGCAAATCGTGTTCCTGAGCTGGAAGCCTATATGGATGGCCTGCGTAAAGAGGGCGACTCCATTGGCGCTCGGGTGAATGTCGAGGCCACGGGTTTGCCCGCTGGTTGGGGTGAGCCGATTTTTGATCGCCTCGATGCCGATATCGCCGCGGCGATGATGAGCATTAATGCCGTCAAAGCCGTGGAAATTGGCGATGGTTTTGCCGTGGTGGAACAAAAAGGCACGCAGCATCGCGATGAGATGACGCCCGAGGGCTTTTTATCAAATCACGCTGGTGGTGTTTTGGGCGGGATTTCCAGTGGTCAGGACATTCGCGTCAGTATCGCCTTAAAGCCCACCTCCAGTATTCGCTTGCCGGGACGGTCCTTAAATGAGGCGGGTGAGTCGGTTGAGGTGATTACCACGGGGCGTCATGATCCCTGTGTCGGCATTCGCGCCACACCCATTGCGGAGGCCATGCTGGCCATCGTCTTAATGGATCACGCGCTGCGCCATCGCGGCCAAAACGGTATGGACGCTTCAGGCTAAAACCCTGATACTCGCGTGACCATGCCGGCCAGTTATTGGAAGCTCTCTAGCTTCTACTTTTTCTATTTCGCCAGTATCGGCGCCTTCATGCCCTATTGGGGGCTTTATTTGAAAAATGAAGGCTTTACGCCGGGTCAGATTGGCGAGCTGATGGCCATTATCTTGGCCACCAAGATTGTTGCGCCTAATGTTTGGGGCTGGATAGCCGATCGCACCGGTCAGCGCATGCAGGTCATTCGTCTGGCGGCGCTGATGGCCTTGATCATTTTCTCCGGCTTGTTGTTTTTCTCGGGCTATTGGTGGATTGCGGCCATCATGGCGGGCTTCAGCTTTTTCTGGAATGCCGCGCTGCCGCAGTTTGAAGCCACCACCATGAATCACCTCGGGGCACGCACGGATGCCTACAGCCGCATCCGTCTCTGGGGTTCGGTGGGCTTTATCATCAGTGTGGCTTGCCTGGGCATCATCTTTGAGCGCATCGATGTGTCTTGGCTGCCCTGGATGGTTCTGGTTCTTTTATCTTTGTTGTGGATCTCAACGCTGCGGGTCAGTGATGCGCCGCGCACGCCCACCCCCAGCAATGGTCATTCGCTTTGGATGACCGTGCGCCAGCCAGCGGTTTTATTGCTGTTATTGTCGTGTTTTTTCATGCAGGCCAGCCATGGTCCCTATTATGCGTTTTTTACCTTGTTTCTGGAGGAAAATGGCTATAGCCGCACGGTAGCTGGTTACCTCTGGGCCATGGCGGTGGTCGCTGAGGTGTTGGTGTTCTTGTTGATGCACCGCTTGTTGCCGCGCTTTGGTGCCTGGCCGTTATTGATTTTTGCCATGGCCATTACCGCCTTGCGCTGGTTGCTGCTGGCATTTCAAGTCGAGTTGTTTGGGCTTTTGGTGATGACCCAGCTGATGCATGCAGCCAGCTATGGGGTTTATCACGCCGCCGCCATCTCTCTGATTCATCAGTTTTTTACCGGTACGCAGCAAGGTCGGGGGCAGGCCCTGTATTCTTCGATGAGTTTTGGTTTAGGGGGGGCTTTGGGCGCCTTGGCCAGTGGCTATATTTGGTCAGGTATTGGTCCCATGTGGGTGTATGTCATGGCCTCTGGCTTGGCGATGCTGGCGGTTTTTGCCGCGGTTTCGGGTATGCGCGCACAGTTTCGATTCAGATCTTTGCCATCGGCGAGACCTTGATCGGGATTTGCCTTATTGGCAGGCCCGGCCTATGATTTCTGGCTGGCTGGAACGAGGTTTTTATGGCAGGAAAGACCCTTTACGACAAACTCTGGGACGCCCATTTGGTGCGTCAAGAAGACGATGGCACAGCGTTGATCTACATCGATCGCCATCTGGTGCATGAGGTGACCTCACCGCAGGCTTTTGAAGGCCTGAAATTAGCGGGTCGCCAGCCGTGGCGTATCGAATCCATCCTTGCGGTGCCAGATCATAACGTCCCCACCGCGCATTTGGATGAGGGCATTCGTGATCCTGTATCTCGAGTGCAGGTCGAGACCCTGCAGGACAATGTCAAAGCCTATGGCATCACCTTTTTCCCAATGCGCGATGTGCGTCAGGGGATTGTGCATGTGATCGGTCCCGAGCAGGGGGCGACGTTGCCGGGCATGACCGTGGTCTGCGGGGACTCTCATACCTCCACCCATGGTGCTTTAGGCGCTTTGGCGGTGGGTATTGGCACCTCAGAGGTGGAACATGTGATGGCCACCCAGTGCTTGTTGCAGAAGAAAGCCAAAAACATGCTGATTTCCGTGGATGGTCAATTGGGCCCCGGCGTTACCGCTAAAGACGTCGTCTTGGCCATCATTGGCAAGATCGGCACGGCCGGCGGCACTGGCTATGCCATTGAATACGGCGGCGATGCGATTCGCAGCCTGTCGATGGAAGGACGCATGACGATTTGCAATATGTCGATTGAGGCTGGCGCCCGCGCCGGTATGGTGGCTGTGGATGACACCACGATTGAGTTTGTCAAAGGCCGGCCATACTCACCGCAGGGCAAGTTATGGGAACAAGCGGTTGCGGCCTGGCGCGATCTTAAATCCGATCCGGATGCTTATTTTGATCGCGTGGTGCATTTGGATGCCGCCAGTATTGCACCGCAAGTCTCCTGGGGTACTTCTCCCGAGATGGTGGTGCCGGTCACTGGGGCGGTTCCTGATCCGGCCAGTGTCACCGATCCAATCAAAGCTGAGGGTATGAGCCGCGCCTTAGAGTACATGGGTCTTAAGCCCGGTACTCTGATTCAAGACATCCAGTTGGACAAGGTCTTTATCGGCTCTTGTACCAATGGGCGCATGGAAGATCTGCGCGCCGCAGCGGCTATACTCAAAGGCAAACGCATTGCTCCGCATATTAAGGAGGCCATGGTGGTGCCGGGGTCAGGTCTGGTGAAACAGCAGGCTGAACAAGAAGGCCTCGATCAGATTTTCAAACAAGCCGGCTTTGAATGGCGTGATCCCGGCTGCTCTATGTGTTTGGGCATGAACGAGGATCGCATGCAGGCCGGTGAGCGCTGTGCTTCTACCTCTAACCGTAATTTTGAAGGGCGGCAGGGTGCTGGCTCGCGCACGCATTTGGTCAGCCCGGCGATGGCTGCTGCTGCTGCGGTTGCTGGTCATTTCGTTGATATCCGCCAGATGGATCAGTAATGGAAAAGTTCGAGACTCTCAAAGCCTTGGTGGCACCGTTGGATCGTTCCAATGTGGACACCGATGCCATTATTCCCAAACAGTACTTAAAGTCGGTGAAGCGCACCGGCTTTGGTCCCAGTTTGTTTGACGATTGGCGTTATCTGGATCCTGGTGAGCCCGGTATGGATCACAGCCAGCGGCGCATCAATCCGGATTTCGTGTTGAATCAGCCGCGCTACGCTGGCGCCAAGATTCTTTTGGCGCGCGAGAACTTCGGTTGTGGCTCCTCTCGGGAGCATGCCGTCTGGGCATTAACCGATTATGGGTTTCGCGCGGTGATTGCGCCGAGTTTTGCAGATATCTTTTTCGGCAACAGCTTTAAAAATGGTTTGTTGCCATTGACTCTCGATGAAAAGCACATCGATAGCCTATTTCAGGCAGTCGCTGCTCATCCGGGTTACCAACTGACGGTGGATCTCGCCGAGCAAGTGGTGATTACCCCGGAAGGCGAGCGCCTGGGCTTTGAAGTCGACTCTTTCCGCAAGCATTGTTTGCTCAATGGCTTGGATGATATCGGCCTGACCCTGCAGCATGCAGATGAAATCCACGCCTATGAAGAGCAGCGTCGTGCGCAAGCGCCTTGGCTGTTCACTGCTTCTCCATACGCCTGAATCGCAGGCCTTAGAACCGACTGGAAAACAAACGCATGACGCACAAGATTTTGATGCTACCGGGTGATGGCATTGGTCCAGAGATTATGGCGGCGGCAACCGCCGTGCTTGAGGCTTTGAAAAGTGATTTTGGCCTGCAGGTCGAGTGGGAAGAAGCCCCCATCGGCGGGGCTGGCTATGATGCCAGCGGCGAGCCATTGCCGCAGGCTACCTTGGATTTGGCGCGTGCTGCTGATGCGGTGATGCTGGGTGCGGTAGGTGGCCCGCAATACGATACCCTACCTTGGGAGAAACGGCCCGAGCGCGGTTTGTTGGCGATTCGGTCGGAGTTGTCGCTGTTTGCGAATCTGCGTCCGGCCATTTTATATCCGCAGTTGGCCAGTGCTTCGGCGCTCAAACCTGAGATTGTCGGCGGGTTGGATATCATGATTCTGCGTGAGCTGACTGGCGGGGCCTATTTTGGCCAACCGCGGGGCATCGATACGCGTGCTGATGGCGTGCGCCAGGGATACAACACGATTATTTATTCTGAGCCTGAAATTGAGCGCATCGCGCGCAGCGGCTTTGAGATCGCGATGAAGCGAGATCGTCGTCTGTGTTCGGTGGATAAGGCCAATGTTTTAGAGGTCTCGCAGCTATGGCGTGATGTAGTGATCGAGGTGGCCAAAGAGTTTCCGCAGGTGAGTCTGTCGCATATGTATGTGGATAACGCCGCCATGCAGTTGGTGCGTCAACCCAAACAGTTTGATGTGATCGTCACCGAGAACATGTTCGGCGATATCCTCTCGGATGCAGCCGCCATGCTGACCGGCTCGATTGGTATGCTGCCTTCGGCGTCTATGGATGCCAGCGGCAAGGGGCTTTACGAGCCGATTCATGGCTCAGCGCCGGATATCGCCGGGAAAAATATCGCTAATCCGCTGGCCACTATTTTGTCGGTGGCGATGATGCTGCGTTACAGCCTGAACGAAGCGGCGCAGGCAGATCGGATCGAGGCTGCCGTCGGCCGGGTATTGGACCAGGGCTTGCGCACGGCTGACATTTGGACCGCAGGCTGCGATAAGGTAAGCACTTCGGGGATGGGCGAAGCGGTGGTAGCCGCTTTAGCGGATTAATAGGCACGAACCCAAGGGTTCTGCAGGGGAAAAGCACGATGAGTAAGACGTTTGATGTAGCCGTTGTCGGTGCCACCGGTGCGGTGGGCGAGACCATGCTGGATATTCTGGCGCAGCGGGAATTTCCGGTGGGCGAGGTCTATGCCCTTGCCAGCAGCCGCTCGGCGGGTAATCGGGTGGCGTTTGGCAAGCAACGCAGCCTAGTGGTTCAAGACCTGGCTGAATTTGATTTTTCTAAGGTGCAGATCGGTTTGTTCTCTCCCGGGGCCTCTGTGTCTAAGGAGTATGCGCCCAAAGCCGCTGCCGCTGGTTGTGTGGTGATCGATAATACCTCGCAGTTTCGCTATGACGCGGACATTCCTTTGGTGGTGCCTGAGGTCAACCCACAGGCTATAGCCGATTATAAAACCCGCGGTATCATCGCCAACCCCAATTGCTCCACCATTCAGATGTTGGTGGCACTCAAGCCCATTTATGATGCCGTGGGTATTGAGCGGGTTAATGTGGCCACCTATCAAGCGGTGTCAGGTACCGGTAAGGAGGCCATTGAAGAGTTGGCGGCGCAATCTGTGCGCCTGCTCAGCGGCCAAGAGATCGAGTGCAACGTCTATCCCAAGCAGATCGGCTTTAATGTTTTGCCGCACATCGATGTGTTCCTCGATAACGGTTACACCAAAGAAGAAATGAAAATGGTGTGGGAGACCCGCAAGATCATGGGCGATGAGTCCATTCAGGTGAATCCCACCGCCGTACGCGTGCCGGTGTTCTATGGGCACTCCGAGGCAATTCACATTGAAACCCGCGACAAGATCACTGCTAAACAGGCCCGCCAGCTGCTGCAAAAGGCACCGGGCGTGGTGGTGCTGGATAAGCATGCCGATGGCGGTTACCCCACCGCCGTGACCGAAGGCGCTAACCAAGATCCGGTTTATGTAGGCCGCATTCGTGAAGACATCTCGCATCCGCGCGGCCTGAATCTTTGGGTGGTCGCAGACAATGTCCGCAAGGGCGCGGCGCTCAACAGCGTACAAATTGCCGAGTGCCTAATCGCTGATTATCTCTAGGGGGGATGCCATGCTGAAACCTAAGGCTGGTTCGTTACTTCTGCGTCGCTCGCTTTTAGCGGTGTCGTTGAGTGCGCTGATCGCTATCCCGGTCGGGGGTTCGGCAAGCGGGGCTTTGTCGTTGGTGATGAGCTCAGCCACTGCAGGCGACCAGACTAGCGCGGAACCGCGCATGGGTTCATACCGCGTGCGCTTTGGCGATACGCTGTGGAGTATCTCAGAGCGGATGCGGCCTGAGGATGTCAGCGTTCAGCAGATGATGCTGGGTTTTCTTGAGGCTAATCCACAGGCATTTGCAACGGGCAACATCAATAGTCTTTACAGTGAGGTGCTGCTGCAACTCCCAGTGCGGGAGCAGTTACAACAGTGGACAGTGGAGGAGGCGCGTGTCGAAGCCCTTCGCCAGGACAGCGCCTGGCAGTCCATGTGGGGTACGACCCCATTGGTGGGAACTGATGTGCCCATCGAAGAGGTGGGTTTGCGTATTTTGGCGGCCGAAGCCAATGATGGAGCGGTAGATCGGCTCTCTGCCGAGCTGGCGCAAGTTCGTGAAGCCAATGAATCACGGCGGCTCGAAGCCGATGCCATGCGTGAGCGCATGAGCGATTTTGAGCAATTACTGCGTCGCCAGTCTGATCAGCTGGCCGCCACCAAGCAGCAGCTGGCTGAGTTACAAGAAGAGCTGGGTCGGGTTAGCTCTGTTCAGCAACAACTGGCAGAGATGCGTGAAGAACTCAGTCGTCTGAGCACTGCGCCGCGTTCGTTGACTGAGTTGCCCGAGGGGAGGGTGGCACCAAGCCCAGCACTCACGCAGCCCGAAGCAGAGCGTATTGGCTTTGACTCACCCTATTTTTGGTTGATTAGCCTCGGTATTGTTTTGGCCTTGCTGATTTGGTGGGCTAGTCGCATGCCTTACCGATCCGCCCCCATGGCACCGCCCCGTCCATTACCTCCCGAAGATGAGGATGAGGATGATGGCGTCGGTTTGAGCCTGGAAGAGCACCTCAACACGCTTTTGAATCTCGCCAGAGCCTTGATTGATATGCAGGAATGGGATCGTGCTCGCAGCACTCTAGAGATGGTAATGAGTCAGGGCAGCGAAGCGCAGCAGCGTGAAGCACAGGAGCTGATGCAGCGCCTACCCTGATGAACGTGCTCAGCAGCCAGACACTGCATCCGGCGGTGCGCATACTCATGGTGCTGGCCTTTATCTTATTGATGGCTCACGCCGCTTGGCCTGCTTTGCTAGCGGGAACGGTTTTGGCGGTTTTGGCGCTGATAGCGACCGATGATGAGTCGCGCCGCCGCTATCGCGGCATGCTGTGGCGGTTGAAGTGGTTCTTTCTGTCGTTACTGGTAGTGTTTGCGTTTTTGACACCGGGTGATCCTCTGTGGGTGGGCGCTACAGATTGGCTGCCCAGTCGGCAGGGTTTGGTGCAATCGGTGATGCGTATTTGGGTTTTGGTGTTGGCCGTGGCTGCTGTGATCCATTTATTGCATGCCTGCTCACGAGAAGCATTGGTTTCGGGTTTGCTGTGGTTGACTATGCCCTTGAAGCCCTTGGGTTTCCCCGCAGAACGCTTTGCTGTGCGGCTGGTGTTGACCCTGGATGTTCTGCCTGAGCTGCAACAGCTGATGACCACGAAGAACGGCGAGGACCAGCCTCAAGCTCTCAAGGGGCAGCGACTGCAGCGTTGGGCTGAGCGCGGTGCACAGATTTATCAGCGCGCCTTGGTGATGGCAGCCGATCAACCCTTGAGAGAATTGGAAATGCCTCAGCCTCATGCGCCCGGTTGGCGGGATTGGGGCATGGCGCTGTTGGTTTTTCTGCCTTTGCTATGGTTGGCTTTATGAGTGATGTCGTGCAGCGATACGCAATCGGTTTAGAGTATGACGGTTCAGGCTTTCGCGGTTGGCAAAAGCAACGCGAAGCGCGCACTTTGCAACCGCTGGTGGAGGAGGCGCTGAGTCGCGTGGCCGATGAGCCCATAGAAGTGGTCTGCGCGGGTCGCACCGACGCCGGGGTGCACGCCATGGCACAGGTGATCCACTTTGATACTAGGGCTGTGCGTGATCCGCGCGCTTGGTTGTTGGGCACCAATAGCCATTTGGGTTCCGAGCTGAGTGTGCAGTGGGTTCGGCCGATGCCGGCCGATTTTCACGCGCGTTTCTCGGCACGCTGGCGCGCTTATCGCTACCTGATCTTAAATCGCCTGACCCGCCCCGCCGTATTGCGCCGCCGCGTGACGTGGATTCATCGACCCTTGGATGCCGAGGCGATGCATTTAGCCGCACAGTGTTTGCTGGGTGAGCATGATTTCACTAGCTTTCGTGCGCTGGGCTGCCAGGCGCGGCACCCACGACGCGAGGTCCAAGCAGTTAGCGTCTATCGGCGCGGTGAGAGTATCTATCTGGATATCCGTGCCAATGCCTTCCTGCATCATATGGTGCGTAATATCGCCGGCTCTCTCATGTGTGTCGGCCGAGGAGAGCAGCCCGCCCACTGGCTCAGCCAAGTATTGGCAGCTCGAGATCGCACCCAGGCAGGCGTCACCGCCCCGCCAGATGGCCTCTATCTAGTCGGAGTGGGGTACGACCCCATTTTTGGGTTGCAGCCGCCTGAGGTTTGGCCGGCCTATGATCGCGAAGCGCAGGGCGGCTTTAGCTGAGCAGCACGCGAACTTGGCCAATGCCGGCGATTTCTTGGCTGACGCGAATGATGTCGCCGCGGGTTTTTTCGGCATCTGCCGCCGATTCAAAGCGGTCCAGGGGCAGATGCAGGTCGATATCGATGTGGCCATCGAGGTAATGCAAAACCACCTCATCCATGGGCAGGGCGCCAGGGATAGGCTGCCATTGCAGGCGAAGCTTGTTGAGTAGTTCCGAGCGGCTGGGAAGGTGGCTGCTGGGCGCGGCAGCGCGGTCATCCTCTGGATCGATATGTACCAGAACTTCAAGCAAATCATCGCGCGTCTGACGCAGAGTTTGCGCCACAGACTCGGCGATACGGTGACCCTCAGAGACGCTAATCCGGGGATCTACCTCCACGTGGATATCAGCCAACAAACCATTGCCCATGTGGCGGGTGCGCAACTCATGAACGCCTGTGACGCCATCAATGCCTGAGACCAAATCGAGCAGTTGCTTCTCCTCCTCAGGCTTGATGCCGGTATCGATCAGCTCACTGGCGCTACGCCAGATAATGCGCGCGCCCATTAGGCCAATCATCAAGGCTACGATGGCTGCAGCCAAGGCATCCATAAAGGGGAAGCCCGCTAGCGTGGCACCGATGCCGATTAAAACCACGACTGAGGACAGTACATCCGAGCGGTGATGCCACGCATTGGCCAAAAGCATGCCGGAGGAGATGCTTTTTGCGATGCGGACGGTATAGCGGTAAAGGGTTTCCTTAGCGATGATGGCTGTGGCAGCTAAAAGCAAAGCAATGGGGCCAGGAGCAAGCAGGGTCTCAGGTTCCATGAGACGGTTGGAGGCGTCAATGAGAATGCCAAGCGCCACGCCTAGGAGAACCAGTCCGAGTAGGACCGTGGTTAAGGTTTCAATGCGGCCATGTCCATAAGGATGATCTTGATCAGCAGGTGCGCTGGCCTTTCGGGCCGCAAAAACGACCAAAAAGTCGCTTGCTAGATCCGAGAGTGTATGCAGCCCATCGGCAATCAGGGCTTGAGACTGCACCAATAAGCCACCCAGGATCTGAAGAAACGCGAGCGCGCCATTGGTGAATGCGCCGACCAGAGTGACTCGACGGGTACTTTGATACCGGGTTTCAGCTTCGGTGTGGCGGCTCATGGCTTTTTTTCACATGACGGCTGGTCATTATAGAGCAAAGCCAAATAATTGGGCCCGCCTCTAGGGCGGGCCCATCGTCATTAAGCGGCTTGCAACTCCTTTTACACCCATTAGGCTCTCATCCTTGAGACGCCAGCTAATGACGGGTTTAGTGTTGCATAAGTTTCGACATAAGGTACAGATGGAAAAGTATTCTATTGCCTTAAAATGATGACTTGAATCAAAAAAATCTATTAAGTTTATAAAAAATTAACGTAATTATTTTGATAAAAAAATCCAAATTAACCAGAAAAAAACCATATCATTTATATGAAATATATAAAATAATTGATGTGGTTTTTTATACTTTTTGCGGTCATGGGGGCAACGTTGGGTTCGCAGCAAACGCCTACGATGCAAACTCAAGGATGCTAAGCGGCTAGGAATCCGATAATATTCCAGCCCTTCATGCGCACTTTGCTCCCAGGAGTCACCATGTTTTCGATTGAAATGGGCATAGCCGGCTACGATGAGGCTCTTTGGAAGGCAATTGAGTCGGAGTCTCGCCGCCAAGAAGAGCACATCGAGCTGATCGCTTCAGAGAATTACGCCAGCCCCCGTGTGCTCGAAGCTCAGGGGTCGGTCCTCACCAATAAGTACGCCGAAGGCTATCCCGGTAAACGCTACTACGGCGGCTGCGAATACGTCGATGTTGCTGAGGAGTTGGCGATCGAGCGGGCAAAACAATTGTTCGGCGCGGACTATGCCAACGTTCAGCCGCACTCGGGTTCACAGGCCAATGCGGCGGTCTACATGGCGTTAATTAACCCGGGTGACACCGTGCTCGGGATGAGCCTGGCGCATGGCGGTCATCTCACGCACGGATCGAAGGTGAACTTCTCCGGAAAAATCTACAACGGCGTTTCCTACGGCGTGGATGATCAGGGATTTGTGGATTACAACGAGATTCAGACGCTGGCGGTGGAGCATCAACCGCGCATGATCATCGGCGGCTTCTCCGCTTATTCTCAGGTGATGGACTGGGAGCGGATGCGCGATATTGCCGATAGCGTGGGTGCCTACCTACTGGTGGACATGGCGCATGTGGCTGGCTTGGTGGCGGGTGGTGTTTACCCCAATCCGGTGCCGTTTGCCGATGTGGTGACCTCAACCACCCATAAAACTCTGCGTGGCCCGCGTGGTGGCATTATCCTCTCGCGCTCCAATCCAGAGTTGGAAAAGAAATTTAATTCTTTGGTGTTCCCCGGCACTCAGGGCGGCCCCTTGATGCATGTGATTGCCGCCAAGGCTGTCGCCTTCAAAGAAGCTCTGGAACCTGAGTTTAAGGAATATCAGCGCCAAGTAGTGGCCAATGCCAAAACCATGGCGGCCTGCATCATGGAGCGCGGCTATAAAGTCGTTTCTGGTGGTACGGAAAATCATCTCTTTCTTATTGATCTCATCGACAAGGGTTTGACAGGCAAGGATGCTGATGCTGCTTTGGGGCAGGCCAATATCACGGTGAACAAAAACTCCGTGCCAAACGATCCGCAGTCTCCGTTTGTGACCAGCGGTATCCGTATTGGTACACCGGCTATCACTACGCGCGGTTTCAAAGAGGCAGAATGTCAGACGCTAGCCAATTGGATTTGTGATGTACTGGATAACCTTGGGGATGCCGGCACCATTGAGCGCGTGAAAACTGAAGTGCTGGCTTTATGCCGACAGTTCCCCGTCTACGGTCGGTAAGATGAAATGCCCGTTTTGCGGCTCTCTGGATACCCGCGTTGTGGATTCCCGCTTGGCGGGAATGGGCGAACAGATCCGACGGCGTCGTGAGTGCGCGGACTGTGGTGAGCGCTTCACGAGTTTTGAAACCGCCGAGATCAGTCTGCCGCGCGTGGTAAAGCGCGACGGCAGCCGCGAGCCTTTTAACGAAGACAAGTTGCGTGCTGGGATGACGCATGCGCTAGAGAAGCGGCCGGTTTCCACGGATGACACCGAAGCTGCCGTGCTGCGCATTAAGCGTCGACTCAGTAGCCAAGGCGAGCGCGAAGTGCCTGCTAAACGCATCGGTGAGTGGGTGATGGAAGAGCTGCGTGAGTTGGATCAGGTGGCCTATATTCGCTTCGCCTCGGTGTATTTGAGCTTTGAAGACATTCAGGCTTTCCGTGAGGCTATCGAGGGGCTGGAAGAGGACTCTGAGTCTTGATGTCCATCTCCGTCAATGACGGTGTTTTTATGGCAGAAGCGTTGCAGTTAGCGGCGCGCGGCCTGTACACCACCGAGCCCAATCCCAGAGTAGGTTGTGTCATTGTGCGTGACAACGAGGTCGTCGGTCGCGGCTTTCATACTTTTGCTGGTGGGCCCCATGCGGAAATTGAGGCCTTGCAAGAAGCGGGTGAGCGGGCCAAAGGGGCTACCGTCTATGTCACCCTGGAGCCCTGCGCGCATCATGGTAAGACACCCCCCTGTGTTGAGGCGTTGATTCGCGCCAAAGTGGCGCGTGTGGTGGCGGCAATGGTGGATCCCAATCCCTTGGTTGGTGGCAAAGGCTTGGCGCGCTTGGAGGCAGCCGGTATCGCTGCCGATAGTGGCCTGATGGCTGCTGAGGCAGCGGCTTTAAACCCTGGATTTATCTCGCGCATGACGCGGCAGCGCCCTTGGGTGCGGGTCAAACTGGCGGCGAGTCTGGATGGGCGCACGGCCATGGCCTCGGGGGAAAGTCAGTGGATTACTGGGGAAGCGGCCCGCGCTGATGTGCATCGCTTGCGCGCCCGGTCCTCGGCCATTCTGACCGGGATCGGAACAGTACTAGAGGATGATCCCCAGCTGACCGTGCGACTTTCCTCTCAAGACTTGGGGGTTGATGCCAACGTGCCGCAGCCCATTCGCATTGTCTTGGATCGGCAGGGTCAGTTGAGCGCGAATGCGTGTTTATTGAGCGACGAGATCAGCCCTGTTTGGGTGGCAACTTCACAGGCTGCTGAGGCACCGCTGCGTCAGAGATTGCCGACGCATATACGTATTCAGGCGTTACCCGAGCGAGAGGGCCATTTGGATTTAGCGGCGCTGTGGACTTGGTTGGCCGAAGAGCAAATCAATGAGGTGATGGTCGAGTCCGGCCCCAAGCTCACCGGGGCGTTACTTGAGGGTGGCTGGATCGATGAGTGCATGATTTATCTGGCACCCTGCTTTATGGGTGCCGATGCGCGTGGTTTATTTGATTTGAGTATTGGCCTGATGTCGGAGCGGCGGCCGGTACAAATCAATGATATAAGGCGTGTGGGGACGGACTGGCGCCTGCGCTGCAGCTTCCCCTCGAATCAAAACGTTTAGGTGACACACTGATGTTCACAGGAATTATTCAAGCGGTGGGTGAAGTTCGGGCGCTGCGACCGACCGGTGGGGATCTGCGTTTGGAGATTGCCACGGGGTCATTACCCATGGCGGACGTGCAATTGGGCGATAGCATCGCGGTTAACGGCGTGTGTCTGACCGCGGTGGCCCTGAGCGCCGATGGATTCGCGGCCGATGTGTCGCGTGAGACTTTGTCATGCACTTCGTTGAAGATCGTGAAACCTGGTAGCCCGGTGAATTTGGAAAAGGCCTTGCTGCCCACCACGCGTTTGGGCGGACATTTGGTCAGTGGTCATGTCGATGGTCTGGCTGAGGTGGTGGAGCGCTATGAAGAAGCCCGCTCTTGGCGCCTTAAAATGCGCGTACCCGATGAGTTAGCACGCTATATCGCGCCCAAGGGGTCGATTTGTGTCGATGGCGTGAGTCTTACCGTGAATGATGTTGAGGGAGCGATTTTTGGTGTGAACATCGTGCCGCATACTTGGGAACAAACCGTTATCGCTCATTATCAGGTGGGCACACCGGTGAATATCGAAGTCGATGTGATTGCTCGTTATTTGGAACGTCTGTTACTGGGCGATCGGGCAGCCCAGTCGGGCGCCACCGCCATCACACCTGCGTTTCTTGCCGAGCACGGTTTCTTGAAATAAGCGAGAATAGGGCAAAGATGTCGAGGGAGCGGTGATGGACTGGTTGGTGAATCTTTTTGACGCAGGAGGCTCCTGGCTGAGAAGTCACCTGGGGCATGTGGCGTTGGCGATGTTGGCCGCCTTACTGGTGATCTTCGGGCGCGAATTCAACACCATGATTAAAGGGGCGCTACAGAGCTTTCCCAAGGCCATACGTCTGCTGGGCTTTAGCTTGGCTTGTGCTTTTATTTATGGAGGTTTTTTAGTCCTTCTAACGCCCCTTTTGGGCCGCGGTTTGGCGATGTTAGATCCTTATGTGTTGCTGGCTGTGGTCGTGGCTTTTTTTGCCCTTTTGGGTTGGGTTGCGGAACGCCGCTAGCTGATGTCTTTGAATACCTCACAAGAAATTATTGAAGATCTGCGCTCCGGGCGCATGGTCATCATTGTCGATGACGAAGATCGGGAAAATGAGGGCGATCTGCTGATGATCGCTTCCATGGTGCGGCCCGAAGATATTAACTTCATGGCCCGCTATGGGCGTGGGCTGATTTGTTTGACCTTGACCCGCGAGCGCTGCCAGCAACTGCGTCTGCCTTTGATGGTAGGCGATACGCATGACAAACATGGCACCAATTTCACGGTCTCCATTGAAGCCGCTGAAGGGGTGACCACGGGTATTTCCGCGTATGATCGCGCCCACACCGTGCGCATGGCGGTGGCGCCTAATGCCACGTCCGCTGATTTGGTGCAGCCCGGACATATTTTCCCCTTAATGGCTCAGCCCGGCGGGGTCTTGGTGCGCGCTGGGCACACCGAGGCCGGATGTGACTTTGCGCGCTTGGCGGGGTTTGAGCCGGCAGCGGTGATTGTTGAGATCCTCAATGAAGACGGCAGTATGGCGCGGCGCCCTGACCTTGAGCGCTTCGCTGCAGAGCATGATCTGAAAATGGGCAGTATCGAAGACTTGATTCGCTACCGCATCGAGAATGAGCGCAGCGTGGAATGTGTGGCGGAATGCCCATTCCCCACTGAGTTTGGTGAGTTCCGCCTTTTGGCCTATGAGGACGTCATCCACCGTGGTTTGCACTTCGCGCTGGTCAAGGGCGAGGTAGGCGCTGATCAAGATACCTTAGTGCGTGTTCATGTTGGCGGCAGTTTGTGCGATACCCTGTCTTATCGGGGTGAGGACTGTGGCTGGACGCTGCGCGATGTGTTAAAGCACATCGCCGATGAGGGATCCGGTGTGGCGGTGATTATCGAGAAACGCCCGGATCATCGGGCGTTGGTTCGGCAGTTACGGCAAATGGGTCTTAATCGGTCCACCAAGTCGTCAGCTCCGAGCGAACAGGAGCCGGCCGAATTGCGCACCCATGGCATCGGCGCACAGATTCTTCAGGATCTGGGCGTGCGGCGTATGCGCTTGATGTCCGCCCCCAAGCGCTTGCAAGGACTTGGTGGTTTTGGGCTGGAAGTGGTTGAATATGTTCATGATCCACAACACAAGAACCAATAGCGAGTCACACTAATGAAAACAATCGATGGGGATTTCACCGCCAACAGCAAGCGTCGTATCGGCATTGTGCTGTCACGCTTTAATGCCTTCATTGTCGAGCGTCTCTTGGAGGGCGCTGCCGACACCTTGAAGCGTCAGGGGGTTGCTGACGACAACATTACGGTGGTGCGTGTGCCTGGTGCCTATGAGCTGCCCCTGGCTGCTGAGCTCATGGCGGCCTCTGGAAAATACGATGCCATTATCGCGCTGGGCTGCGTGATTCGGGGTGCAACTCCGCACTTTGACTATGTCGCCGGTGAGGCGGCCAAAGGTTTGGCTCAGGTGCAAATGACCCATCGTATCCCCGTGGCGTTTGGTGTTTTGACCACCGATAGCATCGAACAAGCCATCGAGCGTGCTGGCACTAAAGCCGGTAACAAGGGCGCGGACGCCGCTATGGGCGCGCTGGAGATGGCCAGTCTGGTGAAGGCCCTGTCTTGAGCTCGCCGGAAGTTGCTGCCCATCGCCGTTATGTCCATGAGCGCCGCCGTTCGCGGCGCTTGGCCATGCAGGCGCTATACAACTGGCAGCTAACACAGTACGAGCCCAAGGATATCCTCCTCGAATTTCGTGAGGATCCGGAGATGGCCAAAGCCGATGTGGATTATTTCCGTAAGTTGTTTCTGGGTGTATCGGCTTGTGCCGATGATCTGAATGACAAACTCACTCCTTGCCTAGATCGCCCGTTGGCGCAGATTGATCCAGTGGAGCTGGCCATATTGCGTATCGCTGCCTATGAGCTGCTGTATTGTCCGGAGGTGCCCACGCCGGTGGTGATTAATGAAGCGGTGAGTTTGGCTAAGAAGTTTGGCGCAGAACAGGGCTATGGTTTCGTGAATGGCGTATTGGAAAAGCTCGCCGGCGATACCGAGCGAACCTTGTAAGCCGCGCGTGCCCTGATGCACGAATTCGATCTCATTAAGCGATATTTCCAAAAGCCTGCCGCTGGCAGTGTGAAAATCGGTGTGGGTGATGATGCGGCGGTTCTTGCTGTGCCGCCGGGATACGAATTGGTAGTGACCACCGACACCATGGTTAGTGGGGTGCATTTTTTCGCCGATGTGTCGCCCGCCACTTTGGGTCACAAAGCCTTGGCGGTGAACCTCAGTGATCTGGCAGCCATGGGCGCGCAGCCGGCTTGGTTTACCTTGGCGTTGACTTTGCCAGAGGCCGAACCTGAGTGGGTGGATGCGTTTGCTCAGGGCTTATTCCTATTGGCTGATAGCAGCGGCATCACCCTGGTTGGTGGCGACACCACCCAAGGCCCGCTGAGTGTCACCATCACCGCCATGGGCCTTGTGCCCCAAGGGCAAGCGCTAACCCGCGGCGGCGCACAAACCGGCGACCTCGTGTTCTTCTCCGGCGCCATCGGCGATGCCGCCCAAGCGCTAGCCGACCTCCAAAAATGGGGTCAGACCCCAACCAGGCTGCGCGCCCGTTTGGAGTGTCCAACGCCTCGGTTGGCTCTAGGCCAAGCCCTGCGCGGGCTGGCTACGGCCTGTATAGACGTCTCGGATGGCTTGGTTCAGGACCTCGGCCACATACTCGCGGCCTCCGGGCGGGGTGCAAAAATAAATCTGTCCCCGTTTTTAAGTGGTGATGATTATGAGTTGCTGTTCACGGCGCCGGAGCACAGCTTGGCGGATGTCATAGCTGCAGCTGTGGCCAGTGATTGTGTGGTGACGCCGATTGGTCATATTCAAGCGGAGGCCGGGCTGCATCTCATCGATGCGCAGGGGCGGGAATATCAGCCTGAAAAACCTGGTTTTCAGCATTTTTCGGAGCCCTAATGGAGAAGCATCAGGCCAGCACGCCCCCGGCACGACTCATACTGCGCGACCCCGTGCATTTTTTGGCCTTTGGCTTTGGCTCGGGCCTGTCCCCCAAGGCGCCAGGGACTGCTGGGACGCTGGCCGCTGTGCCCTTGGTGTACTTCGCGCTGGCGTTGCCATTTTGGGCTTACGTGTTGCTGACCTTGGTGATCATCATTGCCGGTGTTTGGATTTGTGATAACAGTTCCAAACGCCTAGGCGTGCATGATCATCCCGGTATCGTTTGGGATGAGATCGCCGGTTTATTCATCACCCTTTTGGCAGCGCCTGCGGGTCTTATTTGGCTGGCGGTCGGCTTCGTGCTATTTCGCTTCTTCGATATCCTCAAGCCTTGGCCCATTGGCTGGCTGGATCGCCAGGTGGGCGGTGGCCTAGGCATCATGCTCGATGATGTTCTGGCCGGAATATATGCACTGATCTGCTTGCAACTGCTTGCATTGCTGCTGATCTAGCGTTTAGCCGGCAGAAATACCGGCGTGCCATTGACCACGGTATGCATCAGCGGCTGTTGGTAAAGCCGTTCTAGGGCAGTTGGCTCTAGCATGTTTTGGGTCGGTCCCCAGCAGGCTTCGCCGTCGGGGTAAAGCAGCAGAATATGGTCACAGTAGCGCGCCGCAAGATTCACATCATGCATGCTGAGCATGGCCGCGCGCCCCTGTTGTACTTGATCCGAGATGATGTCGAGGATGGCGATTTGATGATGCAAATCTAGGTGGTTGGTCGGTTCATCCAAAAGCCACAGGTCGGGATTTTGGGTGAGCAGGGTGGCAATGGCCAGGCGCTGACGCTCGCCGCCGGAAAGTGTGCTGACCAGGCGTTCACTCATGGTCTCAAGACCCAGGAGACGCAATGCCGTCTCCGCTTGGGCATGGTCTGTAGCTGACTCCATGGCCAAAGGATGCAGATGCGGATGCCGCCCAATGAGCGCGGTTTCTCGGACTGTGGCGGGAAAGCCATCATGGTGATCCTGAAATAACAGCCCAAGACGTTGCGCCAGTTCGCGGCGACTCCATTGATCTAGGGGCTTTTCACAGATTTGTATAAAGCCGCTGCGCGGTTTTCGTAAGCCGGCCAGGGTGTGCAAAAGGCTGGTTTTGCCGGCGCCGTTGGGGCCAAGAATGCCCCAGCACTGCCCGCCTCGAACCTCTAGAGTCAGCGGCCAAACGGGCTCACGCTCGGGAATATGGGTCACTAGATCGTTTAGCTGCATCAACGCCCGAGTCATTTCAGCGGCTCCGATGCAGCAGATAAAGAAACACGGGCACGCCAAGTAGGGCGGTGATGACTCCTACCGGCAGTTGCTGTGGGGCAATCACGGTGCGCGCTGCGGTGTCTGCTAGGGTCAACAAAATGCCGCCCAACAAGGCCGAGGCCGGCAAAATGATGCGCTGATCATTGCCCAGGACCAAGCGCAGCATATGCGGCACGATTAAGCCGACAAAGCCTACTGCGCCGGCTAGGGTCACAGCACTGGCGGTCAACAGTGCCGCGACCACGTAAATACCCCATTCCAGCGGCCTGACATTAACCCCCAACGCGGCAGCTTGCAGCGGCCCGCGCGCCAGCACATTAAGATGTCGTCCCATCGGCAAGGCCACCAACATCACCGCGGCCAGCAGCACAAAAGCCGGCCCGCTGCCGCGCGCATGCGATAAATCCCCCATCAACCAAAACAACATGCCCGGCAACGAAGGGCTGGGCGTGATCGCCAACAAAAAGCTGATCAACGCGCCCCAGCCGGCGGCCACGACCACGCCCGTGAGCAGCAGACGCGTGGGCGTCCAGCTGCCTGTGCCATGCGCTAAACCAAAGACGATGATGGCCGAGAGCAGGGCGCCGACAAATGCTGAACCGGATATCGCCATAAATCCCCAGCCGGCCAGCATAGACAAAAGCGCGCCGACCGCGGCGCCACCGGATAGGCCCAGCACATAGGGATCTGCCAGCGGATTGCGCAGTAGTACCTGCATTAGCGCACCGGCCATGGCGAGCAGTCCGCCGGTGACAAAGGCGGCCAGCACCCGCGGCAAGCGCAGCTCCCAAATTAATAGGCGATGTAGCTCCTCACCGCCACCGGCCAACACAGAAAGAGTTGCACTCAGGCCGATGGGCACGCTGCCCATGGTTAAGGCCAGCAGCAGCGCCAGAGGCGTTGCCGCTGTTAGCGTTAGCAAAATCAGGCTTTGTCGTTTCACCGAGAAGATTCCGCGTAGCTTCTGCGCGCTTGATCCAATGCTGCACAAACTTCTTCAATACCCTCGATTAGCCGTGGCGTAGCGCGCAGCAACAGCGAGGGCGAGACGGCAATTACTTGTTCTTGGCGCACCGCTTGCAGTCCATCCCAGCGCTGCCATTGGGTTACCCAGCGGTCATCGCCTTCCAGCGGCCCGGCAACGAGTATCACTTGCGGGTCCGCAGCCAGCAGTGATTCCATATCCACCGTCGGGCTGATGCTGGATAACTCACTAAACAGGCTCTCACCGCCGCATAGGTTAATGGCCTCTACAGCCATGTGACGCTCGTTTAAGGTCATTAAAGGCCGATCCCAGATTTGTAAAAAAACGCTCAGGGTATTGGCATCGGCATATTGCGAGGTGAGTCTCTGTATGCGGCTGCGAAAATCTTCAGCCAGCGAAGCTCCAACATCAGTCACGCCCAAGAGCTGACCCAGGCTCGCGAATTCATCGGTGAGTGCCTCAACCGTTTGTGGGTTGCTGTGATAAAGCGGAATCCCCAAGTCCCGCAGGCGCTGCAGTTGCACCTGTGAATTTCCCGAGGCCCAGGCGATGATCAGATCCGGCTGTTTGGCGACGATGGCTTCAATATCGAGGCGCTGATCGCTGCCGATACGGGGGATGTCGCGCGCCTCGGGTGGGTAATCACTGTAGGTCACCGTGGCTACCAGTCGATCGCCCACGCCCAGAGCAAACAGGGTTTCGGTGATATGCGGGGCCAGGCTGATGATGCGTTGCGGTGGCTCTTCAAGGCGCAGCTCGATGCCCAGAGCATCTGAGACGGCCACGGGTTCGACCGCTGTCGCGGTACCCACAAGTCCAAAGCTAAATAGCGCCAAAATGACGCTAAATGCACTTATCTTGCGGAACTTGGTCGTTAAAAGCCTCAAATAACTCACTCGGTTTTGGGGTATGTCGGGCTGATATGGCATCCATGATAGCAGTCACATTCGCCGCACAAGGCAGAGAAATTTTGGTTGCAAGATTGTGCACCCGCCATTACTTTGTCACAACGCTTCAGGTGCCTGCGTGCTGTGCACAAAGGTGAAACGGGAAGCTGGTGCGTTGCCTCGAGCAACAATTCCAGCGCTGCCCCCGCAACGGTAAGCGAGTTGGGATGCAGACCATCGCATCCGCCGAAACATCAGCCACTGCACCGATGAGTGTGCGGGAAGGCGTTTTGGTTAGGGCCTAGGCTCGCTCGTAAGCCCGGAGACCGGCCTGTCGCGCAAATGCGGCATTGCGGAGGGCGATGCGCGGCTGGTTGAGCTTGCGTGCTCTAGAAGTGTTGTTTGTTTGCACTGACAGTCTGTCGTTCTCCAAATGCCGGGATAAAAACCCATTGGCGCACGGGCGGTGCGTCGGAGAACGACAACATGAAGAAATCCCTGCTTATGGCCGGCCTTGCCGCCGCCACCTCAGCCGCTGTGGCTGAACCCATCCACTTTGCCAGTCTTGACCCGATTGTGGTCACCCCTACTCGAACCGCACAGACCGTGGATGCCTCACTGGCATCGGTCACGGTCATCGAACGCGCCGAAATCGATCGGCTTCAGCCGCGCAGCTTTGCCGACCTACTGCGCTCCCGCGCCGGCATCGACATCGCGCAAAACGGCGCTTTTGGCCAGCAGACCAGCGTTTTTTTGCGCGGCACCAATTCCAACAGTGTCGTGCTTCTAGTCGATGGAGTGCGAGTTAGCTCGGCGACGACAGGGGCGCCTGCCTGGGAATTCTTGCCGGTCGATCAGATCGATCGCGTCGAGATTGTGCGTGGCCCCCGCTCCAGCCTCTATGGGGCCGATGCCATCGGCGGGATTATCCAGGTCTTTACGCGTCAGGGTGACGGACCGGCGAGATTGCGTGGTCATGTGGGCGGTGGCTCATTTAACACGCGCGAGGGCAGCTTAGGTATTGCCGGCAGCTCTCAGGACACGCGCTACAACTTCTCCGTCAGCCGTTATCAAAGCGATGGTATCGATGTGCTCACCGGCGTTGGTGATGACCGCGCAGATGGCATCACCAGCAACAACCTCTCCGCGCGCATAGATCATCAGGTAGATGAGCGACTCGGGCTGTTTGCAAGCTTGCTGTACTCGCAGGGCGAAGCAGATTTCGATCGTGATGTTTTTGAGGGTTTTGTTGCAAGGCGCGAGCCGTTATTACGTGACTGGAACGATTTTACGCTGGCGAGCTTAAGCGTGGGAGCGAATATAGCGGTGAGTGAACATTGGGATGCTCAGATTTCTTTGGCGCAGAGTCGTGATGAACGCGAGACTTTTGTGGATGAAGAATTTGATTCGCGAATCAATACACGGCGAGACATTTTTACTTGGTCTAATGCGCTGGCAGTGAATTCGGTTTGGGATGCAGTGGTAGGTATCGACTATCAGCGCGATACAGTGAATGCGACAACCTCATATGATGAGACCAGTCGATATAACTGGGGCGGTTTCGCGCAACTACAGGGTGCTCTCGGCGCACATAACCTAATCGGATCATTGCGCTATGACGATAACGAGGCTTATGGCAGCAAAACGACGGGCCAGGTTGCGTGGGGATATGATCTCTCGGAGTCATGGCAAACGCGAGTGAGCTACGGCACCGCATTCCGCGCACCGACGTTTAACGATCTCTTTTTTCCTGATGATCCGACTTTTGGACCACAAAGTAATCCTGATTTGAAGCCTGAGGCTTCGAGAAATTTGGAATTTGGTGTGAGGTACTCACAGCAGGATCTGGCGATGGATTTAGTTATATTTCAAACGGATATTGAAGACCTGATTATTTTCGATGGAATTCCGCAGAATGTCGACAAGGCTCGTATTCGAGGTTTGGAGTTTGAGTTGATCGCGGAGCTTGATGATTGGCGTCTAGGATCTACGCTGACCCTTTTAGACCATGAAAATCGTGCCAATGGTAATGAGCTCCCGCGTAGGCCGAATGCTTCTGCAAGGCTCGATGTGGATCGCATTTGGAATGGTTGGACTTACGGCGTTTCTGCAACTGCTCAGGGCAGAAGTTATGACGATGTTGTCAATAACAACCGG
Organism: Ectothiorhodosinus mongolicus; assembly: GCF_022406875.1. Classification (NCBI taxonomy): domain Bacteria; kingdom Pseudomonadati; phylum Pseudomonadota; class Gammaproteobacteria; order Chromatiales; family Ectothiorhodospiraceae; genus Ectothiorhodosinus; species Ectothiorhodosinus mongolicus. The sequence continues at coordinate 1,575,355 of NZ_CP023018.1, forward strand.
ATCAGCGGCTTTGGGCTATTGGATCTGCGGGCATCATACGCGCTGACCTCGAACTGGATGTTGCGAGCGAAAGTTGCCAATGTGTTGGACAATGGGTTCATAACGGTGCTGGATTTCGGAGGTGACCCGCTTAATCAACCGGGGCGTGCCTACTACCTAAGTTTGCACTATCAGCAGTAAGCTAGGGGGATGAAACCGCGCTCTTGTCCTGCTTTGATGCTTGCCGCCCCTGCCTCCGGGCAGGGCAAGACCACGGTGACTGCGGCGCTGGCTCGTTACCACCGCAATGCCGGGCGGCGGGTGCGGGTGTTTAAGGCCGGGCCCGATTTCCTGGATCCTATGGTGCATAGCCGTGCCAGCGGCCATGCGGTCGATACCTTGGATTTATGGATGACTGGCGAGGCGGATATCCGTCAGCGGCTTTACCAAGCAGCGGGTGAGTGCGATCTGATCCTCATCGAGGGCGTGATGGGGCTTTATGACGGTAAGCCCAGTTGCGGAGATATCGCGGCGCTGCTCGGGATTCCCGTGCTGCTGTTATTAAATGCCGCAGCGATGGCTCAGACCTTTGGCGCTTTGGCTTCTGGTTTGGCACGGTTTCGTTCGGATGTGCCCTTCGCTGGTGTATTTGCCAATCAGGTTTCGGGCGAGCGCCATGTTTCTTTGCTCACTGAGCAGTTGCCTGAGGATTTGCCGCTGCTGGGTTATTTGCCTAAGCGCGAATCCATCGTGCTGCCCTCACGACATTTGGGCATTGTGCAGGCCCAAGAGATCGACGATTTAGAGCTGCGGCTGGAGGCAGCCGCCAAAGAGCTGGTCTGGACCCATGACGGTCTGCCCGCACCAGTAGCATTCACAAATGGGGTACGACCCCAAGCGGAAGCGGATGGGGTCGTACCCCATTTGTCTGGGAAGACCATCGCTGTTGCGCGCGACGATGCCTTTGCCTTTATATATCCTGCCAATCTGGCGTTATTAGAGGCTATGGGTGCGCAGCTGGTTTTCTTCTCCCCGGTGGCTGGTGAGGGGTTGCCTGAAGCGGATGCGGTTTACCTGCCGGGCGGTTATCCCGAGTTGCATCTGCAGGCTTTGGCGGAGAATGACAGGCTGCGCTCGGATCTTCAGGCGCATGTTGCGGCGGATAAACCGCTTTTGGCGGAATGCGGCGGTATGTTGTATTTGTTTGAGGAGTTGGCGGATAAGGGTGGTGAGAGTGCGCGCATGGCCGGCCTTTTGCCGGGTAAAGCCAAGCTTGAGTCGCGGCTGGCGGGCCTGGGGCCGCAGCAGGTGGATTTGCCCGAGGGTCGTTTGCGTGGCCACACTTTCCACCACTCCAGTCTCGATACCCCTTTGCAGCCATTGACCCGCGCCACCAGCCCGATTGGCCGCTCTAGCTGCGAGGCGGTGTACCGTCAGGGCCCCATCACGGCCAGCTATGTGCATTTGTATTTTCCATCGAATCCTCAGGCGGTCGCTGCCTTATTGGGTGGCACGGAGAGCGCCGGATGATCACGCCGCTGGTGGCGGCCGTGGCGTTGTTTTTGGATCGCTGGTGGGGTGAGCCGCGTCGCTTCCATCCTTTGGTGGGCTTTGGGCGGCTAGCCTCGGGGCTGGAGCGGCGGTTGTATCGCGACTCCCGCGGCGCAGGTGTGTTGGCTTGGCTACTGGTGGTGGTGCCGCCGGTGCTGCTCACCATTTGGCTGGTGAGTACGCCTTTGCGCCCGGTGTTTGAGATTGTGCTGTTGTATCTGGTGATTGGCTGGCGGGCCTTGGAAGAGGCGGGTAAAAAAGTGCGCGTGGCTTTAGAACATCAGGACTTGCCCGGCGCGCGTCAGGCTGTGGCGGAACTGGTGAGTCGCGATACCGCTGCCATGAATGAAACCGAAGCATCGGCGGCGACCCTCGAGTCGCTCTTGGAGAACGGCAATGACGCCATTTTTGCACCGCTGTTTTGGTTCGTGGTGGCGGGTGCGCCGGGCGCGGTGCTGTATCGTCTGGCCAACACTTTGGATGCCATGTGGGGCTATAAATCGACCCGCTATCTTCATTTTGGTTGGGCGGCGGCGCGGTTAGATGATGTGCTCAATTACCTGCCGGCGCGTTTGACCGTCCTGAGTTATGCTCTAGCTGGCGCTCTAAAGCCCAGCTTGCAATGCGCTTGGACGCAAGGTCGCGGCTGGAAAAGCCCGAATGCGGGCCCGGTGATGGCGGCAGGTGCGGGCGCACTCGGCATTCGTTTGGGCGGGCGAGCGTGTTATCAAGGTCAGTGGCAAGAACGCCCGGTATTGGGTTCGGGCCGTCTGCCGCAGCTGGCGGATATTGGCCGCAGCGCCGACTTGATGACCCGAGCCTTGGGCATCTGGTTGGCCGGGATTTTTATCGTTTGGGCAGTACTTGAGATCATGCGCTAATGAAAGAATTGATACTTGGGGGGACCCGCTCCGGCAAAAGCCAGCTAGCCGAGCAGCACGCGCTGGAGTCGGGTCTGGATGTCGTTTATCTGGCCACGGCTCAGGTTGGCGATGACGAGGAGATGCGCGATCGTATTTTGCATCACCAGCGCCGACGTCCCGAGCATTGGGGCTTGGTGGAGGTAGGGCCGGACTTATCCGCGGCTTTGCAACAACAGGCGGCGCCAGATCGCTGTTTATTGGTCGACTGTTTGACGCTGTGGTTAACGCATTTGTTGTGGAATGAGAGCCCGGAGCGCTGTCGCCTAGAACAAGACAAGCTGTTGCAGGTGCTGCCCGAGTTACCCGGGAGCATCATCATGGTCAGTAACGAAACCAGCCTGGGCGTCATCCCCATGGGTGAGATCACTCGAGCGTTTTTGGATCAAGCCGGATTCATGCATCAACAGGTCGCTGGGCTGTGTGATCGGGTGGTATTTACGGTGGCGGGATTGCCGCTGGTACTCAAAGGGGAGTTGTCATGAATGGATCCACACCTTGGTGGGAGGCGCCGGTGGCGTCCCTAAGTGAGGAACACAAAGCCAAAGCTCGAGACCGGCAGTCGCAGCTGACCAAACCGCCGGGCTCTTTGGGTCAGCTTGAGGATTTGGCGATTCAGCTAGCCGGTCTACAGCATCTGGATCGTCCCTGTGTGGATCGCGTGCAAATCAGCGTATTCGCCGGTGATCATGGCGTGGTTGCTGAGGGTATTTCGCGTTTCCCGCAGTCGGTGACGGCCGCAATGGTCCGCAATTTTGCTGCCGGTGGAGCCGCGATTAATGTGCTGGCTAGGACGCTCGATGCTGCGCTGGAAGTGATTAATCTGGGTACGGTAGATCATCTTGATGATGTAGACGCGGTGGTTCATTGCGTGCAGGGTCCCGGTACGGCTAATTTTGTGCATGAGGCAGCGATGACAGAGGCGCAGCTGCTGGGTGCTTTTGATGCGGGCCGGGATAGTGTCACTAGAGCCAAAGCTGCCGGCATGCAGTTATTCGTGGCCGGCGAAATGGGCATTGGTAATACCACCGCAGCGGCCGCTTTGGCCTGTGCGCTGACTGGGCAAAGCCCCGATGATTTGGCTGGACCCGGGACGGGTTTGGATGAGACCGGGGTACGCCACAAAGCTGAGGTGTTGCGCCGCGCCTTGGGGTGTCATCAAGGACATCTGGATGAACCATTAGAGGCCCTGCGTCGCTTGGGTGGGTTTGAGATCGCGGCGATGTGCGGTGCTTATATCGCTGCCGCCCAGGCGGGCTTGCCGGTGCTGATTGATGGCTTTATCAGCTCCTCGGCCGCGCTGGCGGCGGTGCGTATTTGTCCACCGGCGCGCGCATGGATGATGTTTGGCCACAGCTCGGCTGAGCCGGGGCATGCGCTTTTATTGCGGGCTTTGCAGGCCGATGCCATGCTGGATCTGGGGATGCGTCTGGGTGAGGGCAGTGGCGCGGCAACGGCTTTGCCATTGCTGCGTTTGGCGTGTCATTTGCACAATGAGATGGCCACGTTTGCCGAAGCTGGCGTGGCTGCGGGTTAGTGATTGATGGCGGCTTTGGGCTATTACGATTTTCTAAGACACGGCGAGACCGTAGGTGGGCCGGCGTTTCGCGGCAGCTTGGATGATCCGCTGAGTCCCGAGGGCCGGGCGCAGATGCAGTCTATGTTTGAGGCGCATGGTCCTTGGGAGCGAATTATCTGCTCGCCACTTTCACGCTGCCGCGTGCCGGCAGTAGAGTGGGCGAGCGAAAGCTCATTGCCGCTGATTGAAGATCACCGCTGGCGCGAGCTGCATTTCGGGCAGTGGGAAGGCCATACCGCAGAGCAATTGATGCAGCTGGATCCCGACGGTCTGAGTGCGTTTTGGAACGACCCGATGGCATTCACGCCACCGGAGGCCGAACCCATGGAAGCCTTTTTAAGCAGAGTACATACCGCCTTGGGTGATTTGCTTAGTGCGCCGCCTGAGGATCGCTGTTTGGTGGTCACCCATGCCGGTGTGATTCGCGCCATCTTGCTGCATGTGCTGGATTTGCCGCTGAGTCAGTTACTCAATTTTGATGTGCCTCATGCCGGCTTGTTTCGCCTTGAACCCAATCTTGAGAGCGCGAGCTGGCAAGTTAAAGATATGCGTCAAGGGCGCTTATTAGAGGGAGCCTCTTTATGACCCCGCTTTGGGCTGCGCTGCGTTTTTTGACCCGCCTGCCTGTGCCGGCGCATACCGCCTCTGCGGCGCAATGGGGTCAGTCCATGCTGTTTTATCCGCTGGTGGGTCTGGTGTTGGGGATCCTCTTGGCACTGGCGGCGGCTTTGTTATCACCGGTTGCGGGCATACTCACCGCGGCCTTGCTGCTCACCACTTGGGTATGGCTGACGGGCCTATTGCACCTCGATGGGCTGGCCGATTCAGCGGATGCCTTGGTGGGTGGCCTGGGCGACCGCGAGCGCACTTTGGCGATTATGAAGGATCCGACCTGTGGCCCCGCCGGCGTGATTACCTTGGTTTTGGCGCTGCTGATTAAATTCGCGGCGTTGGTGCAGATCTTAGAGCAGGGTTATTGGATCGCTTTATTGCTGGCACCGTTTTTGGCGCGCGTGGCGCTTTTGCTGATTTTTGTGATTACCCCTTATGTGCGGCCCAAAGGGATTGCCTCGGAGATGCTGCAGCATCTGAATAAGCGGCAGGCGGGGATGATCAGTCTGACGCTGGTGGCGGCGATGCTGCTTTTGTGTCTCATTTTGGGTTATTGGAGTGCCGCGCTTTGGGGCTTGGCGGTGGCCAGCTTAAGCTTTTGGTTAGCGCGTGCCTGGATGATGCAGCGTCTGGGCGGGACCACGGGTGATACCGCGGGCGCTTTAGTAGAGCTCATCGAGATCGCCGTGTTGATTGCGGTTTTACTGAGCCTGGTGGTGTGAAGCACGGGCGGTGGTCTGCTACTCTTAGCGCCGCGATGGATCCCTAAAAGAGTTTTTGCTGATGAGAGTGCGTACCCGTTTTGCTCCCAGTCCCACCGGTTATCTGCATATTGGTGGGGCCCGCACCGCGTTGTTTTCCTGGCTTTATGCCCGCAAGCATGGCGGTGACTTTGTGCTGCGTGTGGAGGACACGGATCTGGCGCGCTCCAATGCCGAGTCGGTCAATGCCATTCTTGAGGGCATGAATTGGCTGGGGCTGGAGTACGACGAAGGGCCGTTTTATCAGACCGAGCGGTTTGATCGCTACAAAGAGGTCATCCAGCAATTACTAGACTCGGGCAAGGCCTATTACTGCTATTGCACCCGTGAAGAGCTGGATGTGATGCGCGAGCAGCAGATGGCTTTAAAGCAGAAACCTCGTTACGACGGGCGTTGCCGTACCCGCGAAGAGCCGCGAGCTGGCGTTGATCCGGTGGTGCGCTTCAAAAATCCCATGGACGGCGTCACGGTGGTGGATGACATGGTGCGTGGCCGTGTGACTTTCCAAAATACCGAATTGGATGATTTGATTATCGCTCGCTCGGACGGCACGCCCACCTACAATCTCACCGTCGTGGTCGATGATTGGGATATGGGCATCACGCATGTGATTCGCGGTGATGATCATCTCAATAACACGCCGCGGCAGATCAATATTTTGAAGGCGCTGGGGGTGGAGCCGCCGCGCTATGCGCATTTGCCGATGATCTTAGGGCCGGACGGAGCCAAGCTCTCCAAGCGCCATGGTGCGGTGAGTGTGATGCAGTATCGTGATGAGGGATTCTTGCCAGAGGCTCTTTTGAATTATCTGGTGCGCCTTGGTTGGTCATGCGGCGACCGCGAGATCTTCTCGTTGGATGAGCTGATTGAGTTATTCGACATCGCCGATGTCAATCACTCTGCGTCGGCGATCAATCCCGAGAAATTGTTGTGGCTGAATCAGCACTACATTAAGACGCAAAGCCCGGATCACGTGGCGCGGCATTTGTCTTGGCATATGGGTCAACGGCAGATTGATCCCGCGGGCGATCCGCCGCTTCGTGATGTCGTCGTGGCGCAGCGTGAACGCGCAAAAACCTTGGATGAGATGGCCGGCAATAGTGTCTATTTCTTCCAAGAGTTCGAGGCTTATGAAGATAAGGCCGCCAGTAAGAATTTAACTGCGGATGCCAAAGCGGTTCTTGAGGCCTTGGTGCAAGAACTGGGGCGTCTTGATGAGTGGCATGCCGAGCCGATTCACGCCGTGATTGAGACGATCTCTGCTCAGCTCGATGTGAAAATGGGTAAGGTGGCGCAGCCGCTTCGGGTGGCGGTGACTGGCGGCTCAGTATCGCCGCCGATTGATCAAACTTTAGAGCTGCTGGGCCGCGAACGTAGCTTGCAGCGACTGCATCGGGCGATTACTTGGATTGCCGAGAATGCGGTTGACAAGCCTTGAGGTGCTCGGGATAATACGCGGCTTCTTACGGGGCCATAGCTCAGCTGGGAGAGCGCTTGCATGGCATGCAAGAGGTCGGCGGTTCGATCCCGCCTGGCTCCACCAATAATGTGGTATTCCATCGGGATGCACGCATCATGAACAAAATGGGGCGTATTCTGATGTGGGTTGGGGCGGTGATTACCGCTGTGGGCTTGGTGGTTGGTTTTAGCACCATGTTCGCCGGCAACAATGCCCTAGCTAAGTACTTTTTGATGTTTATACCGGTGGGTTTTCTGTTAGTATTCACCGGCTTGGTTACAGTGGTTTTGTCCGGCCCAGAACGCCAAGAGTAAAAAGTTTCTCTAGTCCCCATCGTCTAGAGGCCTAGGACACCGCCCTTTCACGGCGGCGACCGGGGTTCGAATCCCCGTGGGGACGCCATTTATCGAGAAGGCCCAAACCGAAAAGTTTGGGCCTTTTTTATTGTGCCTCTGGCGCGGAGGCAGTGGAGCGATGAGCGCCTCCCTGCGCTCGCCGATCCGATCTTCCCTTCACATCTTTTTTCACACTCCGCATCGACCTGTGCCACGAGGATCAGCGGCGGCCATGGCGGCCAGTAGATCAGCCAGCGGCGCCATGTGTCCGGGCTGTAGGGCATAGCAGACCTTCGGGTGATCAATGGTGCCGAGGATCACGCCGGCTGCCTTGAGAATACGCAGATGCTCGGAGACGGTGGACTGCGCCAGATGCAGCTCTTCTACTAGGTCGCCACAAATGCAATTGCCTCGCTCCAGCAGTAAGCAAACGATTTGTACGCGTGCCGGATGAGCCAAAGCCTTAGCGAGCTCTGCCAGCTTGCCGGCTTGTCCGGTTTCCAGCGGTGTTGGGGTATCAACCAAGGAGGCAGTTTGTGTCATCGATCAGTCTCAGCGGCGATAGCGGGAGGCATGTCTGTCTCAGGGAAGTGAGCGCGGGTGCGGTTGGCAATTTTCACCAAGGCCAGCATTAAGGGCACTTCCACTAGTACCCCGACTACCGTTGCCAATGCCGCGCCGGAACTCAGACCAAAAATACCAATGGCGGCAGCCACCGCCAATTCAAAGAAGTTGCTAGCGCCAATCATCGCCCCGGGGGCTGCGACGGTATGCGGTACCCGCCACGCTTTGGCCCAACCATAAGCTAAAAAGAAAATCAAAAATGTCTGCACAATCAGGGGGATCGCAATCAGTACGATGTGCAGGGGATTACTCAGGATCACCTCCCCTTGGAAGGCAAATAACAGCACCAGGGTAATGATCAGTCCGATGGGTGTGATCGGAGCAATACGTTTGCGAAAAACCGCTTCAAACCATTGGAAGCCGCGTTTTTGTATCAGCCAGCGGCGCGTCAAATATCCCGCAGACAGCGGAATAACGATGTACAGAAATACCGAGAGTGCGACCGTATCCCAGGGGACACTGATGTTTGAGATGCCCAGCAAAAAGACGACAATCGGCGCAAACGCGAACAACATGATCAAATCATTGAGCGCGACTTGCACCAGGGTATAGGCAGCGTCACCTCGGCACAGGTGGCTCCAGACAAACACCATGGCCGTGCAGGGAGCAGCTCCTAGCAAGATGGCTCCCGCCAGATACTCGCGTGCCAAATCAGGCGGAATCAGAGGTTCAAACAAAATGATGAGGAAGAACCAAGCGATCAGAAACATGGTGAATGGCTTGATTAACCAGTTCACTGAGGTGGTGACAATCAGCCCTTTGGGTTGACGACGAACCCCTAAGATAGCGGCGAAATCAATTTGTACCATCATCGGGAAAATCATCGCCCAGATGAGTATGGCAACCGGTATGGAGACGCTGGCTACTTCGGCGCGCGACAGCATCTCCGGAACCGCAGGCCACCACTGCCCTATAGCCACGCCGGTGATAATGGCAATCGCCACCCAAACACTCAGGTAGCGTTCAAAGATCCCCATCGCCTCGCGAACGCGCGGCGCCTGCTCGTGCACCGAGTCCATCATTTCACCCTCATCGTCTATCGTCGTTTAACGATACATGAAAACCCAATGGGGTACGACCCCAAGTGGGGTCGTACCCCATTTGGCGATCCCACAACTCAACTGGGGTCGTACCCCAGAGCTAACTAAGTTCGGTGAGTTCGAGTAAAAAACAGCGTAATTATGTTTTAACTATATGAATAGAAAGGAGAAAAAAAATTTCGAAAAGGGGCTTGCTTTTATTTTGATCACATGATCTCATTATCACACGCAGATTTTTCAACGGCGAAAAAGCCTGCAAAGAGCCAAAGATGCCTCTGGATGTTTTGGGTAAAACCAAAACGTCGGAGGCATTTTTTTTTTGCTTTTCAAACCGGGATGCGGAGCACAAGACTCCAACCCACAGAGGGCACCCGGATCAGATTCACCAAAGGAGATTTGACGATGAAGAGACGTGACTTTTTAAAGGGTGTCAGCGCTTTCGGGGTTGCCGGCGCTGCGGGTTTCCCAGGTATTTGGACCCAGCGTCACAGCGCATGGGCGCAAGGCAGTGATATTCCGGTCGGCGTGCTGTTCTCCGTAACCGGTGCAGTGGCAGTGGTGGAGTCGACCCTGCGCGATGCCTGCCTTATGGCGATCGAAGAAATTAACAACAACGGCGGGGTCAATGGACGCCGTCTGCGTCCAGTGATTGAGGATCCAGCTTCCGATCCAGCCACATTTGCCGACCGTATCCGCCGCTTGGTAATTCGTGACCGGTGCGTAAGCGTTTTTGGTGGGTATACCTCCGCCTCCCGTCAGGCGGTGTTGCCTGTGGTTGAGCAGCGGGAAAACCTGTTCTGGTATCCGACCCTGTATGAAGGTCGTGAGTGCTCGCGCAATGTCATGTATGGCGGTGCAGTGCCAAACCAGCAGCAACAGGACTTTGTCCCCTGGCTGGCTGAGAATTTTGGCAAGCGGTTCTACCTGATTGGCAACGATTATGTGTATCCGCGGGAAGAGAATAACGTGGTGCGCCTGATCCTAAGCCGTCTCGGCGGTGAGGCCGTCAATGAAGAATATGTGCCTCTGGGTCACTCCGAGTTCAGCTCTGTTATCAGCCGCATTCGTCGTGCAAACCCCGATGTGATTTTCTGTACCCTGGTCGGCGACTCCGACGTGGCCTTCCAGCGGCAGATGCATGCGGCAGGTTTTGATCCTCAGCGCATGCCCGTGGCCAGTCTCACCCGTTCGGAAATTGAAGTGAAAGCGATTGGCGGCGAGGCGGCAGCAGGCCACTTCTCTTCCGCGCCCTACTTCATGGGCCATCAGTCGGCTGAGAACCAAGCCTTTGTTGAAGCCTATCTGCGGCGTTATGGCGCTGACCAGGTAACGCATTTCGTCAACGAAGCCGCGTACTTCCAGGTGTATCAGTTTGCTGCCGCGCTGGAAAAACTGGCCCCCAGTGATATCACCCCAAACAACATTCGCGACGCCGCAGTGGGCATGCGCATGATGGCTCCTCAGGGTGAGATTGAGATAGACCCCAACCTCCACACGCATGTGTGGCCGAAGGTAGCGCAGTGGCAGGCCGATGGGACTGCCAAAGTGGTACTCGAGTCCACAGAGCGTATGGCTCCAGAGCCCTATTGGGCTTATGAGGGCATGCAGTGCACCGGCGCTGGACTCGTCCGTAGCTGATGTCATTGCCTTGTCAGTGGCTGGCTCTCACAGCCAGCCACTGAATTTTTACCTGCACCGTTGTAGACAAGCGGGGTACGCAGCGTGGCTTTGGGGGACTCATGGATATCTTTCTGAATCAGGCATTTATCGGCATCAGTATTGCATCGATCCTGCTGTTAATTGCGCTGGGTCTGGCAATTATTTACGGCACGATGGGTGTGATTAATCTTGCGCACGGCGAGTTCGTGATGCTGGGTGCGTATTGTGCCTGGTTTTTGCAAAGCACTTTTGGGATCGGAATTCTGGCTGCACTGCCCATCGTTTTTCTGGTCGTGGGTTTTCTCGGATTCCTGGTCGAAAGGGGCGTGGTGCGTTGGTTGTATGAACGACCACTGGATACGATCTTGGCCACTTGGGGCATTGGTATCGTCATTCAGCAGCTGGTACGCATGGGACTGGGGCCAGACTCCCGCTACGTGCAGGGCCCAAGAATCCTCGAGGGCAATATCGAGCTCGCTGGGGTTTTTATGTCCAACTACCGCCTTTTTCTGATTGTCTTTTCCATTTCCATCTTGCTGGCCACCTGGTACCTGATGCTGCGCACCGAATACGGCAAGAAGCTGCGCGCGGTGATTCAGAACAAAGAGATTTCCGAGTGTTACGGCATTCCTTCGCAAAAAGTCTATGCATTGACTTTCGCCTATGGCGCCGCACTGGCGGGTATTGCTGGAGCATTGATTACCCCATTGGTCAGCGTGACGCCCTCGATGGGGACCTATCTGGTGGTGGATGCCTTCCTCGTGGTGATTCTGGGAGGTATCGGTAGCTTCCTTGGGACCACGATTGCCGCCGGTCTGGTGGGTGAAGCAACGGCGATGTTCTCGTTCTTCCTGAACGACACACTCGGTCGAGTTGCGGTGCTCCTGGCAATCATTGTGATTATTCGATTCCGTCCGGAAGGTCTCTTCCCGGACAAGATTCGTAAATAAGGGGGGCGAGATGAATCGGAATTTTTCTATCGACCTGATCGGCTACGCAGCGTTTGTGGTCTTTATTCTGCTGCTGGCACCCCTGTATCTGTCGTTTGATGGATTCGAGCTGAACACGTTTGCTCGTTATCTTGTTCTCGGAATGGTGGCGATGGCCGTGGCTCTGTCCTGGGGTTATGCCGGAATACTTAACCTCGGCCAAGGCGCTACTTTCGGTTTGGGTGCCTACATTATGGCCATGCACCTGAAATTAAAGGCCAGCGTCGGTCTGCCTGGAGGGATGCCTGATTTCATGGGGTGGACCAATGTTCCGCAGCTGCCCTGGTTTTGGATGCCCTTTCATTCCCTGACCTTCACCTTGATTGCTGGCCTTGTGATTCCCGCACTGGTGGCGGGCACGATTGGCAGCTTCATGTTTCGCGGACGTATCACCGGGGTGTTCGTAGCGATCATCACTCTGGCTTTTCTAGTGGCCATTCAGCTGGTGTTCGTGGGTTATCAGATGTACACCGGCGGCGAAAATGGCATCACCGGCTTGGCGCCCCTAGTGCTTTTTGGTTGGACTGCCGATAACTACTCGGTTTCCTTTTATTACTTCGTCGCCGCCTGTCTCATTACAGCGCTAAGCCTTAGCCTGCTGGTGGTCAGAAGTAAGGTCGGACTGATTCTGCGGGCGATCAAAGAGAATCCGGATCGCGTGCGTTTCTTCGGATATCAGGTTTCGACTTACGAAACTCTGGCTTTTTCGGTGTCAGCGATGATCGCGGGCTGGGCAGGCATGCTCTATGTGCTTGTCCTGGAATTCGCTTCACCGACCTATATGGGTCTCGCTTTTAGTCTGGCAGTGGTCATCTGGGTAGCTGTGGGCGGGCGCAACTCACTGGTGGCTGCGGCATTGGGCGGAATCATCGTCAACATGATGGAGGGTCGGCTTTCCGATCTGTTCGCCGACGTCTGGCTGCTGATCCTTGGCGCACTGTTCATTCTGGTGGTTTTGTTCATGCCCAACGGTTTGCTGGGTGTGTTTCAGGGCCTGGTTTCAAGATTGCGGCGGGCGGGCAAATCTCGTCCAGCAGAGACCGGAGGGGCAGGTCAATGAGCGCACCCTACTTACAGTTGATCGATCTGCAGGTGCGTTTTGGGGGTTTGCGCGCCGTTGATGGTCTGAACCTTTCGTTGAATTTCGGTGAGCTGCGTTGCCTGCTCGGGCCCAATGGTGCAGGCAAGTCAACCACACTGGACCTTATTTGTGGCAAGACTCGAGCCACCGGTGGAAAGATTCTGCTGGATGGCCAAGACATCACGCACATGAAGGAATATCAGCGTGCCCGGGCGGGAGTGGGGCGCAAGTTTCAAACGCCGACGGTGTTTAAAGAACTCAGTGTTAGTGAAAACCTTGAAATCGCGCGCTCGCAAAACCCCGGTGTTTGGGCGGCACTGAAAACTTTCCGAACCCGCCGTCAGGGCAAGATCAAGGAAATCTTGGATCTGGTGAATCTGAATGATCAGTTTCACACCTTGGCCGGCAATCTCTCCCACGGCCAGACCCAGTGGTTGGAGATCGCCATGTTGCTGGTGCAGGACAGCAAGCTGATTTTATTCGATGAGCCGGCAGCGGGCATGACCATCCAGGAAACTCGCCGCACTGCTGAGATTTTCAATGCCTTGAAGGGTTCGCACACCATGATCGTTGTCGAGCATGACATGGGTTTCGTGCGAGAGATTGCCGAGACAGTCACGGTCATGGACATGGGTCGCCTGTTGTCTGAGGGGACGATTCAGGAAGTCGAAAGCGATCCGGCGGTGCGTCGAGCCTATCTGGGTGAGGAGCATGAGCATGCTTGAAGCACATAACCTCTATTCGTTTTATGGGAAAAGTCCGATTCTCCAGGATCTCAATGTGAAGGTGAATCAGGGGTCCTTCACTTGTGTGATGGGCAGAAATGGTGTGGGCAAAACCACATTATTGCGCACCATCATGGGACTCACAGACACCACCTCGGGCAGCATGCGGTTTGAGGGTAAAGATCTTAGCAGTCTACCCACCCACAAACGTGCCACCTTAGGTATTGGCTATATCCCCCAAGGGCGCGAGGTGATCCCGCGCTTTACGGTTCGCGAGAACATCATTATGGGTACCTACGCGCGCACTGACGGCAAGCGCACGCTGCCTCATCACATCCTAGAACTCTTTCCCATTCTCAAGGAGTTCATGAATCGCCGCGGGGGGGATTTGTCCGGGGGACAGCAACAACAACTCGCCATTGCCCGCGCCTTGGCCATGGACCCCAAGATTCTGCTGTTAGATGAACCAACCGAGGGCATTCAGCCCAATATCGTGAAAGACATTGAGGATGTCTTGGTGCGCCTGAATCGCGAGTTCGGAATCACCATTGTGTTGGTCGATCACAACGTGAAATACGCCCGAAAAGTGGCGGATCAATTCATTGTTTTGGACAAAGGACGGATTTCTGTGCAGGGAGGCCCTGAGGATCTCACCTCGGATGTTGTGGATAAGTATCTGACTTTCTGAGTTTTTTATGAGTCAGGAGGTGATCCTGACGTGTGTGTAAACCAAAGGAGACTGTAATGAGACACGGTGATATTTCTAGCAGTAACGATACCGTCGGTGTGGCCGTAGTTAACTATAAGATGCCGCGCCTGCATACCAAGGCAGAAGTGCTGGCTAACGCCGAGAAGATCGCGGAGATGATCGTGGGCATGAAAGCCGGTTTGCCTGGAATGGACCTGGTGATTTTTCCGGAATACTCGCTGCAGGGGATTATGTATGACCCTAAGGAAATGATGGAAACGGCAGTGACCTGCCCTGGCGAAGAGACCGAAATTCTGGCCCGCGCCTGTCGTAAGGCCAATACGTGGGGTGTTTTTTCTCTGACCGGTGAGCGTCACGAAGAGCATCCTCGTAAAAACCCCTACAACACCCTGATTCTCATGAACAACAAGGGTGAGGTGGTGCAGAAATATCGCAAGGTTATCCCCTGGTGTCCGATCGAAGGATGGTATCCCGGTAACCAGACCTATGTGAGCGATGGTCCCAAGGGTATGAAAGTCAGCCTGATCATTTGTGATGATGGCAACTACCCAGAAATCTGGCGTGATTGCGCTATGAAGGGCGCTGAGCTGATTGTCCGCTGTCAGGGCTACATGTATCCCGCTAAGGAGCAGCAGGTTGTTATGGCCAAAGCCATGGCTTGGGCCAACAACTCCTATGTTGCGGTGGCCAATGCCGCAGGTTTTGATGGTGTGTATAGCTATTTTGGTCATTCCGCGATCATTGGCTTCGACGGTCGTACCCTTGGTGAGTGTGGCGAGGAAGAGATGGGTATTCAGTACGCCCAGTTGTCCATCTCGCAGATTCGTGATGCGCGGGCCAACGACCAGTCACAGAACCATCTGTTTAAGATTCTGCATCGTGGCTACACCGGCATGGATGCGTCCGGTGACGGTTCGCGTGGTCTGGCTGAATGTCCCTTCGAGTTCTACAAGACCTGGGTCAATGATGCCGAGAAAGCGCGCGAGAACGTTGAGGCTATTACCCGTAAGACGGCAACCACAGCGGAGTGCCCAGTGGGCAGCCTGCCGTATGCCGGTAAGGAAAAAGAGGCATAAACCAACCGTCAGCTGTTGCGGTGTCCCTCTCCATTGAGGGGCACCGCGATAGCCCGGACTAAGGAACTGATGATGCCATTTTTGAATGACATGCTCGATCAAACCGCTCGGGAACGCGCTGATCGCGAGGCGCTCAGTCGTGAGAATGCGGCTTCTGAGGATGTGGTGCTGTCGCATCTAAACAGTGACCGCCGCTTGGAAAGTCGATTTCAGTTTGATCTAGAAAAAATCATGGCGCATCTGCGTTCGGAAATTCTCGGTCAGGAGGAGGCGCTCGCGGCTGTGGAAGACAGCCTCAAAGTAGTGCGGGCGGATATTACAGATCCCCGCAAACCCTTGTTTGTGTCTTTGTTTCTCGGGCCAACGGGTGTGGGAAAAACCGAAATCATTCGTTCTCTGGCGCGAGCACTGCATGGGGATGCCGATGCTTTTTGCCGGGTGGATATGAATACTTTGTCCCAAGAACACTACTCTGCAGCCATCACCGGGGCACCTCCCGGTTATGTGGGTGCCAAAGAGGGCAAGACGCTTTTTGATGTTGACAAGCTAGAAGGGGCGCGTGGCCGTCCGGGGATTGTTCTTTTTGACGAGCTAGAGAAGGCCTCAGCCGAGGTGATCCAAGCACTGCTCAATATTTTTGATAACGGGATGCTGACTGTGGCGTCGGGCGAGCGTTCCTACAGTTTCCGCAATACCCTGATTTTCATGACCAGCAATTTGGGCGCCAAGGACGTGCAGAGGTTTGAACGTCAAAAACAGGACACTTTTTGGAAATCACTATGGCACAAGCGCATGGACCGTAAAGATCTGGTGCGCATCATCAATGACCGCCTGGTTGAAACCTTCTCTCCAGAGTTTATTAATCGCATCGATAACATCACCATTTTTAACTGGATTTCGCGGGACTTAATGCGAGGTCTGATTGATATTGAAACCCAGCGTTTGAACAAGCGCCTGAGCAAATACCGTTGCCATGTTGAGCTGGCCGAGGAACTGATACAGCACATTGCGCAAGAGGGTTTCAATCAGCAATTCGGTGCGCGCAGTCTGCGCCGCGCCATGCGCCGTTATCTGGAGGTGCCGTTTGCGGAGTTTTTGCTCACCGAGCATACCCCATCGCATTCGGCGGAGACCGAGGCGATTACATACCGCGCGCATTGGAACGCGAATGCCGTTCGTTTTACTTCCATGAGTCAAAAAACCGCCGAATCGGAGCAGGGGTGAGTCATGTTTAAGCACATCATTGTACCGGTAGATGAATCCACGCGGTCGCTCAGCGCCGTACCCGTTGCGTCGCAATTGGCGGAGCAATTCTCAGTGGACACACAACTGCTCTCCGTCATTAGTCCGAAAGACAAACCTGAGGCCCGAGAAACCAAAATTAAAAGCAAGATGGCGGATTTAGGTCTAACGCCGGCTGCGGTTGAAGTAAAGCAATCCATGTCGGTCATCGACACCTTGCTGGCAGTGTTCTCGAGGCAGGACGAACCGCTGATGGTGATGTCCACTCATGCGCGCAATCCCATTCATGAGATAGCCGTGGGCAGTGTCGCCTCCGCCGTACTGCTGCAGAGTCGCCGACCGATGATGTTTGTCGGCCCGCGTTTTGCTGTCCATTGGCGGGGCCCCATCCGTCATCTGGTGGTGCCTTTCGATGGTTCGGAGTTCAGTGAGGCCAGCGTGTCGCTGGCAGCGGACTGGGCGCAGCAGGCTGACCTGCCCATGGTGTTGGTACAGGTGTTGGACCCCAGCCAAGCTGGCGCGGCTGGATCCGATGTACTTGAGTGGGGCTCTTTAAAACGCAAGGCCAATGAGTTGTGCGACCAGGGGCTGAAGGTCAGCTATGAAGTACTACATGGCAGTGATGTCGCTGGAGCCATCAGTCATTTTGTGGACACCGTAAAAAGCCCGTTGGTGGTGATGTCGACGCGTGGCGCTTCCGGTCTTGATCGTCTCAAGATAGGCAGTGTGGCCAAATCTCTTTTGGAGGAGGTTAGTGCACCAGTTTTATTAAAAGCACCGAACTAAAAAATAGCTGAGGCCAGGCGCCTCACGCCAAACTGAGAGCGGTAATTTTTTCTAAACAGCGCGAACAGGCGCCGTGCTGTTTATGGGAGTTTTGCGCCTAAATAGACCAAACCAGATCGTTCTGGAACTTGTCGATACTAAAGGAGCAAAGAGGATGAAATCTAAAAATACAGAGAGCAGGCCAATGCTCAAGTCACGCAGAAGCCGTTTATCCGCCGCCGTTATCGCCAGCATGAGTGCGTTGGCTATGACGAGTGCCGCCCATGCTGGTGCAACCATCAATATAGGCCCGAATCAGTCTTTCACTATTGGTGGTGGTCTGATGGCCACGTATCTGTCCGTTGAGAATGGGGCTGATAATGGCTCCCGTTCAAGTGAATTCAGCGTGGATTTGATGCGCCTATACACCACTGCTCAGATCGCAGAGGGAATTTTCTTTGATTTTAATTTGGAGCATGTTGATGCGGAAAAAGACACGCGTCTTCTGGATGCGGTCGCACGTTTTGAGTTCAATGATTGGGCCAATGTGCGCGTCGGTCGTACCGTGCTGCCCATGACGCGAGCAGGCATGTCCGGTCCGTTTTTTGTCGGTGCCATTGGTTTGAATCAGTATCCATTGACCGAACAATGGACGGGCAGACAGTCATTCCGTGACGATGGCGCCGTCCTCTGGGGCCAGGGGGCATTGGGAGAAGCTCATTTCAAATACCATCTGGGTGTATTTAATGGCGGTAGCACGCCTAGCGACAGCCCGCTGATGGCCAGCCGTCTGACCCTGAATTTCTGGGATGCGGAACCGGGCTATTTCCATGCCAACACCTATTATGGCGCAGCCAATATTCTTGCCATCGGCGTGGCCTTGCAGCGTCAAAGTGACGTGATCAAAAAAACCGATGACTCTCGCGGTAATTATCAGGCTTATGGCGTTGACTTCCTAATGGAGAGGGTGCTGGATGATGGCGCGGTCTTTACCATCGATGCAGCCTACAACGACTATGATTTGGACGGTGGGACATTTGACAGCAGTGGCAACAGATCCGCATCCGCTGCTGCAGGAAGCAACAGCGCCTACTACATACAGGGCAGTTACATGTTCCCGGCTAGCAATGCTTTAGGTCGTCTGCGTCCGTATCTCCGGTATGAGAATGTGAACCCGGATGCGGGGTCTGATACCGAAAAATGGTCATTGGGCTTGGAGTATGTGATCAATGGTCATAATGCCAAAGTCAGTGGCGTTTTAGGTCGCATTGATGAAAAAGACAGCAACGAAGCAAACAACTTCTTCATGCTGGGATTGCAGTTCCAAATCTAATGGGGCTTGCGTTAACCTGCGGGAAGAAACTCCCGCAGGTTCTCACCAAACCTGCCTTTGATTTTGAGAAGTGATGAGGATATTTCGCTGATGTCGGAGGCGGTCATGAATAACAATAATGATGGTGCAAAACGCCGTGACACGCGTTTGCTTGGGGTGCTGTTTTCTCAAACAGGTGTTTTGTCCATTATTGAGAAAACCCAGCAGCGGGCGGCGATGCTTGCCTTACATGAGATCAATGAAGCTGGCGGCATCTTGGGATCTCCCCTAAGGGCAATCAGTTATGATGCGGCCTCTAGGATCCCTCGTTATGGCGAATTGGCAGAAGAGCTAATGGTGCGTGATGGTGTGAAGATCATGATTGGGTGTTATGCGTCATCCGCGCGTAAAGAAGTCCTACCCATTGTTGAGCGGCACAATGGCATCCTTTTTTATCCCACGTTATATGAGGGTTTTGAATATTCCAGTAACGTAATTTATGGCGGCGCTACGCCGAATCAGAATAGCGTTCCTCTTGCCCAGTACATGACGCGCAATTATGGTTCGCGCTGCTATTTTGTCGGCTCTGATTATATTTATCCCCGAGAATCCAATCGCGTGATGCGTCATATTATCCGTGAACTCGGCGGTGAAGTGGTGGGGGAACGTTATTTGCCTTTGAAGGCTAAGTCAGAGCAATACAAACGCATCATCGAAGACATAAAAAAGACTCGGCCAGAGTTTATTTTTTCCACGGTGGTGGGGACGGGCACGGTGATTTTTTATCAGGCCTATCATGAGGCATTTGCTAGCGTATCCCGGGCGCCGATTTGCAGTCTAACAACGAGTGAAGCGGAAATTTATGGGATGGGTGCTGCGGCTGCGCGTGGTCATATCACGGCGGCGCCATATTTTCAAAACCTGCCGACAGAATCCAGTCAACGGTTTGTGGCCCGCTATCGGGCACTTTATGGGGATGATGCTTTTGTCACCAGCTGTGGCGAAGCAGCGTATTCTCAGGTGCATATGCTCTCACTGGCTATGGAGCAGGCGGCTAGCCATGATGTGGCAGACATACGTTCTGCGCTGTATGGGATCAGTTTCATGGCTCCACAGGGGCCAGTCAGAGTCGACCCCGAAAATAACCATACTTATCTGCACTCGCGAATTGCCAAGGTCGGAGATAACTGTGAATATGAGGTAGTTTCAGATCTTGAGGTTTCCATTAAGCCGGATCCCTATTTGGTTGTTCCAAATTTAAATGAATGGGGTGATGCTTGGGCAATGCGGGGTAGTCCTAAAAACACTGGTTCGTCAATGGACAATGATTGATTGTGAAAGGTAGTGTTCAGAAGCTAATTAGTGATATGCGCAACCTGCGGGTATTGGTGATCCATGCCTACGATGCGCACACGGAAGAGCTTGTTCGACACATTAGGCGCATTGGCTGCAATACGGAGGCAGTCTGGCCAGTTCCAGAAAAGCTACCCGATAACGTTGATATTCTGTTCTTGGGACTCGATGAAAAGCCCAATCCCGTTTTAACTAAGGCAATCAAGGCCTATCCGCGTGCGCGACCCAGTATTATTGGCGTCGTTGCCTATGAGAACCCCTCGGTTCTGCAGCAGCTGATTGAATTAAATGCCGATGCGGTTATCGCCCAACCTGCACGGCCTTATGGCGTACTGAGCTCAATGGTTCTAGCGAGACGCATTCGGCTAGATGCTCAGGCCAACGAATTGGCGCTCCTCAAGCTGCAGGAAAAAGTGCATCAGGAACAAACGTTGAACCGAGCCAAACTGATTTTGATGAAGCTCCATCAAATTGGAGAGGAAGAGGCATACAGCATCATGCGTGAGCAGGCCATGGTGAAGCGGGTACGCATCGTCGAAATTGCCGAAGCCATCATCAACGCCGACGGCATTCTCGGAAATATGGCGCCCAAAAAGAAGCTCTCTTAACAAGAACAAGTGGGGTACGACCCCAGCAAAACGGGGTCGTACCCCCGAAGATAAGCGCATTCCGCCGCGGGCAACCACCATCAAAAAACACCACGGGCCGGTTTTCAGTTTGTATTTCGTTCATGCGTCAATAACCAAGATTTGCGATCGATGCCTTCTACTCCACCATACCCGGATAGCGCGCCAGTGGCACCAATCACCCGGTGGCAGGGAACGACCAGCAGTAAGGGGTTAGCGCGACAGGCTTGACCAATCGCTCGGGCTGATCTTGGATGGCCAATGGCCTTGGCGAGTTCCCCATAGCTGCATGTGCTGCCCTTGGGAATACGGGTAAGCGCCTGCCAAACCTTGCGCTGAAAGTCGGTGCCGCCGTTGAAGCGGTAGGGTAGGTTGATATCTGCCCCGCACGCAAAGTAGGCATCGAGAGCGGCATCAACCAAAGCATCGCCAGGCAGCAGCGCATCGCCACTAACAAATTCCATGCGCACCAGCACGCGGTCCTCTAAGCGATAGCGAATCGTCCCCAGCGGTGAGCAAAAATCATGCGACGTCATGACTCACGGACTCGTGGGGTCGTACCCCATTTCTGGAAAAGGGGTCGTACCCCATTTGTGCACCAGTGCGAGGCGTGCTGCCCGATGTGCTGCATTTAAATAGTGCATTTATGTGAGTTTTGGGTTCGGGCAAAAAGGGCATAAATTCTTAACCCACTGAATAAACGAAGAAAAATTTTTCTGGCATGGAACCTGCTTAGAGAAAGATATCTTGTATACAAGACGACTTTCTACCGGACGCTCAGGCGTCATTGCTGATAGGTGAACCATGGCAACAGCTGAACGCATCATAGACACTGCGCCTGAATGGGTCCAAACCCCAAAAGGTTCTGGCGATCCGGCCGCGAAACACCGACCGCATATCACCATTCGTGGTCTTAAGAAGACTTTCAAAACGCGAACCCTTTATGAGAATTTTTCGCTGGATCTGCCGCGCGGCAAAATTACTACCGTATTTGGCCCCAACGGCTGCGGCAAGTCCACACTCATCAATATGGTATCGGGCTTGCTGCCCTTTGATCAGGGTGAAGTCTTATTTGACGGCAAAGCGTTGAAAGACATCACTTTTGGTTATGTGTTTCAGAATTACCGCGAGGCCTTGTTTCCGTGGATGCGCGCCCGAGACAACATCGCCTACCCCCTGCGTATACGAGGCATGAGTAAGGCCGAGTGTGATGCTCGGGTGGATGAGCTCGCCGCCTCATTTGAGATTGGTTTTGATCTAAATCTCAAGCCCTTCAATCTCTCGGGCGGTCAGCAGCAATTGGTGTCCATCATGCGGGCGCTAGCACCAGAGCCCGAGGTGCTATTTTTGGACGAGCCCTTTTCCGCACTCGATTATGAGATGACCTTGTTCATCCGCGATCGCCTGCAGGCCATCTTCATGGAAACCGGCATCACCATGATCGTCGTTTCCCATGATCTCGAGGAGGCGGTTTTTCTGGCTGACGAAGTTCTGCTGCTCTCCAAACCGCCTACTCAGGTGGCCGAGATCATCGAGGTGAATTCACCGCGGCCGCGAAATGATCAGACCCTCTCCTCGGATGAGTTCGTAGCCACCAAAGCCCACTGTCTCCAAGTCTTTCAACGCGAGGTGCGTCGATGAGCGATGTAAAAACACCGGTGACGCGCCAGGCGTGGACTTTCCCAGTCAGCCTCGCGCGCAACGCGCAACATTGGGCTCAAGCCCTAAACCAATATTCCGATGCGGCACGCGTCTATGTCCTGGGGCCAATCTTGCTGCTGATGATCTGGGGTTTTGCAGCGCATGCGGAACTGGTGAGCCCGAGACTGCTGCCCGGCCCCTTAGAGACGTTGGGACAGTTTTGGAACAGCATGATTTACGGGGATCTTTTGCAAGATTTCTGGAACACCTTAAGACGCACTCTGTATGCGTTTGCGATTGCCGCGATCGTCGGCATCCCCTTGGGCGTCATGCTGGGCTCATCGCGAAAACTGTATGGCTCGGTGGAGTTTTTGGTGGATTTCTTCCGATCCACACCGGCGACTGCGATGTTTCCTTTGTTCCTGTTGCTGTTTGGTATTGGTGAAGAATCACAGGTGGCGGTGGCAGCCTTTGCGGCGTTGCTCATCGTCATCTTTAGCGCGGCCTATGGCGTAATCAATGCCACCAAGACTCGAGTGCTTGCCGCTCGGGTGATGGGCGCAGGCCGCTGGCGGGTATTTAAAGACGTGATGATTTACGAGTCTTTGCCACAAACCTTTGTCGGTCTGCGGACCGCCATCTCGTTGGCCTTAGTGGTGATTATCGTCGCGGAGATGTTCATCGGGTCTAGCGATGGTCTGGGTCGTCGGATTATCGATGCCCAGCAAGTCTATGACCTACGCGAAATGTACGCCTCCATCATCGCCACCGGCGTGATGGGGTACTCCCTAAATCTTCTTTTCATCGCTGTAGAGCGACGTGTTGTTCGCTGGATTAACTGATTTCCCAACCCGAATCTGAACGAGGAAAACATCATGAAATTCGCCTTCCTGAAAAAGACATTCGCCGCCTCGGCGCTCGCCGCTCTGATGGCATTACCCGTGCAGGTCAATGCCCAACAGCTGGAGAGAGTCACAGCCTCATGGTTGCCGATTATGCAAACCATGGCCTTTTACGTGGCACTCGAAGAGGGGCTATTCGAGAAAGCCGGCATCGATATCAACCCGGTACGTTTCCAAAACCCCAACCAAATCATCGACTCACTGGTTTCTGGTCAAGCAGACTTTGGCCCTCCGGGCGCTGCTGCTGGTATCACCGTATTGGCCGAATCACGCTTTCCCGGCACCTTCAAAGTATTTGGTCTGCAGGGCGGCTCCATCAAATACGGCTTTGATAATGATGCTTTGATCGTTGGCACCAACTCCGAGATCCAGAACTTCGCCGATCTGCGCGGTAAGTCGATTGGCACAATCCCCGGAGTACAGTGGCGCACCATCACCAGCCACATTCTTCGCCAAAACGGCCTAGAGCCAGGACGTGATGTGCGCTTATCGGAAATCGCGGTGCCTCAGCAGTTCGCTGCGGTGGCCAGTGGCGCGGTGGATGCAACGCTTTCGCTTGAGCCGGTCGGGTCCATCACCGATAACAGCGATGACGTGCGTAAGGCGATGAACAACCCCGTTGCTCAGTTTATCTCCGATCCGTTCTACTCCGGAGCGGCGATTTTAACCACGGACTTCATCAGAAATCGTCCTGAGGTGGCCCGCAGAGTGGTTGAGGTGTTGGATGAGGCCACGCGCCTAGCGAACGAGAACTTCGATCATTATCGGCCGATCATTGCCAAGTACACGGCGGTTCGTCCGGAACAGGCAGAGTTCGTTGCACAGCCCTACCTGCGCGCATGGTCCGAGCTCAATGACGAGGATCTGAATTCCTATCAGGCATTCGTGGATGTGTTTCATTCCGAGGGCGTTTTGTCCGAGCGCATGGATATTCGCAACCTCATTCTGACGCCCGAAGATTTCCAATAAGTCGTTTGTTACCGACCCAGAGGTATTGATCATGATCCCATCGCAACCCTCATTTCGCGCCGCTGTGGTGCAAACGCTTGCCAGCTTGGGTGATGTACA
Organism: Ectothiorhodosinus mongolicus; assembly: GCF_022406875.1. NCBI lineage: Bacteria > Pseudomonadati > Pseudomonadota > Gammaproteobacteria > Chromatiales > Ectothiorhodospiraceae > Ectothiorhodosinus > Ectothiorhodosinus mongolicus. The sequence goes on from NZ_CP023018.1 coordinate 1,599,363, forward strand.
AGAAAACATCCGCCTGCTGGAGCATTACACCCTTGAAGCCAAGCGCCAAGGCGCCAAGCTCATCGTCTTCCCAGAGTGCATGAACAGCGGTTATCTGTTTGACGATATCGCCCATGCAAGGCAGATCGCTGAGCCTTTGGATGGCCCATTTGCCACTGCCATGCAACGGCTTTGTCGTGAGCATGATCTCTACATCGCCAGCGGATTCACCGAGCTGGGTGAGAATGCCAAGATCTATAACTCGGGTCTTTTCTATGGGCCCGATGGCCAGCTGCTGTTGCATTACCAAAAACAATTTCTCGCCACCCACGATCAGAACTGGTTTGATTGCGGCATCAAGGGCAATCCAGTGGTTGAGACTCCTTTGGGGAATATTGGGCTGCTTATCTGCTTTGACGGACGTATTCCGGAGATCGCTCGCAGCATCGCCTTACAAGGAGCGGATGTGGTGTTGGATATGGCAAATTTCTTCGCCATGGATCAGGCCGATCTTTGGGTGCCGGCGCGCGCCATGGAAAATGGTATCTGGATTGTCGCTGCCACCAAGGCGGGGGTGGAGCGCAGTATCCACTACCCAGGCGGCAGCATGATCGTGGCCCCCGATGGGGATGTGAAAGCCTATGTGCCCAAGGAGACCCATGGTGTGGTGTCGTGGACGATTGATGTGGCTGCCGCCAGAGACAAGCGATGGCTGGCTGGCGGTGATCGGTTTGCAGACCGCGCCCCTGAGACCTATGGCTGTTTGACCAAGGCGTTTGAGAACACGCCCTTGGCGGCCATTCTTGAGCAGCCACTGATTCCCGAGAAGGCCACGACTAAGCTGGCCGTGGTGCAAGATCATGCCGTGGTGTCAGAGGGCGTTGAATCAGCTCTTGATATGGTGGAACACGCAGCGCGCTTGGGCGCTAAATTGATCGTCACCCCGGCATTTTTTGCCTGCCCTAGCTGGCTTCCTGATGCGCAACAGGCGCGGGATCTGGCCAGTCAGCAGAGCATGCTGCTGCATCAGGCGGCCGGCATTGCACAACGCTGGCAAACGCATATCGTGCTGGATACGGTTGAAGAGCAGGACGGTGCGCTTTACCACACCGCCTTATTGGTGGGCCCCAGCGGCCAGGTTCTCAGCCGTTATCGCCAAGTCCATGTTGAACCCGAGATTCGTGACTGGTGCACGCCGGGTCAAAGCTGGACGGTGACAGAGACTCAGGTGGGCCGCGTTGGCATGATGCTGGGCTACGACGGACGATTCCCCGAGTCCAGCCGTGAGCTGGCATTGCTGGGCGCCGATATCATCGCTTGGCCCACTGCTTTGCGAGAAAAGCGTGAGCGTGATCTGCTCGCGGTGCCTAAGGCCGAAGACAACCGCATCTATTTGGCGATGGCCAATCGTACGGATGCGCCCTTTGCCGGTGGGTCGCTGGTTGTGCCGCCCAACGGTTTTCCACTTTGGGAGCTGGATCAGGTGTCGCCAGTGGTGACGCGTAAAGGCGCGGTGATACCGACGTTCGCCAATCTCGCGCTTAGCCGCCAAAAGTTTATGATTCCTCGCGTCAATATGTTGCGCAACCGCTTGGTAGAGACCTATGAGAGTCTCAGAAGCCAAGCAGCAGCTTAGAAGGGGTCTGCTATGAAGGCTTTTACTCCCGTATCCGAGCGGATTTATAACGCGATTAAGGCGGAGCTTTATCTGCAGCTTAGACCGCTAGAAAAGGTGACCGAGGCCAATCTGAGTGAGCGCTTTGGGGTGAGTCGTATTCCGGTGCGCGAAGCTCTGCAAAGACTGGTTCGCGAGGGCTTTTTGATGGCGCATTTTCGCAGTGGCTACAGCATCGCTATCGCGAGTCAGAGAGAAGTGGATGAGCTCAATGTGCTCCGGGCCCTGTTTGAAGAGCAGGGGGTTTTGGCAGCTACTCGCGGTTCGAAGCCACCTAAGAGTCTGGATGCTTTATGGGAGTTCTGGCGCGACGATAAGAATGGCGACGGTCTCGATCCCATCGGACTCAGCGAAAAAAACCGGGACTTTCACTCGGCAATCGTCGCTCAGACGGGGAATCGCGAAATGGTGCGCCAGCATGGCTTGGTTTTTGATCGGATTGAGGTCGTGCAGCGCTTGGATTTTACCGAGGTGGATCGCGTAGCCATTACCTTTGCTGAGCACCGCCGCATTCTCGAGCACCTGATGCGCGGAGATGGCGCTACGGCATGGGCCGCGCTCAAGCTACACCTTCAAGAGAGTAATGAGCATGTGCGTCAGCTGGCTGAAGTGCTGGCTGCGGAGGCGCAAGCCAATGATGCAATAGCCAGCGTCGCGGGGGGTGATATCCGTGCCATCGGTCCATTAAGGGGGAACCATGAATGAGCCGAGGACCAAGCCGATATCGATATCGCAGCTGCGGGAGGGTTATCGATCAGGGCGTATCACTCCGCGCCAATTTATTTTGTCGTGCGTTGCCCGCATCCGCGAAACCCAAGGCAACCCTATCTGGATTCGCATCTTAAGCGATGAGGAGTTGATTCCCTATTTGGATCAACTGGAATCACGGGGTCAGGAGGATTTGCCGCTCTATGGCATTCCTTTTGCGATTAAGGACAATATTGATCTGGCGGGCATTCCCACGACAGTGGCCTGCCCAGAGTTTGCCTACACACCAACCGAGTCGGCCTTCGTGGTCGAACAGTTGATTGCTGCCGGGGCCATCCCCATGGGGAAAACCAATTTGGATCAGTTTGCCACCGGTCTGGTGGGCACCCGATCACCTTTTGGCGCCTGCGCAAATCCTTTTAATGCTGAGTTTATCGCTGGCGGGTCGAGTTCGGGTTCAGCGGTCGCGGTGGCATTTGGGATGGTGAGCTTTGCGCTGGGCACGGATACAGCGGGATCGGGCCGTGTGCCTGCTGCATTGAATAACATCATTGGTTACAAACCCACTCGAGGTCTATTGAGCAATCGTGGGGTAGTTCCTGCCTGTCGTTCTTTGGACACGATCTCGATTTTCGCGCTCAATATCGATGATGCACGCTTGGTTCATCAATGCGCCGCGCAATGGGACTCACAAGACAGTTATTCTCGATTACCCGCGCACCGAACCCCTTGGGAGCCGCCACTGGGGGATCGATTTACGTTTGGGGTGCCCCCACGACATCAGTGGCAGTTTTTCGATGACAATGGTTGCGATGCCTTGTTTGAACAGAGTATCGCGGCTTTAGAATCTCTGGGTGGCGAAGCGGTCGAGTTGGATTTGTCGCCTTTTTTTGCCGCGGCCAAACTGCTTTATGACGGACCTTGGATTGCAGAGCGCTATTTGGCTATTCAGTCTTTTATTGAGTCCCGTCCCGAGGCGTTACTTCCGGTCACCCGAGATATCATCAACCAAGGTAAACACTATTCCGCCTTGGATGTATTCCATGCGCAGTATGAGTTGGAGGATTTACGCCGCCACAGCGCTTCTGTTTTTACTGAGTTGGATTTTGTGTTAACGCCAACCATTGGCGGTGCAGTGCGCCTTAGTGAGGTTTACGAAAATCCCATCCAGCAGAATGATCGCCTGGGTCAATACAATAATTTCGCGAATTTGCTGGATCTTTGTGCAGTGACTGTGCCCGTTGGATTCAACAGCCATGGCCTGTCTTTTGGCGTCAATCTTTTCTCATCTGCGCTTCGCGACGGTCAGGTGCTGCAGGTGGCTGATGGCTTGCATCGTCTTTTGGCTAAGCGCTTTGGTGTGGGTTATGAAGCCTGCTGGGAGGCTCCGCAAGCGCGTGTTGATTCGAGTGCTTGGGTGAGGGTGATCGTGTGCGGGGCCCACATGAGTGGTCTACCTTTGAATGCTCAGCTCACTGAGCGTGGGGGACGTTTGGAGCGAAAAACAAAAACCGCCGCCCAATACAAACTCTATGTCATTAAGGGGCGCGATCTTGATCGCCCTGGACTATTGCAGGTAGCTGAAGGTGGTTGTTCCATTTCTGTTGAGGTTTGGAATCTACCGATCAGTTGCTTTGGATCATTTGTAGCGCAGATCAAAAAGCCGCTGGGCATCGGTTCTGTGGCCTTAGACGATGGTAGCGTTTACCCAGGTTTCCTTTGTGAATCCTATGCCACTGAAGGTTCTCAGGAAATCAGTCATCTTGGTGGTTGGCGTGAATACCTTTCGTTTACCAATGATGCGAAGGGCTGTTTGCTCGATTAGCGATTCCCTTTGCATTTGCATGGTCATCATCATGGTTAGGGAAATCCGTGATCTTGAGGGGAGGTATGTATGTCTAAATCTATTACGAGTCTCAGTGCAAAAGAGCTATTTGAACTGGCTAGGCGGCGCGAGGGCGAGGAGCGGGAAAGAAAGCAGATTGAGAATAGACGGACTATTCAGAGTTTAAGGATGCAACGTAAAGCCCTAGTCAAACAAAATACCAAGGCGCTCAAACAGCTACAAAAACAGCAGGACTTGGCGCTGCGTGAGATTGATCAGCAAATGGCTGCGCTATCTCGTTCGGCGCGCAGCATCGGCAGTATTTCAGGCGGCCGAGACGAGCCATCTACCCAAAAAGTTATGGACTATCTCAGTACGGTTCCAGAGGCCAGCTCAAAGGAGCTCAAGGCAGCGCTAGAGGAACGCGCCGCGAGCGTTCCACACCTCGCGCAGACCCTCGCTTACCTCGTGCGCCAAGGTCGCGTCGAAAGAGTACGCCGCGGCATCTATCGCCGCACCCCCTAAAAATGGGGACGGATTTATTTTTTTAGTGAAAAAATAAATCCGTCCCCATTTTTGTCCCATTTTTGGTATGGATCAGGTATTTGCGGTATTCTGCAACCTACTTTTAGTGAGGCTGCCATGAAATTCCTACTGTTTGCATTCGTTGCTTTGAGTCTTGCGCTGAATACTGGGTGCAGTGAAGAACCGACCGTTAACGAGGTCGTCCGAGTGGCGGTTGCCCCAGCCTCGCCTCCCAACCTCTATATTGACGCCGGGCAAATCACCGGACTGGACTTGGACATCTTCCAAGCCTATTGCGCCTCCCGTGGCTGCAAGCTAGAGATCACCACCTACTCATGGCAGGGCATGCTGGATTCGGTGGTCAATGGCCAGGCGGATGTGGCGTTTTCAGGTATCTCGATCACTGAAGCGCGCTCACAAATTATGGAATTCTCGGTGCCTTATATGGAGAACACCTGGAATCTGGTGAGCATGATTGAGCGCGGCATCGACTTTAGGGACAACCTTGAGGAGATGAAGCAATACAGCCTGGGTTATCCGCGGGGTATGGCTTACACCGATTTTATCGCTAGTGAGTTGGAGCCTGCCGGCATCTACGCGCTCAGCCAAGTGCGCAAGTACCCAAATTACAACCTCGTATTGGCTGATCTGCAAAATGGCAATCTGGATCTGGCGTTTCTTGATGGCACGGTGGCGTTTGTCTCCGCTAAGACTCTGCCGATTCAAGACAGCTATGTATTCAGCGGGTTTGATCACTTCGGCTTTGCCTTCCCCAAAGGTTCCACCCTGCGTGCCGACTTCGACGACTTTCTCACCAACACCTTGGGTGAGGCAGGCTTGCAGGAAATCATCAGCAGCTGGATGAACTAAGAAAAGGGGTACGACCCCAAATGGGGTCATATCCCTATGCACTAAAGATTGCTTGACCCTTTAGGGGTTTAGCTATAGATTCCGGCGATGTCAGAAGTTCAAGAAGCCCGAGCGCAGGGCATGTCTTTAGGGTTCTCGTGTGCCTCATCTCGCTGGGCGGCGATGGTTATTTCCGCTACTCTGATGCTTTTCGGCGGGTTGATATATATCACCTACCGCGACCACAGCCTGCTGATGTTCCGCTGGTTTGACGTGCTCGGTGTTGACGCTTGGGTTGCCGGTCTCGGAGACCAGATTCTGAATCTTTATTCCCCGCCAAATGCTTGGTTCGTCTATTCCCTGCCTAATCTTCTTTGGCTGATCTCCGGCGTACTGCTGTTTGAGGCGATTTGGGGACGCATCGCATCACGACAGAAAGTCATTTGGGTGAGCGCCTTTTGCATGGTGGCGATCGGCGCGGAGTTATTGCAGTGGGTGAACATCGTTCCTGGAACATTCGATGTGCATGATTTATGGCCAATGGTGCTGGTGTACTTGGCTTATTTGGCGGTAGTGAAATGGGGGCAAAAGCTTTGAAACGTATTAACAATTATGGCGGCAATCGCATCAAACATCTCTTGTCAGTTGCTGCGTTGGTAGTGTTATTGGTATTCGCGGCGGGTAGCTCAGATGAAGAGACCACGGGCAACTCCAATCTCTATTCGGGACAAACCTATAATGCTGCAGAAAACCCAAGAACGTGGACCAATCCAATTCAAGGCGGCCAGAACTTTTTCAATATTAACGCTCGGGACTCCGGCGAGTCACGCCTGACTTTGTATATATCGAGTCGGAACTGTGACAACGTCACGGCCGTTTGGGGATTTGCCGTCAGGACGGTAGAAGAGGTGTACAACATTAATGGGCAAAACGTTCGAGTCAAGCCCTCAACCGTTAAGTTGCTCGACTTGTACTTCCTCGAGGCAGTGACCAGCGAGGGTAATCGCTACGTGCTGGATACCATGATGAATAATCCGCGCGTCGTGATCACCGATGAATCCGGACGCTCTTCCACCATCGATACTGCTGGCATCAATGAAGCACATCGCTCCATTGTCTTGTTCTGCCGTAATGCGGCTGAGCGCAAGGCGGGCGCGTTGTAATTTAAGAGATGGGGTACGACCCCATTCGTTTTATGAGGGTACATATGATGAGTCAGGCTGTGAATGTTGTGCGACAGGCCAAGCGCCTGGGGTGGGTGGTGATGGTCTCTCTGGCATTGGCAGCCTCGATGCTTATGCCCGTCAGTGCCAATACGGATGAGGTGGGAGAGGGTTTGTTCGTGGTTGAGCCGGCCCGCGTACCTTTTCATGAGAAGCGCTCAGCATCGTCGTTAACTCAGTTCAGGCATTGCGAAGGACTAGTCAATGCCTCGCTGATTACCTCGTTTCACCAGCTCTTGAGTAGCCTTTCAACCAATTTGGGCATCCAGCCGCCGATGCAAGCACCCTGTCATTACACCACCGGGTATCTTGAGATTTTTGGTTCGCGCGTGGATACCTACGGGTGGCGCTATTACATCAACCAACAATCGATGAATGACTGCGTTTACCGCGATCACTGCACGGATTTTCGCAGTGTGAATGTGATGGTTAAGGGTGGTGAGTTGAAATTCCAGATGATGGTGACGAATCTCGATCGCAGACTCACGGAGTATATGTGTATCGATACCCGGGGTAATCTGACTCAGGGGCATTGCGAGTAGACCGAAGGGGTACGACCCCAATTGGGGTCGTACCCCATTTTTTTTTGCTAATCTCCGTTGCATGATCGACAAAGAGACGCGGTTGGGGGTTGAAGGGCGCCCGCCCAAGCTGATGCTGCTGGTCAACGGCATGCAGCATGCCGTGCTGATTTTGGGCATTGGCTTGGCTATGCCGATTTTGGTGTTGTCACATTCTGGATTATCGGAGCAGCAAGCGGGACATCTGCTGAGCTTGTCCATGATCGCCGTGGCGCTTTCGACGCTGCTGTTGATTCAGGCCAGAACCATCATAGGTTCGGGCTATCTCATTCCCGCGGTTTACACCGCCGCTTATTTGCCGCCATGTATCGCAGCAATGCAGCACGGTGGGCCGGCATTGGTGATGGGCATGCTGATGTTTGGCGGTGTGCTGCAGATGGCGATCGCGCCTTTGATTTTTCGTCTGCGTGCCTATTTGCCCACCGAGATTGGCGGCTTAGCGGTGGTCATGATTGGCGTGACCTTGGGTAGCTTGGGGATTCATATGCTGCTAGAGACTCAAGCGCCCGTGGGGCTTGAGGCGCCGCCGGGGTATTTATTGTTGCTCGGCTTGGTCACCTTATTTTTGATGATGGGGTTAAGTGTTTGGGGTAAAGGAAGCTGGCGCTATTACTGCTCACTCTGGGGGATATTGCTGGGTGTGGTTACGGCAATGTCCTTGGGACTCATCGACTGGCGTGAGGAAATGGGTCACATTGTCACCCAAGGATTTGCTTTCCCGCAGCCACTGTTGCACTGGCCGCAGTTTAGCTGGCATTTGGCCCCAGCCTTCGCGGTGGGGGCTTTAATTTGTGTGATGCGCGGTATGGGCGACATGATCGCCGCGCAGAAAGTGGAAAAGCCGCAGTGGGTACGCCCAGATTATGCGCGCATCCGCGGCGGGTTATTGGCTGACGGGATGGGTAATTTTTTGGCCGGCTTGCTGGGCAGTCCCTCCGGCCTGAATACATCCTCGGGGAACGTGGGCCTCGCTGCAGCAACGGGTATTACCGCGCGCCGCATGGGTTATGGCATCGCCGCTTTCTTGGTGCTGATTGCCCTATTGCCGGGAGTTGCGCAGTTTTTTCTGCATACGCCGCGGCCGATTTTTGGTGCCGTCCTGTTGTTTTCCTCGGCGCTGATTATCTTTAATGGCATGCGGGTGATTTTTTCCCGGCTTTTGGATGCGCGGCGCATGCTGACTTTGGGCGTTCCGCTGGTGGTCGGGCTGAACTTTGATTGGTTGCAGCTACATGCCAATCCAGTGATCGAGCCCGTCACCCGCATCTTTAATTCGGGTGTGATGCTCGCGTTGGTGCTGGCTTTGTTGCTGAATTTCTTGTTTCGCATCGGCATTACCCAGCGCATGGAATGGCAAACCAGCCCTCAGCTACTGAAATGGCAGGACACCCAGGCGCGCCTAAAAACTCAGGGAGGGCAGTGGGGTTTGCGGGTGGATGTCATGGAGCGCGCATTAAAGGCCATTCATGAGGTGGTCGAGGCATTGGCGCAAAACTCTGGCCCTCAAGTGCCCGTGACCATCGAGGTGGCTTTTGATCAGGTGGAGCTGCGTGTGCGCGTGCATTATCAAGGTCAGCCTTTGCCTATGGTGGCCAATGTCGAAATGGATGCCGAGGAACTGATGACCCTAGATGAGCGTCAAACTGAGGAGCGGCTGCGTGCTGCCATGCTCTTAAGGCTGGCGGACCGGGTGCAGCAATCCACCTTCGATGGGGGCAGGCAATGCCTGGAATTGCTTTTCGATCACTGACTTTGGGGGCCCTGGCGCTGACCTTAGTGCCGTTGGTGCTCGTCCAGGCGGGTTGCACGGCGTGGCGTTTGGGCGAAGCAGCGCAATTGTCACGCAGCAGTGTGGCGCTGCAACACCACCCAGAGAATCCTACTTTGCGCCTATTGTTGGTGGGCGATAGCACGGGAGTGGGGACCGGTGCGGACAGCCCGCAGGGCAGTGTGGCGGGTTATCTGGCTGCCGATTATCCCTTGTTGCATATCGATAACCGGGCGCGCGATGGTGCGCGCTTTGCGCAGGTGGTGCAGCAGCTGGCAGCTCAAGAGTCTGCCGGGCAGCGCTATGATTTAGTGCTGATCATGGCCGGCGGCAATGATGTCATTCGTGGCACGCGCGCGGAGTTGTTGACGCGCCAGATCGATACGACCTTGGCTATCGCCGGACGCCTGGCTGCTGAGGTGGTGGTCTTGCCGCCTGGGAATGTCGGCAATGCACCCTTTTTCTTTGCGCCGCTGCGCGGGGTGATGACTCGACGCTCGGAGAATTTCCATGTCTTAATGGAGACCCTAACCGAGCAACATAGCGTCGGCTATGTGCGGCTATTTTTATCTCGCGAGGAAGATCCCTTCGTGACGGATGTGGACCTGAACGCCGCCGATGGCCTGCATCCCAGCGCCGCTGGATATGCCCTCTGGTATCAAGAGCTGCTTGATCAAACCCAGTGGCGCGAGCGTCTAAGCCCTGCCGCTTTGTAAGACTCTTCTGTATGATGGCGGGTTTTTATAACCCCAATATCTGCAGTAGATTAAGCAAGAGGTGACCCCATGGCCGTAGCGCTCAGCGACAAGCTGGAACCCATTTACCAAGAAGTGTTGCAGCGCAATTCTGGGGAGACGGAATTCCATCAGGCGGTGCATGAGGTGCTGGAAAGCCTGGGTCCAGTGATCGTCAAATACCCGGAAGTCGCTGATCGCAAGATCATTCAGCTTTTGTGTGAACCCGAGCGGCAGATCGTGTTTCGCGTGCCTTGGCAGGATGATCAGGGCCGCACACAAATCAACCGCGCTTTTCGGGTCGAGTTCAACAGCGCCTTGGGTCCTTACAAGGGCGGTATGCGCTTTCACCCCTCGGTGTACCTAGGGATCATTAAGTTTCTGGGATTTGAGCAGATTCTCAAAAATGCACTCACCGGTATGCCTATCGGCGGCGGTAAGGGCGGCAGTGATTTTGATCCCAAGGGTCGCTCTGATGCCGAGATGATGCGCTTTTGTCAGAGCCTGATGACTGAGTTGTATCGCTATTTGGGTGAACATACAGACGTGCCCGCGGGCGATATTGGTGTGGGGCAGCGCGAGATCGGCTATCTGTTTGGACAGTACAAGCGCATCACCAACCGCTATGAATCCGGCGTGCTCACTGGAAAAGGGCTAGATTGGGGCGGTAGTCGAGCGCGGACCGAGGCCACGGGGTTTGGTACGGTGTTTTTCACCGAAGAAATGCTTAAGGTGCGCGGCGATAGTCTAGAGGGCAAGACCTGCGTGGTATCCGGTTCGGGCAATGTGGCGATTTACGCCATGCAAAAAGCCACCTCATTAGGTGCCAAGGTGGTTGCTTGTTCCGATTCGAATGGCATCATTCACGACAAGCAAGGCATCGATGTGGATTTGGTCAAGCGCATCAAAGAAATCGATCGTGCCCGCATCAGTGTCTATGCCGATGAAAAACCCTCGGCCAGCTATCAAGCCAATGGCAATATTTGGGAGATCCCCTGTCATGTGGCCCTGCCTTGCGCCACCCAAAACGAACTCAATGGCCGTGATGCTAAGGCGTTGGTGGGCAATGGCTGCATTGCGGTGGCTGAAGGCGCGAACATGCCCTCAACCCCCGAAGCCGTGCGCCTCTTTTTGGAGGCAGGCGTGGCATTCGGTCCGGGCAAGGCGGCTAATGCTGGCGGTGTGGCCACCAGCGCCTTGGAGATGCAGCAAAACGCCAGCCGCGATTCCTGGAGTTTTGAACACACGGAACAGCGCCTGCACCAAATCATGGTGGGGATCCATCAGACCTGTCATGACACGGCCGAGGAGTTTGGTTGCCCCGGTAACTATGTCACGGGTGCGAACATCGCTGGGTTCTTGAAAGTCAGCCGGGCCATGTTGGCCATGGGCGTGGTCTAACAGATCCGCGCGCCGCCATGCGGGTTATGGGGCGCTTAAGAGATCACAGCGGCGCAGAGTAGCTGCTGACTGACGACATCGGCCATCAGCTTTAAGCCGCTATCGCGGGTGTCACGGACCTGCACAGCGCCCGCCACCTGTGCATCAATGCCGTCCTCCGGGTCTAGGCTGACTTTGGCTCCGGGCTGCTGTTCCAGCCATTGTGGGTAATAGTCGCAACAGGGATGCCCAGGCCGGATGGCGATATAGGCGATGCGCGACTCCACCAGATCTTGGAAAAAGTGCGAGCCGTAGGAGAGATCCGGCATCAGCTGATCGCCGAGTTCCGCGACTTCGACCAGCGCTGTCATGCGGCTGATGTCCGAGAAGCGAATGGGTACGCCCAGTGATGGTGTGCTACTGCCCCAGCGACCCGGCCCAATCAGTAGGGTGGGGCAGTCTTGGGCGCTGGCATATTGCGCATTAAGCCGACCGATGAGGCGGGCCACGGCATATTTTCGGGACAAGTCCAAAGCGGCATAACGCTGGCCATCAACGCGAATCACTCGAGCGATGGGCTGTTCGATGTTGCCGCCCATGAACTGGCCTCGGGTGGCCATGAGCTGATGTTTGCTGGCCACGTTTTGGGGTAGTTGGGGGGCTTTTTGCTGCCCCAGTGTTTGCAGCGGGCGGCACTGCACGAGATTGAGACGTATGGCGCCATCAGCATCAATATGCACCGTGAATTCCACATCCACCGGGTATTTATAGGCCTGTTCTAGGCTGCTGAGTAGGCGCCGCATTAAGGGCACAAACTCGCTGTCATTCAACAGCTTGGCGAAATCCAAATGCCAAATCAGCGGGCCGCCTTGTTGGCGAGAGGCGACGCTGGCTTGGGTATCCAGGCTGCCCAGCCAGTTGAGCGGCGTCTCAAGCCCCGGAGCTACGGGCAGTAACTCCCGTAAAGACAGGCTGACCAGCGAATTGCGCTCGACATCCAAAGCATCAAGCAGGTGTTGGCTATAACGCCGGGCTTCTTCGGCGTCGCTATAGGGTCGGCGCGTCGGCGCATCCAGCGGGATGATGGCGGCGTGATCGCCGTCTTGTCGGTCCACGGCGCGGGTCCCCAAACCCATCACCAGGCGCAGCATACCCGCGGCGGGATTTAGATCAGGGTGCCATGCAAAAATATTGCGCGACACCGCCACCCCCGCCGCATCGGGCAGGTAATAGCGATCTTGGTAGCTGCCGTTGACTCGCTGGATCAGCAAGGCCATGGGCTCCTCGCACTCGGCAAGGCCCCGGGCATCGCGATAGCTCAGGGCATCGGCGCTAACGCTACTGGCATAGACCTGCAAAATCGCCTGCTCTAGCGCCGCCAGACGTTCTTCGGGTGGGCCTTGATTAACCAAAAACAGGCTGTCGTACTTACCCGCAAACGCATTGCCAAAGCCATCTTCCAGTAGGCTGCTAGAGCGCACGAGGATGGGATACTGGCCAAAATAATCTAAGACTCTGGGAAGCGCTTGGCGCACGCCCTCTGGCAAAGTGCCGGCACAAATGGCGGCGTGTAGCCGCGCCCCTGCGCTATGAAAATGCTCGTGCTGGCGGTGCTGCATCAATAAATGCCATAGCCGGTTGTGAACGATAAAGGCATAAAATGCATCGGTGCCGAGAAAGAAAGCATCCTCGGGGGCCAGATGCTGATCCCAAAGCGCCTGATCTTGGACAATCAAGATACGCCGCGCGAGCAGCATGCCAACCGCTTTGCCACCGATAAATCCACTACCGATCATGCGCGCCCGAATCGCCAACAGGTCCGCTAGGCGAAAATGCTGTTGCGCCAGGCTTTGAATACGCTCATCGCGTCCTAAGAGCATGCGGCACAGGCGCTCGATTAAGGGTTGATGCGCGTCCTCCGGTTCTTCGCTGGCGACTTGCTGGGCTTCCAGAAACAGCGCGTCCCAGTAGTCCAATTGGCGCATGGGCGCATCCATGACGGTTAAGCCCATAGCCGCTTGGGTGCGGGTGACTGCGCTGCTGTCGGTAATCGGAATCAGCTGCTCGCCTTGCTGCTCATGCGGTAAAAACATGGTCGGGGATCGGCGCTGATCGGCCTTGACCGGTTGGATGTGACAGCCACCGGCATGGCGGCGCACATCGATTAAGACCTGAGTGGTACGGCGAATGCGCGAGATTGTGTCATGGGAATGGCGCCTGGCCAACAGCGCAAAATAAGCCACTGTGTCCAGTTCGTACAGATAAGGACAGACCACCTCAAACAAGTAACCCACCATGCGATCGGTGGCCCAATCTGACAATAAATCCGAGAGGCAGTCGAAGACGTAAAAGGCGCCTCGGCCATGCCGGGTGATGAGTTCATAGACGTGGGCGGTGAAAGTCTCAAAGCCTTGCAGCGCATCGAGTTCGACTAAGGTGACGCCCTCTGCTGCGGTGAGTAGCGGCCTGTGGGCACCAAAGCGGATATAGAGGATTTGTCGACCACTGTGCTTGGCGGCCTCGACAAAGGCGCTGACATGGCGTTGATAATCCTCGAGATCATCGACGCGCCACACCACATTATCGCCAATGCGCAGATCATCAATGATCCCATCAAGGGCAAGAATTCCGGTGGAAACACGACATGCGTCAGTTTTACGCTGCATCAAGGCACCTGCTTGGTTCAACCGAGTCCAGAGCATGGCTATGATGGCATAATAAATCTCCCATAAGTGATGGGGTCATCAGGCAGAGCACACAGCCCCAAAAATGCTTTCAGAGGTGCGACATGGCTTTAATTAACTGCCCTGAATGTGATCGCGAGGTCTCAGACAAGGCACCAACCTGTCCCGGGTGCGGCGTGCCCATTGCTGCGCATTTTGCCGAAGCAGAACCCACTGATAAAACGCGGCCACAACAGCCCCAGGCCGATCCCGTCACCACCGAAGAAGTCGATGAGGAATGGCTTAGAGGCGAACAGGAGTACCTGGCGTTTACCGATCGGGTACAAATTCAGCGGATTTTGTCCGTGCTTTTATTCTTCGGTGGCTTGACTCTGGGCATGGGCATGAAGGCCTGGATGGGCGACGATGTGTCTGGACGTCCATTGGTTTACACCGTGGCAGACTGGATGGTTTATCTGGGGATTGTATGGCTGGTGGTGAACGAGCTGCGCAATCTTTGGTACCACCGCAAGTTCAGCGCATAAAGCCAAATCGCTGCCACCAACCGGCCTGCTGCCGCAGGTTAAGGGGAATTTCATGAATAACAGCTGTCCGCCGGATTGTGGCACGCCCCCCGATGGGGAAGGCAGTGTGCAGGTCCATCTAGACCCCAATGTTGATATTGGCAAGGCCCGCGTGTTTGCGATTTACGGCAAAGGCGGTATCGGCAAAAGCACTACATCCTCAAACCTCTCGGCAGCTTTTTCCAAGCTGGGTAAGCGAGTCCTGCAGATTGGCTGCGATCCCAAACATGACTCCACCTTCACGCTGACCAAGCGCATGGTGCCCACGGTCATCGATGTTCTGGAATCCGTGGATTTTCACGAAGAAGAGCTGCGCTCCGATGATTTTGTGTTTGAGGGATATAACGGCGTTTTGTGTGTCGAGGCCGGCGGCCCACCCGCAGGCACTGGCTGTGGGGGGTATGTGGTCGGCCAGACGGTGAAGTTGCTGAAACAGCATCATCTCTTGGAAGACACGGATATCGTGATTTTTGATGTGTTGGGCGATGTGGTTTGCGGTGGTTTTGCTGCGCCTTTGCAACATGCCCAGCAGGCTTTGATCGTTACCGCCAATGACTTTGACTCGATTTTTGCTTTGAACCGCATTGCTGCGGCGATTGAGGCCAAAGCCAAGAATTATCAGGTGCGTATTGGTGGGGTGATTGCTAATCGCAGTGTGGATACCGATGAAATCGATCGCTTCAACAGCGCTGTGGGTATTGATCGCTTGGCGCATTTCCCGATGTTGGATGTGATTCGTCGCAGCCGCTTAAAGAAATGTACCGTGTTTGAAATGGAAGGTGATGACGAGCTGGAGATTGCGCAAAAAGAATACATGCATCTGGCCCAGCAGCTGCTTGATGGTGTGCCTTCGCAGCGCGCCAACCCCATGAAAGACCGCGATATTTTTGATTTCCTAGGTTTTGAATAACAGCAAGATGCAGTGGGGCAATTGGGAGGGGGCATGAGATCATCCAGGGGCTCAAAGGCCTTCATGGAAATCCTAAAACGTTTGGGGCCGGTGGTACTGCCCTTTGCCGATGCGGCGACACGCGAGTTGCCGCTGGCACGTCTTTTGCGGCTATCGATGTTCCAGATATCGGTGGGCATGTCTATGGTGATGCTCACTGGCACGCTCAACCGCGTGATGGTGGTCGAACAGGGCGTCTCCGCCTGGATTGTGGCGCTGATGGTCTCCCTGCCTTTGGTGTTTGCCCCCTTCAGAGCTCTTTTGGGGCATCGTTCGGATTCACATCGTTCGGCATTTGGTTGGCGCCGCGTGCCTTATCTTTGGATGGGGACACTGCTGCAGTTTGCCGGCTTTGCCATTATGCCGTTTGCCTTGTTGCTGCTCGCTGATGGTGGGGTCGGACCCCAATTCGTGGGCCCCATGGCGGCGGCGGCTTCGTTCTTATTGGTGGGGGCGGGCTTGCATACGGTGCAAACCGCAGGTTTAGCGCTGGCGACTGATCTGGCCGCGCCCGAACAGCGACCCCGAGTCGTGGCTCTTTTGTACGTGATTTTGCTGCTGGGTATGGTGGCCTCATCATCTTTGTTTGGCTTTTTACTCATCGATTTCAGTGCCGAGCGCCTCATCCAAGTCTTGCAGGGTGTGGCGGTGGCAACAGTGGCCATCAACTTATTTGCCTTGTGGAAGCAGGAGGCTATTAATAATGTGCGCGCCAAAGCCCGACACATTAAAGGTATCCCCTTCATGGAAGCCTGGCGCTCATTCGCTCAAGGCTCACAAATTCGACGCTTACTGGTGGTGATCGGTCTGGGGACCGCTGGGTTTAATATGCAGGATATTTTGCTTGAGCCCTATGGCGGCGAGATTTTGGGAATGTCAGTAGCAGCCACCACCACGCTTACGGCTTTATGGGCGATGGGTATGTTAATGGCGTTCTCGCTGGCGGCGGTCTTATTGACCCGTGGCGCTGATCCTTATCGCATTGGTGGGGTGGGTGCACTGTTGGGTGTGTTCGCGTTTGTGATCGTGGTCTTGGCTGTGCCCATGCAGTCCGTGTTGGTGTTTCGTATTGGCACCGGGCTAATTGGGTTTGGGGCAGGATTGTTTGCTGTATCCACCTTGTTGGCCATGATGTCGTTTGCGCGCAATGAACAAAGCGGCATTGCCGTGGGTGCTTGGGGCGCTGTGCAAGCCACAGCAGCTGGCGCGGCAATTGCCATAGGTGGCGCATTGCGGGACATTGTTACTGCTCTGGGGAATCGCGGCTTACTCATGGACTCTTTGTCCACGCCGGCCTCAGGTTATTTGGTGGTGTATTACCTCGAGATCATCTTGCTCTTGGCTGCGCTGATTGCCTTTCTGCCCTTGATCCGTCAGGGAGGCCCTAGGCATCGCACTGAAGAGCGTTTCGGTATGCCCGATTTCCCCAATGCCTGAGGCTTTCGCCCGGTAAATCTGACCTGCGTCAGAAAAACCACAAGGTGTGTGTGGCATTCACCACAGGCTTCGTTACACTAAGTCCATACAGGTTTTCGGGGAATAGTTTATACCCTCGAAGTGCCTGAGAAGGCAGAGCGAATCCCCAGGGGGGGAGTTACACGGTTAACTGATGTACGTCACACAAAATTGAGGGTAAGTGGCCTACATTGACAACCATAGAATCTTTAACAAGAGGGTATTTCGATGAGCGAGTACAGACCTACAAAGCCGAGCAACCCCAGAGACGATTGGAAGCTGTGGTTGGTTGTGAACCCCGGTACTTGGCTGATGCCAATCCTGATGACCGTCCTGGTTGTAGCTCTTGCGGTGCACGCATTTGTTTACAGCAATGACGACTACAACCCGCTGCGTGCCGAAGGCAGCTTCTCACAGACCAAGTAACGGAGGATTCAGTCAATGAACGAGAACAGCATCTCCGGTTTGACCGAAGAACAAGCCAAGGATTTCCACGAGCAGTTCAAAACCACCTTCACGGTATTCGTGGTTTTAGCCGCAGTAGCACACTTCTTAGTGTTCATGTGGAGACCTTTCTACTAAGATTCACACCGTTGCTTCGGTAACGTGTTGAAAAGGGGCGGCTTTAACCGCCCCTTTTTTGTGGGCGTGTTACAATCCGCGACTTTCCCAATCCCCATTAAGGCCGAGTTATGTTGGAGCTCAATCCTCTGTTCAATAAGGTGTCTGACCTGAAAGGGCGTGTCGAAGCCCTGAGGGGGTATCTTTGACTTTGAGGCCAAGCGTGAGCGCCTTGAAGAAGTCAGCCGCGAACTAGAAGACCCCAATATTTGGAATGATCCCGACAAAGCTCAAACCTTGGGTCGCGAGCGCTCGCAGCTAGAACAAGTGGTCGGTGGTCTGCAAAAAATCGGCGGCGGATTGGTGGATGCCGATGATTTGTTAGAGTTGGCGCGCGACGAACAGGATGAAGACACGGCCAATTCTATCGCTGCGGATCTTGAGGCCTATGAAAAACAAGTGGCCGAACTCGAATTTCAGCGCATGTTCTCGGGTGAGATGGATGCCCAGCCCGCCTTCTTAGAAATTCAGTCTGGCTCCGGTGGTACCGAGGCTCAGGACTGGGCAGAGATGTTACTGCGCATGTACCTGCGTTGGGGCGAGCGGCGCGGTTTCAAAACTGAATTGATGGAAGCGTCTGCCGGTGAAGTAGCCGGCATCAAAAGTGCTACCGTGCGTTTTGAAGGCCCTTATGCCTTTGGTTGGTTGCGTACCGAAAGTGGCGTGCATCGATTGGTGCGTAAGTCACCCTTTGATTCTGGTAATCGCCGCCACACCTCGTTTAGCTCGGTGTTTGTCTCCCCCGAGGTGGATGACAACATCGATATCGACATCAATCCCGCCGATTTGCGCATTGATGTGTATCGAGCCAGTGGCGCCGGTGGTCAGCACGTGAATAAAACCGAGTCAGCCGTGCGTATTACCCACGTACCCACGGGTGTGGTGACCGCCTGCCAAAATGGCCGCTCGCAACACAAGAACAAAGACATGGCGATGAACCAGCTCAAAGCCAAGCTTTATGAGCTGGAGCTGCAAAAACGCAATGCCGAAAAACAAGCGATGGAAGACAGTAAAGCCGATATTGGCTGGGGCAGTCAGATCCGCTCCTATGTGTTGGATCAGTCGCGCATCAAGGATCTACGTACCGGCGTGGAAGTGGGCAACACTCAGGCCGTCTTGGACGGCGATTTGGATGAATTTATAGAAGCCAGCTTAAAAAGTGGGCTTTAGAGATAGCTACCGATGAATGAAACCAGCCCACCCGATGAAAACAAACTGATGGCTCAGCGTCGCGAAAAATTGCAGCGTCTGCGAGATAACGGCATCGCCTTTCCCAATGATTTTCGCCGCAATGTGATGGCCGGGCATTTACATGCCGAATATGACCACCACGAGCGCGAATACTTTGATGAGCAGACGATTCGTGTCTCGGTCGCCGGGCGCTTGATGGCCAAGCGGGTGATGGGTAAGGCCAGCTTTAGCAAACTGCGCGATATGTCGGGTGAGATTCAGATTTTCGTGCAGCGCGATTGCCTTCCCGAAGGGCACTATGCCGAGTACAAGAGCTGGGATATGGGCGATATCTTGGGAGCAGAAGGCCGCTTATTCAAAACCCAAACAGGTGAGCTCAGTGTCGAGGTGGATACCCTCCGGCTTCTAACCAAGTCTCTCCGGCCGCTCCCAGAGAAGTTTCATGGCCTTTCCGATACCGAGACCCGCTACCGTCAGCGCTATTTGGATTTGATCATGAACGAGCCGGTGCGCGATGTGTTTCGCACCCGCACCCGTATCATCCAAATCCTGCGTGATGAGCTCAATGCGCGCGGCTTTTTGGAAGTGGAAACCCCGATGATGCAGGCTATCCCCGGTGGCGCCACCGCTCGGCCTTTCGCCACGCATCATAATGCCTTGGACATGCAGCTGTTTTTGCGCATTGCCCCCGAGCTGTATTTAAAGCGTTTGGTGGTGGGCGGTTTTGAGAAGGTCTATGAGATTAACCGCAATTTCCGTAACGAGGGTTTATCCACCCGCCATAATCCCGAGTTCACGATGGTTGAGTTTTATGAGGCGTATGTCACCCATCATGAATTGATGGATTTAACCGAAGCCTTGATGCGTACTTTGGCTGAGCAAATTCTGGGCACGACCCAGGTGCCTTATCAGGGTGAGGTGTATGACTTTGGCAAGTCCTTCGCCAGAATGAGTGTGCGCGAGAGTATTTTGGCGTTTAACCCGCAGGTCGAGGATTTTCAGCTCGAGGATTTCGATGCCACCCGCGGCATTGCTGAGAAAATGGGCATCCCTATCAAGCCCAGCTACGGTCGCGGCAAGCTATGGATTGAGATATTTGAGAAAACGGTGGAACACCAACTCAAAGATCCCACCTTTATCACCGCCTATCCTACGGAAGTATCTCCGCTGGCGCGGCGCAATGATCAAGATCCCTTTGTCACCGATCGCTTTGAGTTTTTTGTTGGCGGTCGGGAAATTGCCAATGGCTTTTCCGAGCTCAATGACTATGAGGATCAAGCAGAGCGTTTTCGTCGTCAGGTGCAGGAGAAAGAAGCAGGGGACGAGGAAGCCATGCATTTTGATGCCGACTATTTGCGTGCTTTGGAACATGGGATGCCGCCCACCGCGGGTGAAGGAATCGGTATTGACCGCCTGGTCATGTTGTTAACCGATTCACCCTCCATCCGCGATGTTCTGCTGTTCCCGCACATGCGTCCCGAGTAACGCTTGTTGGCTTAGTTGCCGTTGGCGCGCGGTGCGGCGCTGAGCAGTTCCTCGCTGGCTTGACCGGCATAGGCTGCAAAGTTGTCATGGAACAATCCCGCTAAGCGTTGTGCCATGGCATCGTAAGCCGCCTTGTCCTTCCAAGTATTGGAGGGGATCAGCACCTCATCGGGCACATTCGGGCAGGTCAACGGCACATCAAACCCAAAGATCGGGTCGGCCTGCATCGCTGAGCGTTTCAAACTGCCATCATGAATGGCATCCAAGATGGCGCGGGTATGGGCAATGCTCATGCGCTCGCCCTCACCGTAGGCCCCCCCCGTCCAACCGGTGTTGACCAACCAGACATCGACGTTATGTTCACGGATGCGTTTGGCCAGCAACTCGGCATAAACCGTCGGATGCCAGACCAAAAACGGCGCCCCAAAACAAGCTGAGAATGTAGCTTCGGGTTCGGTCACACCCATCTCAGTACCGGCGACTTTGGCCGTGTAGCCGCTGATGAAGTGGTACATGGCCTGCGCTGGACCTAAGCGGCTAACCGGTGGCAATACGCTAAACGCATCGCAGGTCAGGAAAATAATGTTTTTCGGATGGCCGCCCATGCAGGGAAGTTTGCTGTTGGGAATGAACTCCACCGGATAAGAGCAACGGGTGTTCTCGGTGAGATCGCCATCGGTGTAGTCCACCTCGCGGGTCTTTGCATCAAAGCCGACGTTCTCTAACACCGAACCAAAGCGAATCGCATTGTAAATTTCCGGTTCGGCTTCAGCATCCAGATTAATGGCCTTGGCGTAACAGCCGCCCTCAATATTGAACACCCCCTGATCGGTCCAGCAATGTTCATCATCACCGATTAGGAGGCGATGAGGGTCGGCCGATAAGGTAGTTTTCCCGGTGCCGGATAAGCCAAAAAAGACGCTCACATCGCCCTTTTGACCTTCATTGGCAGAGCAATGCATCGACAAGACATTCTGCTTGGGCATCAGATAGTTCATGATGGTGAATACGCCTTTTTTCATCTCGCCGGCGTATTCAGTACCTAAGATGACGAATTCACCGCGGGTGAAACACAGACTGACGCTGGTGGTGTTGCTGACGCCGAGAATGCTGGTGTCAGCCGGTGTGCAGCCAGCATTGAAGATGACGTAATCTGGTTCGCCGAACTCCGATAGTTCCTCAGCAGTGGGACGTATCAACATGTTGTGCATGAACAGTGCATGGTAAGGGCGCTCGCAAATCACGCGAATGCGGATGCGGTAGCGCGGATCCCAGCCGGCAAAACCGTCGACCACATAAAGGCGATCGAGGGTGTTAAGGTAGTCCACGGCTTGCTTGCGCAGAGCATCAAAACTGGCGGATTCCAGACCCACATTGACTGAGCCCCACCAGACATCGTCATTGATATTGGCATTTTGGACCACGCGCTTGTCTTTTGGGCTGCGGCCGGTCTTGGCACCAGATCGGGCAATTAATGCGCCACTTGAGGCGATTGCCGAGTGTTTTTCGCGGCTGATAGACTCTTCATACAAAACAGCGGGTGCGGCATTGCGCAGCACGTCGGTTACTTGGATACCGTGCTGATTCAGGTTAAAGCTCATGGGTTTCCCTGTTACTGTGTCATCAAATCATGAAGATTAGTAAGTTGTGCAAAGCAATACAACCGCTTTGATGACATTAACGCGTCATCTTTCCGATTCAAGTCAAAATAAACCTAGGCAGCCCTCATATTGTTAACACAAAACTTTAAAATGATGGGGTCTTAATGCGCTATCGTTCCGATTATGCCTACTCTGATCAGGCTGTGAATTGGCGCATTTTGCTCAGCCTCGTGCCCTATCTGATGGAGTTTCGTGGCCGGGTTTTGCTGGCATTGGGGTTTTTGGTGCTGGCCAAACTGGCCAATGTCTTGGTGCCGGTGGCACTGAAATATATTGTGGATCATTTTGAGACGGGGACGCAGGCGCTGGCCATTGCTGTGCCACTGCTGCTCCTGCTGGGCTATGGGGCTTTGCGTTTTGCCACGGTGTTTTTCTCGGAGATGCGCGACGCCGTATTTGCACGGGTAGCAGAGCGGGCAATGCGGCGTGTCTCATTGCGGGTGTTTCGTCACCTCCATGAGATGGATTTGGGGTTTCATTTGTCGCGGCGCACGGGCGGTTTGGCGCGTGATATCGAGCGCGGGACCTCCGGTATCAGTTTTTTGCTGCGCTTCATGGTGTTTAACATTCTGCCCACGCTTCTTGAGATCGCTTTGGTGGCGGTCATCCTCATGGTGGTGTTGAGCCCCTCGTTTGCTGTGGTGATGGTCGCTGCTGTCGCCATTTATGTGGTGTTTTCCGTGTGGGTGACTGAGTGGCGTAACCGTTTCGTCCGGGCGGCGAATCGGTTCGATAATCGGTCTAATACGCGCGCGGTGGATAGCCTGCTGAACTACGAAACCGTCAAATACTTTGGCAATGAACGCTTTGAGGCCGAACGCTATGACCAGGACTTGGCGTCCTGGGAACAAGCGCGCATGCAAAATAAACTCTCATTGGCGGCGCTCAATTCGGGTCAGGCTTTGATTATCGCTGCAGCCATTACCGCCATGATGATTCTGGCGGCCGCGCGGGTTAGTGCCGGACAAATGACCATCGGCGATTTGGTGATGGTGAATGCCTACATGATTCAGCTATTCATTCCGCTAAATTTTTTGGGCTTTGTTTATCGCGAGATCCGCGAATCGCTGATCAATATCGAACGCCTGTTCCATCTCATGGATCAGCCCGCTAAAGTGGTCGATGCAGACCATGCCAAGCCGTTAAACCCTGGGCCGGGCGAGATTCGCTTCGAGAATATCGCCTTTGCCTACAACCCTGATCGACCCATCATCGAGGAGGTCAGTTTGACGGTGGCCGCGGGTAAGAAGCTGGCTTTAGTGGGGCCCAGTGGTGCAGGTAAATCGACCATCGCGCGTCTGTTGTTTCGCTTTTATGATGTGGATGCCGGGCAAATTTGGGTGCATGGCCAGGACATTCGCGAGGTAACTCAAGAGAGCCTGCGAGCGGCCATTGGCGTCGTGCCACAGGACACCGTGCTGTTTAACGATAGTATTTTTTACAATATCGCCTATGGACGTCCTAGCGCTTCGCGCGCTGAGGTTGAGCGCGCTGCACATCTGGCCCATTTGGATGATTTTATCGCACGTCTGCCGCAGGGCTATGAGACGGTGGTGGGGGAGCGTGGCCTGAAGCTCTCAGGCGGCGAAAAACAGCGCATCGCGATTGCTCGCGTGTTGCTCAAGGATCCACCAATATTGATTCTGGATGAGGCCACTTCATCGCTGGATACTCAAGCTGAGCAGGCCATTATGTCCGCCTTGCAGGAGGTGGCAGCCTCACGCACCACTCTGGCTATTGCTCATCGGCTGTCAACAGTGCAGGACGCTGATGAGATCGTGGTGATGGATCATGGCCGCGTCCATGAACGCGGCACTCATGATCAGTTACTGGCTAAACGCGGACTTTACTTTCAGTTATGGCAGGGTCAGCGGGCTGCCAATCAGGCTGACGGTGTTCCACAGTGACTATGGTATAAATGCCGCCACGCACGTTCCAATCTGCGGTGAGTCGCATGAATCTGGGATTTGTTGCGGCGACCAGATCATCCAAAATGCGATTGGTCATGGCTTCATGAAAGCCGCCTTCCTCACGGAATGACCAGATATAAAGTTTCAGGGATTTGAGTTCGACGCACAGCTGATCCGGGACATATTCCAAATGTAGCTCGGCAAAGTCAGGCTGGCCCGTTTTGGGGCACAAGCAGGTGAATTCGGGCAAGCGCATGCGGATGATATAATCGCGCTCAGCATTCGGGTTGGGGAAGGTTTCGAGTTGACGGGAAGGCTCAGTCGACATGCGGTTTCAGTTCTCGTTGGGTTGGGGGATATGGATTTAACACAGCGCAGTGTAACGCTTTTTGCGAGTTTTGCAGTGCCTAACGAATATGGCATGGCTGCATGCGCCTGAGCCGTATCAAGCTGGCTGGGTTCAAGTCCTTCGTGGATCCGACCACGTTGGATTTGCCCAGTAATTTGGTGGGCATTGTCGGCCCCAATGGCTGTGGCAAGTCCAACACCATCGATGCGGTACGCTGGGTGATGGGAGAGTCTTCGGCCAAGCATTTGCGTGGCGATTCCATGGAAGATGTCATCTTCAGTGGCTCTTCATCGCGTAAGCCCGTGGGCCAAGCATCCATTGAACTGGTGTTTGACAACAGCAGCGGCAAGCTCGGCGGCGCCTACGCGCAATACGCCGAGATTGCGGTTAAGCGACGTGTCAGCCGCGATGGACAATCTCAGTATTTTCTCAATGGTGCCCGCTGTCGCCGCCGCGACATCACCGATATCTTTCTAGGTACCGGCCTTGGCCCACGCAGTTATGCCATTATTGAACAGGGCATGATCTCGCGGCTGATTGAGGCGCGTCCGGAAGACCTGCGCATTTATTTGGAAGAGGCCGCGGGTATCTCCAAGTATCGAGAGCGTCGGCGCGAGACAGAAAATCGCATTCGCCATGCGCGTGAAAATTTAGAGCGCTTGGAAGACGTGCGGGAAGAAGTGGCCAAACAGCTGCGGCACTTGGAAAAACAGGCCGAGGTTGCCGATAAGTATAAAAAGCTGCGCGAAGAGGAGCGTCAGGCCAAGGGTGAGTTACTGGTTTTGAGGCTTAAAGCTTTGCAAGAAGAGGCCGCGCGGCGCGAGGCAGAAGTCAATGAACAAACCTTGGCGCTAGAGCAGGCGATCGCCGAGCAGCGCCATGTCGAGGCGGGCTTGGAAAGCCAACGGCAAAGCCTGAGTCAGGCCAATGAGACGCTGAACATGGTGCAAGGTCATTACTACAAGCTTGGCGCCGATATCTCCGCGACCGAACAATCGATTCGCATGCAAACGGAATTGTCAGCGCGGCGCACTCAAGAGCGTGAGGAAGCCCGTGCCAGCCTCAGCAGTATCGATGCGCATTTACAAGAGGATCAACAGCGACTGGAATCTTTAAGCCAAGAGCTGGCCAAGCTGCAACCGGAACAAGAGCAGCATTTCCAGCGACTAGAGGCAGTTAAAGCAGCCTTGCAATCAGCCGAAGAGGCCATGGCAGCGTGGCAGCAGCGCTGGGATGTATTTACCCAACAGGCGGCTGAACCTGCGCAAACCGCCCAGGTACAAGGCGCGCGCATGGAATACCTAGAGCGCCAACTACAAAGCCTGAAACAGCGCAATGAACGCCTCAGTCAAGAAGCGCAGACCTTGGGTCAGGGCGATTTGGAACCGGCGATTTATGAGCGTCAGCAGGCCTTAAAGGCAGCCCAAGCAGAGCACCAAAAAGCCGAGTCAAAGCTGCAGGCAGCCGGCGAGTTAGTGGCCCAACGACGTGATGAGCAACAGCAAAAAACCCAAGCCCTGGAAGAACAGCGTCGTGAGCTGCAGGTCAGTCAGGGACGCTTGTCTTCTTTAGAGGCGCTGCAGCAGGCGGCTTTGGGCAAAGAAACTGGAGCCTTGGGATCCTGGTTACAAGCCAAACAGCTGGATGGCGCTGCGCGTTTGGGCGAGACCTTGGATGTTGAGTCGGGTTGGGAGTCTGCGGTGGAAACTGTACTCGGCCCATATTTGGAAGCCTTATGTGTTGATCAGCTTGGCGATGCCTTAAGCGCAGATCCTGATGCCTTACCCGAGGCCAATGTTACGTTATTGCTGGCCGGCCAGTCCAAAGACTCAGCTTCGTCACCCGCCCACTCCTTAGCGGCTAAGGTGCGCAGCCCGCATCGCCTCAGCCACCTGCTGGCGGGTATTCGCTGTGTCGATAGTTTGGCTGAAGCCATGGGCTGGCAGGGGCGCCTGGGTGCAGGCGAGTCAGTGATCACGCCGCAGGGGATTTGGCTCGGTCAGCATTGGGTGCGTATCACCCGGCAAAAAGACAGCCGCAGTGGCACTTTGGCGCGCGAAAAAGAGATCCGCAGCCTGAAAACTCATATCCAACAGCTACAAGCCAAAGTGGAGCAGGGGCAAGATGAGCTTGATCAAAACCGCGCCCAGCAACAACAGGCGGAGCAAGATGTTGAGGCGCAGCAGAATGCGGTAAACACCCACTATCGGCAGGTCAGCGAACTCAGTTCGGAACTGCAAAGCCTGAAAGCGCGCTCTGAACAACTGCGCAGCCGCCGCAGCCAAATCGAGGCCGAGCAGGCCGAGCTGGCGGAGCAGCGTGCTCAGGAAACCCAAGCCTTAAAATCCGCCACCAGTGAGCGTAATACGGCTTTGACCTTGATGGAACAGTTCAGTCTTGAGCGCAGCCAACTGGAGAGCGAGCGCGAACAATTGCGCACTGAGCTTAATCAGCAGCGTCAAGTAATGCAGGCTCAGCGCGATCGTCAGCATGAGGTGGCTTTGCGCATCCAGTCCTTACAAACCGGGATGCAGGGCACTGAGGCTGGGATCGGTCGTATGCAAGCGCAGCGCGAGCAGCTACAAGGGCAATTAGAGCGTCTTGAAGCGGCGATTCTCGAGGCAGGTGAGCCCTTGCAAGACCTCCAGGCGCAGTTGCAGGAGCAAGTAGCAGCGCGCGCTGGTATGGAAGATGAGTTGTTGGCCGCGCGTCAGGGGGTAGAAACCCTGGAGGGGCAACTCCGTGAGGCTGACCAAAAACGACTGCAGTTAGAGCAGCAAGCCTCGACAATCCGCTCCCGAGCCGATGAAAAACGCATGGCTTGGCAGGAAGTGAATGTGCGTCATCAGACGGGCCGCGAGCAATTGCTGGAGATGGCGCTGGATTATGACACTTTGCTGGAAGGGCTTGAGGCGTCCGCTTCGGCCGATGAGTGGCAAGCGCGGGTAGACGGGTTAGCCCAGCGCATTCAGCGCTTAGGCCCCATCAATCTGGCCGCCATCGATGAGTTTAAAGAGCACAGTGAGCGTAAAGCCTATTTGGATGCGCAACATGATGATCTCATCTCGGCATTAGAGACTTTGGAGCAGGCGATTGCGCGCATTGATCGGGAAACCCGCAGTCGTTTTCAGGAGACCTTCGATTTGGTTAACACCCAGCTGGGTGAAAAATTCCCACGCCTATTTGGCGGCGGCCACGCGCACTTGGAAATGACCGGGGACGATTTATTGACCACGGGCGTGGCGGTGATGGCGCGGCCCCCCGGCAAGCGTTTGACAACCATTCACTTGATGTCCGGCGGTGAGAAAGCTTTAACTGCCGTGGCTATGGTGTTTGCGATATTTGAACTCAATCCTGCGCCATTTTGTATGCTGGATGAGGTCGATGCACCGTTGGATGAAGCCAATGTGGGGCGCTTTTGTGCTCTGGTTAAAGATATGTCGCAAAGTGTGCAATTCATCTATATCACTCACAATAAGACCACCATGGAAATGGCCGATCAGCTCATTGGTGTCACCATGCGTGAACCGGGTGTGTCGCGGCTGGTGACAGTCGATGTGGATGAAGCGGCCAAGATGGCGACGGCCTGAGTCTGGGAGATCGATTAAATGGATATGTTGCGCTGGATATTGTTGATACTGGGTGTGGCAATCTTGGTGGGTATCTATCTTTCGGGACGGATGCAAAAACGCCGTTTGCCGCGCCAGCGCCTGGATGATTTGCCGGAAGATGAGTTGCTTGAGCAAATCCATATTCGGGCTGACAGCCGCTCCCCTTCGGTGGTGAAGACAGAGCCTGTGGAGCCTGCTCAGGTCACTCCCTTGGGTTATCAACAGGACGCTGCAGCACCACCTTCAGATCCGCTGGAGTCATTCGTGAAACCACAGGAGCCGCCTCGGGATTATGTGGGCGCCGATGAGTTTGAGGCGTTTGAGCCAGAGCCGGACTCAGCATCGGCAAAAAAATCCAGCTGGCTGCAAAAACCGGAATTGCCAAAAAAGCCTGAATGGCTCAAGAAGCCGGATTGGTCGCAAAAGCCCGAATGGTTGCGCAAGCCTAAGTGGCTTGACTTGGGTGGGTCGGATGCTCAAAAGGCCGAGCGTGCCTCTGAAGCTGAGAAACCTACAGAAGAAAAGATTCTCATTCTGCATGTCGTTGCTCCCCAGGAAAAACCTTTTTTGGGCGTGCAAATCCAAACAGCGTTTCAAGAAGTCGGGCTGGAGCATGGGGCTATGTCGATATACCACCGTATGCACACACCCAATCATCAGCCCGAAATCTTATTCAGCGTGGCCAATATGATTCAGCCGGGCACCTTTGACCCGGAGCAGATGAACGAGTTTAAGACCCCGGGAGTCTCCTTTTTTCTGCGCCTTCCCGGGCCCGATGAGCCGGTTCAGGCTTTTGAGCGCATGCTCGATTGTGCCGAGCGTCTGGCGCAAAGACTGGGCGGCCAAGTTTTGGATGCCTCGCGCAGTGCCATGACCCGTCAGGGTCGCGAACATGCGTGTGAAGAAATTCGCCGCTGGCGTTTGCGCGCCAACCTGCAGCGTCGATGAATCTATCGCAGGATGACATGGAGCTGGCCCTGGAGCGCGTACAAACCCTGCGCCAGCAGCTTGAGCACCACGATTATCGCTACTACGTCTTGGATGATCCGGAAATACCGGATGCGTCTTATGATGCTTTGATGCAGGAGCTTAGAGCTCTTGAGGCGGAGCATCCTGAGTGGGTGACTCTCGATTCACCAACGCAGCGGGTCAGTGGTACACCGCTGCAGGCTTTCTCCAGTGTGACCCACAAAAAGCCCATGCTGTCTTTGGATAATGCTTTTGAAGAAGCGGATCTTGTGGCCTTTGATCGCCGTGTGCGCGAGCGCTTAGATCATCCCGATGAATTGGAATATGCGGTGGAGCCCAAGCTCGATGGGCTGGCCGTGAGTCTTATTTATGAAGAGGGCGTACTGGTTCAGGCCGCGACCCGAGGTGATGGGGCTACCGGTGAGGATATCACTGCCAATATTCGCACGGTGCGCAGCATCCCCTTGAAGCTTAGTGGGCATGGCCATCCCAAGCTCATGGAGGTTCGCGGCGAGGTGTATATGGAAAAGGCGCGGTTTGAAGCCCTGAATGATCGCGCCCGCGCCGAGGGTAGCAAGGTGTTTGTGAATCCGCGTAATGCGGCGGCGGGGAGTTTGCGCCAGCTTGATCCGCAGGTTACGGCAAGTCGGCCTTTGGCGTTTTTTGCTTATGGTGTCGGGGATGTGCAGCCGCCTCTGGCGCAGCCCACCCACAGTGCCGTGTTAGATCAATTGGCCGCTTGGGGTATGCGTGTTTGCGCTCAGCGTGATGTGGTGACCGGCAGCGCCGGGCTTTTGGATTATTACGGGCGTGTCCAGCGTCAGCGCGATGCGCTGGCCTATGAGATTGATGGCGTGGTCTACAAGGTCAATAGTCTGCGTTTGCAATCTGAGCTAGGTTTCGTCTCGCGCGCGCCGCGCTGGGCGATTGCGCATAAATACCCAGCGCAGGAACAACTCACGGTGCTGCGCGATGTGGAGTTTCAGGTCGGGCGCACGGGCGCGATTACGCCGGTGGCAAGGTTAGAGCCCGTGTTCGTGGGCGGGGTGACGGTGAGTAATGCCACCTTGCACAATATGGATGAGGTGCTGCGCAAGGATGTGCGCATCGGTGACACGGTGATTGTGCGCCGCGCCGGTGATGTGATTCCGGAGGTGGCGGCAGTGGTATTGGCGCAGCGCCCCGCCGGCGCCCGCGAGATCGTGTTGCCCAGTGCGTGCCCGATTTGCGGGTCAGATATTACGCGTGCCGAGGGTGAGGCGGTGGCGCGCTGCTCTGGGGGGCTTTATTGCGCAGCGCAGCGCCGTGAGGCCATTAAGCATTTTGCGTCAAGGCGCGCCATGGATATTGAAGGCTTAGGCGATAAGCTGGTCGAACAGCTGGTGGATGCGGGCCTGGTCGATCATGTCGATGACTTATATCGACTTGAGGTTTCCTCATTGGCAGCACTAGATCGTATGGGCGAGAAGTCCGCGCAAAACCTCATACAGGCCTTAGATAAGAGTCGCCAAACCACTCTGGCTCGATTTATTTTCGCCCTTGGGATCCGCGAAGTGGGTGAGGCAACCGCGCGGAATTTGGCGGCCCATTTCGGATCGTTGGATGCCCTGTTAGCGGCTAGTGAAGAGGATCTTCTCGCGGTAGCGGATGTGGGCCCTATTGTCGCTGGTCACATCGCAGCGTTTTTCCAGCAGCCGCATAATCGAGAAGTCATCGATGCATTGCGTGAGCGTGGTGTTATTTGGGAGGAGCGGGATGCTGCTACGCTCAGCTCAGAAGCCCAAGTGCTGAGCGGCAAAACCTATGTATTGACCGGAAGTTTAAGCAGCATGACTCGTGATGAGGCTGGCGAGCGATTAAGGGCTCTAGGCGCCAAAGTCTCAGGCAGCGTATCGAAACAAACGACCGCGGTCATTGCTGGAGAGGCAGCGGGGTCGAAGCTACAAAAAGCAGAGTCTTTGGGCGTGCCGATTTTGGACGAAGCCGCTTTGCTGAGCTTATTGGGCGACTAGGCGCTACCAATCTAGTTCGGCGTCGCTATCGTTTTCGTCAAAGACATCTTGGATTTGTCGCTTTAAAGCGCGTTTTTCTAAATAACGCTCCAGCGAGCGCCGCGCTGTGACGGCATTGGGTTTGTTGGAATCCTTCCAATCAAAGCCTTCATCTTCTTCATCTTGAAGCAGGTCTCGGACACTGGCCATGACTGCAATTCTCCACGCGACGGGTTTATAAGGCGCCTTATAAACCCTGTAGGGAAAACTGCAACCAGAATTTTTTTATCGCAGGAGTTAAGTCTTTTTAATAACCTGACAAAAATCAGGATGATCGCTTTGTTCCCAGCTTGGGTCTCGCTTTGAAACCGCTTTTCGGGCCGCCGCCGGGCTTGAATCCACCGCTGCCCTTGGGGCCGCTACGGGCTTTGAAACCACTTCCGGGTTTGCCGCCACCATCAGATCTGAAACTGCTGCCACTCTTGGGTCCGCCGCCGCCAGGCTTGAACCCACCGCTGCCTTTTGGGCCGCCGCGCGCTTTGAAACCACCTTCGGTTTTGAAACTGCCGCGCATAGGCTTATTGCGACCCGATGAGCTGCCACCGCCTGTGATGGGCTCCATGCCGAGTTTTTGTCCACAGACCCAGACTTTCTTTAGGTGATTCACTAAAGCTGAATCCAGACCCTCGGGGAGATCCACCGTAGAGTGGTCGTCGCGGATCTGGATACGGCCGATATGCTGGCTGTCGATACCGATTTCGTTGGCAATGGCGCCCACTAGGTTAGCGGGTTTGAGACCATGCGCGCGGCCGACATCGACGCGGAATGTGCGCATGCCGGCTTCAGCTTGGTGAGAGTCATCTCGGGCGCCTCGCTTGCTACGGCCGGGTCCTGCGGCGCGCTCGCGTGGTTCACGCCGCCCGGCTTTGGGTAGGGGCTCACGCGCGGGTTCGGGAGCATTTTCGTCCATCAATAAAGGCTTATCGCCTTGCGCCATAAAGGCGAGTGCCGCAGCGACTTTGAGCGGGTCGGCATCATGTTCATGCACATACTCCGCAACGATGTCCTGAAAGAACTCTAAGGATTCACTGCCCAGCACATCGGCGATCTGTTGGCGAAAGCGCTGAATGCGTCGCTCATTTACATCGCGTGCGGTGGGCATGTGCATGGGCTCGATGGGTTGGCGAGTGGCGCGTTCAATCGCTTGCAGCATGCGCTGTTCGCGCGGTGCCACGAAGAGAATGGCTTCGCCCTGGCGGCCGGCACGACCGGTGCGGCCGATGCGATGCACATAGGACTCGGTGTCGTGGGGAATGTCGTAGTTGACCACATGGCTGATGCGTTCGACATCGAGACCGCGCGCCACCACATCGGTGGCCACAACGATGTCTAATTGGCCGCGCTTGAGGCGATCAACGGTGCGTTCGCGCAGGTTCTGCGGAATGTCGCCATTAAGTGGTTCGCAGGCATGGCCGCGAGCGGCGAGTTTTTCTGCCAGTTCCACGGTTTCGGTCTTGGTGCGCACGAAGACCAACATCGCATCGAAAGTTTCATGTTCCAACAGGCGTGTGAGTGCGTCGAGCTTGTGTAGCCCGCTGACTCGCCAGTAGCGCTGGCGAATCGTTGATGCCGTGGTGGTCTTGGCTTGAATGCGCACCTCATGCGGCGATTTCAGATGCTTGCGCGCGACTTTACGAATGACATCGGGCATGGTGGCTGAGAAAAGGGCCAGCTGACAGGTTTGCGGGACCTGCTGCAAAACCCACTCGACATCATCGATGAAGCCCATGCGCAGCATTTCGTCGGCCTCGTCCAGCACCAACGCCGTCAGACCTTCGAGCTTAAGCGTGCCGCGGCGCATGTGATCCATAACTCGCCCCGGTGTGCCCACAATGACCTGTACCCCGCGTTTTAACTGGCGCAATTGGATGCCATAGGCCTGGCCACCATAAATTGGCAGGATGTGAAAATCCGGCAAGAACCGCGCATAGGTTTCAAAAGCCTCGGCTACCTGAATAGCCAGCTCTCGCGTGGGTGCCAGCACTAAGATCTGTGGCGCTTGATACTGAGTGTTTAGGCGGGCCAGCAAGGGTAGGGCGAAAGCGGCCGTCTTCCCCGTCCCGGTTTGCGCCTGACCTAAGAGGTCTCGACCCTCCATCAGTGCCGGGATGCATTGGGCTTGAATGGGGGTGGGCTGTTCGTAACCGGTTTGATCCAGTGCTTGAAGCAGGGACGACGGCAAGCCCAGCGCAGCAAAAGCGGCCGGGGAGGAAGTAGGGGAGTTCAAGGTAGGGGTCCTGTCTTCGGGCAAATACAAATGTGCCACGAGTATAGCATGAAGCGGCTCTAGCATCATGTATGATGCTTTTGAGATGAGTCAGGTGAAACGCGGATGACCGGTTTGTACCAAGACGCTTTTTTGCGCGAGCTGCAAGAAGGTGTCACAACCATTATGGGTGGTTGGGGGATTCCGGCTGATGCGCAAATCCAGCTGCTGGAGATTTCCGAGAACGCCACTTTTTTGGCAAGCGCGCCCGGTGATGGTCAACGTTGGGTTTTGCGTGTCTATCGGCCAGGCTATCGAAGTATTCCTGAAATACGATCTGAACTTCATTGGATTCAGTTGCTGCGCGCAGAAGAGATTATTCGCACGCCGGCAGTGTTGCCATCGATGGATGGCGGCTATGATCACCTGAGTTTCCTCTCAAGCAGCGCCGGTCCGCTAGCTGTGGCCTGTTTTGAATATGTCTACGGCCGCGCGCCCACGCTTGAGGATGATCAGGTGGCTTTATTGCGCCAGATTGGTGGGATTAGCGCACGCCTTCAGGAGCATGTGCGGCGCTGGCAGCCACCACCCGGGTTTACGCGCAAACTCTGGGATTTCCAAACCATGTTGGGTAGGCAAGCCTATTGGGGTGATTGGCGCTGCGCCCTGGGCTTGGATGCACGGGGCAAGCGGCTTTTAGAGGAAGCGGTTCTCTGGATTTTTGATCGTATTCAGCGCTATGGGCAATCGTCAGATCGCTTCGGATTGATTCATGGAGATTTACGTGCCGCTAATTTATTGATGGATGCTGAGGGGCTGCAAGTCATTGATTTTGACGACAGTGGTTTGTCTTGGTTTGGGATGGATTTTGCCGGTGCCATCAGCTTCATTGAAACCGAAGTGGATATTCCGCTTTTGCAAGAGGCATTTCTTGATGGTTATCGACAAATCCGTCAACTACAGCGCGAAGATGTATACATGCTACCTGTGTTTGTTTTGGCACGACGTTTGCAGCTCACCGCATGGGTTGCCTCGCATCACGAGACCCCAACAGCAAAGGCCCTGGGTGAACAGTTCACTCAGGGCACCATTTATCTTGCTGATTCTTTGATGGCTCACCGTAGCTAAACCAGCGTCGCCGATTATCATTGAAAACCTATTGTACGGAGCGATAAATTCCGCGACCGACTTGTTCTATTTTTCCTTGACGCTTCAAATAGCCAAGGGTTTGATGCACGTTGGAGAATACCAGGCCCATAGCCTCTGCCTCAGCCTTTACAGCGCGGGCAGTGGTCTCTCCCACTGTGTTTATAATCTTCAAAATTGTATCCGTCTGCTGGCCTTTCGGGCTGCGACCGTTACTGCCGCTGTTACCGCTATTACCGCGTTTGCGCGGCGCCCGCCCGGTGAGGTCGGCAATGCGACTATCCAGACTGGCCAATTCAGCGTTTTGAGCCTGTTGAAGTTGTCTCAAAGCCTTTCGGTGGCTGTTTAGCAGGCTGCGCCGCTCGGCACGCAGAGCTTTAATTTCTCGCTGACGATCTGTACGCGTGCGCTCCCACTCTTCCTGTTCGCGACGTTTGGCCATTTCATAAAGTTCTTTTGCACTCAGCGTTTCTATTGGTTTATCCATAACAACGTCCTTTTTTCTTAAAAATTTTTAATGACTATACGATAGTCAAACTTTCCAGTTCAAGGGCCCACCATAATAATTCCCCTTTAAAAAACAAAAGACTAGGTTTGATATTCTTAAATAAACTGTACTTTCGGGGCGCTAAGATGCGTCGCGGGTTGTGACGCGCTATGATGTGAAGCTGTCGAAATGAGAGGACGAGTGATGAAAAGTCGTTTCATGGCATGGCCAGCGAGACTTTTTGCTCTTGTGGTGGCCTCAGTTAATCTCGCAGCGGCAGGGCCGCTCAGCGGTTTCTACGATTTTTTAGATACACAGCCGACGCCTGAGGCCTTTGAAGAGGCGTATCCACATATTTGGCTTATTCTGCCGGGCGATTTTCAAACCCGTGAGTTCTGCACGAATTCTTATCGCTTCTTCGCTGAACTGGATGATGCCGGGCGCATTGTCGGCGGAGATCTTGAATAGCTCCCGTAAAAAAAGGCCTAGCGCTTGTGATTCGCTAAGCCTTTGATTTTATTGGCGCGCCCGGAAGGATTCGAACCTCCGACCGCCTGGTTCGTAGCCAGGTACTCTATCCAGCTGAGCTACGGGCGCGTGAATAAGACGCGAATTATGGGCAAGCCAAGCGCTCGCGTCAATCCACTTATGTCCCCAAACGGGGTACGACCCCAAACGGGGTACGACCCCAAAATGGGGTCGTACCCCGTTTGGGGTCGTACCCCACGGGTTAGGCATCGCTTACTGAGCAGCACCTCGCGCGGCTGCCAGCCAAGCATCAACCTGATCGCGGTTGTCTGCGATCCACTCCTGCACCAAGGGTCGTACCTGCCGATCGGTGAGATCCTCATCAGCCATGCGCTGATCGACCGCACTAATCCACAGAAGCGGCAAAGACACCTGGCGGAACAGCTCGGCCGCAGCCGGGTTATCACTGAGGAAATCGTTATTGGCAACGACTTGGATATCAGCAGCGACAAAACCCATCTCGATGGGATCAGTCACCGCGCCAGTGACGCCCTCAGAGCGTTCGGCCTCTTCTTCAACAATGCCCGGGGCGTTAACCCACATGACATCCTCTCCCGGCGTTAGAGACAACAACCAGGCACTCGGGCCCCAAGTGTAGTAAAGCGTGGGCTCACCCGAATCGATGCGCGCCATCACTTCCGCAAAATTAGCGGAATAGCCGGCATCGACATGGTTGATGACATCATGTAGCTCGAACTTATCCAGCATGGCATTGATGCCTTCATGACAGCCCCAGCCGGGTGGGCACCCAAAAAGATCAGCCTTGCCATCACCTGTCGCATCAAAGGCGGCGCGCACTTCATCACGGCGGAAATCATCGATGCCGGTGATGCTGTACTGCTCTACGGAAGCCACATCCACTAAATAGCCTTGAACGCCACAAGAGGGGCAATGGGGATCAAAGATCGTCGCCACATCACCAAAGTTGTCTGGAAGCTGCGGGTTGTGAATAGGGAACCAGCCATTGGGCCAGTAATGCGCGTCACCCTCGGAAATCGCCAGGTAGGCGACGGGGTTGGACAGTGCCACCGGATTGCCGACGTTATAGCCCAGTTCCTCTAACAGCTCGACGAAAACCCAACTTACCGGAACCGCTCCTGTCCAGGTGGCAACGGCTGGTTGGACATTAACACCGGCACCGGGCTCATCATGATGCCCTGCCGCCAATGCGGACTGCCCAAGGCCTCCGGCTAAGGCTAGAGATCCAGCCAGCGCTAGGCTTAAACGGGTTTTTTTCATCGCAGATACAGACATCAGATAGCAACCTCCTTAAATCGGTTTGCAGTGGGGATTAATCGGATTTGTACTTCACACCCGGAGCCTTATCCCCGAGGCCCTGGGTGATACGGTCAAGCACCATAGCCAACAAAACAATGCCGATGCCGCCGACAAATGCTTGGCCAATATTGAGGCGTTCCAGACCCGCATAGACTTCTAAGCCCAGCCCGCCAGCGCCGATGATCGCAGCGATCACTACCATTGATAGCGAAAGCATGATGGTCTGATTGAGTCCGGCCATGATGGTTGGCAAAGCCAGCGGAAACTGAACTTTCCACAGTGTTTGACTGCGGGTCGAGCCAAACGCAGAGGCTGCCTCAATAAATTCGGGATTGACGTTGCGAATGCCTAGGTAGGTCAGGCGGATAATGGGGGGCATCGCGAAGATGATGGTGGCGATCAGGCCAGGCACATTGCCGATGCTAAACAGCATCACAGCAGGAACGAGATAGACAAAAGGCGGGGTGGTTTGCATGATATCTAATATCGGTCGCATCACGGTATAAAAGCGCTCGCTGCGCGAGCCTATGATGCCAAGCGGTAGACCAATCACGATGCAAAAGAATACCGCTGTCACCACCAATGAGAGGGTGATGATCATCTCATCCCAGACCCCCAAAAAGCCGATAAACGCCAGCGACCCAGCGGCGAATACCCCAACGCGCCAGGAAGATGACCACCAACCCAAAGCCAATGTCAGCAGCAAAAAAATGCCCGGCGGAATCACCGAAAGCATCCATTGCACGCTGTTCATCACGTTTTGTACTGGCGGGCTGATCCAAGTGCGCGAAAAACCGCGGAATGTCGAAACAATCCAGCTCACTGCATCGGTAATCCATTGCCTTATTGGCAGGTCGATGAAGGCGAAAGGGTCATTAATCAGGGCGCGCAGGAACTCTAAGAACTCAGTCATGCCGCACCCGCTCGCTTCAGGTCCTCGTCGCGATAGCCACGTTTTTCGAGGATGCCGTTGATCCACTGAGCATCACTGATCACGCCATGGATGCGGTCTTCATCGCCGGTCACCACGACCGGTCGAGTGGAGTGCAGTCGTGCACGCAGAAGATCCCGCAGCACCGTATCCGCCGAGCAGGTGAGTAAGACCTGATGACGTTGTTCTGGCGGCGGCGGGCTCTCGGTGATGACCTCATTGAGCGGTCGGATGCGCAGCGCTTGCTCGCCCTGTTCGACACGGGTTAGACGATTGTTGGCATCGCGACGATAGCGCAAATCCGGTTGCCCCGGCACGCTAAACCAGCCAGCGTCGGAACCGTCTAGTTTCATGATGGCATCGCTGTTGAGCGGCAGAGCAATGGTTCCGGCGGTGATGACCTTGGTTGGATCTGCATGCTCAACAAACTTAGCCACGTACTCTGTTAGTGGGTTCACCAGAATCTCTTCCGGGCTGCCAATTTGCACAATGCGGCCCTCTTCCATAATGGCAATGTGATCGCCAATGCGCATGGCTTCGTCCAAATCATGGGTGATAAATAAAATCGTGCGGTTGAGCTCACGCTGAATCCGCCGCAGTTCCTCTTGCATATCGACTTTAATCAGCGGATCGAGCGCTGAGAACGGCTCATCCATTAACAACACACCGGCCTCGGTCGCCAAGGCGCGAGCCAGACCGACACGTTGTTGCATACCGCCCGAGAGTTCTGAGGGGTGGCTGTCGCCCCATGGGCCCAAGCCGACCATCTCTAAGACTTTCTGCGCGGACTGTTGCCGCTGATTGCGTTCACACCCTTGTATCTCTAGCCCATAGGCTGCGTTGTCCAATACCGTGCGGTGGGGGAGCAGGGCGAAGTGCTGGAAAACCATGCTGAGGTGGCGGCGGCGCGCATCGCGCAGTCCTGTCTCATCCAGCGCGGTGATGTCAATCTCGCCCTGGTCGGGGTCTTTCAAAATAATGCGACCGGCGGTTGGATCAATCAGCCGGTTAATGCAGCGAATCAAGGTCGACTTGCCGCATCCTGACAAACCCATGATGGCAAACACTTCGCCGGGCTCGATATCAAAGCTGGCGTTGTTGACGCCGACAGTCTGCCCCGTGAGATCTCGAATCTCGTTCTTGGATTTGTTTTGTTGCAGAAGGGGCAGAGCAGATTCGGGCTCAGGTCCAAAGACCTTGGTGACGTTTTCTGCTCGTATCAAAACCAATCAATCCCATTTGCCTGACCAATCGTCAGTCTATGTGCCTGTTCAGAATTACTCTGTTTTTACCATAACATGCATTTTTTACTTGGAGTCAACACCTGCAGTGGTGTATCACCGATAAATTCGCTCGGGTATACACTAGCCAATAATATTGAGAAATAACCGCAGGCCAAGCCCCAGAAACACCGCGGCGGCGAGATAGTGTAGGAAGCTTTTTAGTCCTGAATTTTGAGCCAACAGCTGCCCCAAATACCCCGAAAAATAGCCAAGTGCGCCAAAGATCATTGCCCCCTGAAGCATAAATGCCAAGCCCAGCAGCGCCATTTGCCAGGGGATATGGCCTTGCTCAGCAACCACGAACTGAGGCAGGAAAGCTAAAAAGAAAATCATCACCTTGGGATTAATGGCGTTAGCGACCACGCCTTTGACGAATAGAGCGAGGGCGCTGTCAGGCATGACTGATAGAAAGCCTTCAGCATGGTCTCGTGCATGCCGTAGCGATTGCATGCCCAGCCAAATGAGATAAGCAGCACCTATAAGGGTCAGCAGCGCAAAACTTTTGGGTGAGGCGGCAACTAAAGCGCTCACGCCCA
This sequence comes from Ectothiorhodosinus mongolicus, assembly GCF_022406875.1. Taxonomy (NCBI): domain Bacteria; kingdom Pseudomonadati; phylum Pseudomonadota; class Gammaproteobacteria; order Chromatiales; family Ectothiorhodospiraceae; genus Ectothiorhodosinus; species Ectothiorhodosinus mongolicus. Next base: position 1,638,504 of record NZ_CP023018.1, read on the forward strand.
GCGTCGCCAACAGAGTATGGATTAAGCAACCCGAAACACAGCCCAGACCAAAAGCGACTCCGGCGCGCCTTCCTTGAGACATGCCAAGGCTCAGTACCATGAGATTGTCGGGCCCTGGAGCCAGCGTCAAGACGATGGCAGCGATGAGGAAAGGCAGGAGTTGATCAACGCCGAGCATGGCCAAAGCATAACCAGTTTTCATTCTATGCAGCAGGCTGGTATTCCAAACAGCACTCTTTAGAGGGTCTGGTTATAACCAAATTTTCGCTATTTTCATTCACAATGCGCCAAGGTTGTGCACATGCCCTCACTCAACACTCTGAAATAGGCCAATTTACCGAAAAAATCGATTTCTCGGTCTGATGAATGCTTTATAAGTTAATGAAAAATATGAACAAAGTGGATATTGGTCAATATTTCACCAACATGACACGGATCAAGACCTGACAAGGCTTTGCGCCCATTTCTCGGCGACTTTCCACAAGCTTATCCACAGGTTCTGTGGAAAACTCAAGCAAAGGGGTACGACCCCAATGGGGTCGTACCCCGGTTGAGGTTAGTGGCAGCCGGGGCCGGAGAGGCGGCTGCGCCCACCGGTCAGAGGAGTTACTTGGATTCGCGTGCTGATGCGCTCTTTGAGCATCGCCACGTGAGAGATCACGCCGATCAGCTTGCCGTCCTGCTGAAGATTGGCCAGCGTCTCTAGCGCCACGTCCAGTGCATCCTCATCCAGAGTGCCAAAACCCTCATCAAGAAACAGCGAATCCACGCGCACTCGGCTGCTTGCCATCTGCGATAACCCCAAGGCCAAGGCCAGACTCACAATGAAGCTCTCCCCGCCGGACAGGTTCTTGGTGGAGCGAATCTCGCCTGCTTGGTAGTTGTCTACTACGTTCAGCTCCAGTGGAGCTTGCTCGCTACGGGTAAGAAGGTATCGGTCGGTCATCTTCATCAGCTGGCGGTTGGCATGCCCAATCATCACTTCGAAAGTGAGCCCTTGGGCAAAATTGCGGTATTTCTTGCCATCGGCAGAGCCAATCAGTTCATGCAGCGTATGCCAACGCAGGTATTCTTTTTGTTGAGCCTCAATCTGCGCCTGTTTATCAGCGCGCTGTGATTTGGCGTTGGTGTTATTTTCCCATTGCACTCTGAGCCGCGCCAGTGTCTCGCGCACCTCCAACAGGCCCCGTTCCAAGCGCTGATATTCCGGTTCCAGCTCGCTGAGGCTTTGAGCCGTTTTTGGTTTCGCCATTTGCTCCTCAAGACGGCTCTGACGTTCTGCGCGTCGGGTATTGAGCTCGGTCTGACGCTGTTCCAAAGAACGGGCCTGGGCGACCAGCAAATCGCGCTGCTCTGGCGCAAGACGAGCGCGCAGAAAATCCACCTCCGATGCAAAAGCCTTCGACGCCAGAAGCTGAGAAAAACCGGTTTCCTGTTCCAATAACCGCGGTGCAAAAGTTTCGATGTCCCGATGGAATTCGGCCAGGCGGCTCTGCGACTGCTGCCATTGTTGCTGTTGTTCTCCATAAAGTTCTCGAGCCTTTTTCTCGGCACTCTCTGCTATCGAGACAGCTTGCTGTAATTGTTTTTCATAAGCCTCGGGCGATTGCTCACCGAACAAATCGCGGCGCTGAGTCCCGAGCGTATCCCGATCTTTTATCAAAGACTCGTATTCCATTTGCTTTTGCTTCAATGAGTCCTGTTGTGATTGCCATAAGGCATCCAAACGGGCGAGCTCGCGTTGGTGATTAACCCGTCCCTGAAGCAACTCATTCCTTTGTTGTTGCGCCTTTTGCCAGCCTCGGCAACGCCCCTGCAGTTCCTCAATCAAAGCAGTTGGATCGGCGCCGAGCTCAAGCGGCTTATCAAAAGGCGCCAATATGGCAGCGGCTCGATCATGCTGTGCACTCAAGTCTTTCTGTCGCTGCAGTAATTGCATGTCACACTGCTGCAGGTGTTGTTCTAGGACCGCCTGCTGCTGCGCTGCTGAGACCAACGCCGTTTCGGCTTTAGAGACTGCCTGCTGCGCCGCGCGCTCGGCCTCATCATGTTGGCGAAGCAAGCCCTGTTGATCCTCTACGGCGGTAATTACCCGCTCTAAGGATTGGATTTTCTCTTCAGTTTCATTGGCCACTGGCACTCCGACCTCAGCGAAAGGATGTTCCGTGGCACCGCAAAGCGGGCAGGGCTTACCTTGCTCCAATAAGCCACGTTGCGCCTCTAAATCTGCGATACGTGAGAGCAGCGCCATTTCCCGCAGTAGGCCCTCTTTTTCACGACGATAATCCGCCAAGGCCCGATCCCCCAACAACTGCTTTAAGTCGATCTGTGCCTGTTGATGGGCTTGTGCCGCCCTTTGCAGCGCCTGCTGAGCACTATCCCGCCGCTGCTGGGCCTCGTCATGGTGCTTTGTTGCTTGCTGCAAATCTTTCAGCAAACCCAGTTGGTGCTTCTCCGTATTCGCGCACTCGATTTGTTGTCGCTCCAGCGCCCGCAGTTGTTCCTCGATCCCGCTGAGTCCTCCAATCAGTGACTCATCGATTCGATGCTCGGAAAGGTATTGATCTGCCTTGGCTATATTCGCCTCGATACGGTCACATTGCTCCGCCTCCCGACTCTTAAGAGCCTGCAACTTAGCCAGTTGCTCGCGAGTGCTCTGACAGGCGATCTCAGCGCGCTGCACGCCGGTGTCTCGATCGCGCAGCTGAGTATCTAGGGCGCGCACCTGGGTCAGTAGCGGCCAGGCCTTGCGCAGGTTCTCCTGAGCGCCAGCCGTATGTGTCTCAGCGTTTGCCAAAGCTTGCGCCGCCGCCTGCCTATGCTTCTCTAAAGCTGGCATGGCTTGGTGCAATTCATTCAATTGCCGCTCTAATTTGGCTTGTTGTTCGCGACTGCTTAAAAGGCGTGCATAGTCCGCCTCAAGCGGCGCAGCGGCCAGGGCTTGCTCAAGCCGCTTTGCCTCGGGGGCAAAGGCTTGGCGATCGGTTTTTAGCTTCTGTGCATCTGTTTTGAGATCATCAAGATCCTTTCTCAGACGGGCCACGGTATTGAGCCAATCGATGCTTTCTTTAAGTGCCGTGCAATCTCCATTTAGCACGAACTCGGAGGCCTGATGCTCCTGAATAGCCGCGTCCAGTGCCGCCTCTTGTTCGGGATCAAGCAGGCCAATCGCCGCCATCTCGTGATGCAATGAATTGAGTATCGAGCTTTCAGAGCGGTGACGCTCATGCACGGCTTTTGAGATCTCGCTGTAGATTTCCGTGCCCGTGATTTGCTCCAAAATCGGCGCGCGCTCATCGGCATTGGCCTGTAAAAACCGCGCGAAATGACCCTGAGCCAACAGCATTGAGCGAGTGAAACGCTGAAAATCCATGCCGGTGACCGCCTCTAGTTTTTGCGTCACGGTGCTGAGCTTGTTCTCTAAAACCTGATCCGTATCGGCGTCCACGATCTCATGGCGCGGCGCCTGCAGTTCACCATCAGGCTTTTTGCGGGCCCGATGCTGTGCCCAATGGCAGCAATAGTGTCCGTGGGCGCTGACAAAACTGACCTCGGCGAAGCACTCCCCCGTCTGTCGCGACATGATCTCATTGCCACTGGCAGTGATGCGGCCGAGACGCGGCGTGCTGCCATAAAGCGCCAGACAAAGCGCATCCAGTAGCGTTGACTTACCCGCGCCCGTAGGCCCCGTAATGGCAAAAATGCCATCCGCGGTAAAAGCCGGATCATTGAAATCGATAGCCCACTCACCGACCAGCGAGTTCAGATTTTTAAAACGCAGTGAGAGGATGCGCATGGCCGCCTAAACCCGAGCACGGTCATCGTCGGCTTCAGCCACCGACTCAAGAATTTCTCGATAAGCCTGCAATAGCTCTGGCCGCTGCGCCTCGGGTACCTCGTGGGCCTCCAGACAGCGCACAAAAACCTGTGCCATGTCGAGCTCTTCAAGGGTCTCTTCGGTCACACTCGGTGATAGCACCTGCTGGATCAAGCGTTGATTGCGCACCCGCAGAACCTCCAGAGGTGAACCCTCGATCAAGGCATCGATGCGCTCGCGCAGGTCGGTAATGATCTCCTTACCGGTGTAGTTCACCTCAAGCCAGCACGAGCTGGGCTTTGCCAGCTGCGCACGAATGCCCTGTTCAATGGTCGCCCAGTCGCCACTCAACGTGGCCAGCGCTTGGAACAACGGCACTGAAATGGGCTCCACGCTCAGCTGCCGCCCTTCGCATCGCAGCTTGAGTACGATCTTCTCCTGTAGCGCCTCGCCAAACCCCATGGGTATCGGTGAGCCGCTGTAACGAACCCTGTCGCCTCCGCCCACCCGCTGCGGCACATGCAAATGCCCCAGAGCGACATAGTCAAGACACGGCGGAAAGACCTCGGCCGTGACATGCGCCAAAGAGCCCACATACAAATCCCGGACACCGTCATCGCTAGTGGTTTTGCCGCCGGCGGTGAACAAATGGCCCATGCCGACGATCGGCACATCGACACCCAGATCCGCGCGCTGTACTTCAGCACAGGAGGCCACCTCGGCATAGTGACCGGCGATGCCTTCAATCAGCTTGCGCCCTTTATCTTCGATGCTTTCCCCCGGCTGCGCCTCACGGATATCACGGTCGCGCAAATAGGGAACAGCGCAGACGATCAATTCAGGCTGTCCCTTGGCATCGCGCAGCACCCGCACCTCATCAGCCGGATCGGCGGTTTTGCTGCCAATCACATGCACATCAAAGGCCTGCAGCAGGTCCTGCGGGGCGTTGAGAAAGCTGGGTGAGTCGTGATTGCCGCCGATAATCACCACATGCCGACAAGCGGTGGTTTTTATCTGACCCAGAAAGCGGTAGTAGAGCTCCTGCACCCGGTTACTCGGTGTGCTGGTATCAAACACATCACCCGCCACCAACAGCACATGAATCTCCTGGCGGGCAATCGTCTCCACCAGCCAAGACAAAAATGCCGCGAACTCCTCATCCCGGCGACGTCCATACAAAGCGCGCCCCAAATGCCAGTCCGCGGTATGCAACACATTCAGGGGTACGACCCCCGCGCCCCCCATTGTGGGGTTGTACCCCATTTGTTCAGTCACCTCACACCACCCCCAAAATCCAGCCCTCTAGCTCAGCGATAGCCGCTTCCTGCGCATCCCGAAACTCGGGATTGAGCAATAAGGGCAGGCTACCCGCGGCATCTAACCGGCGCAACTCAGCCGCCACCGCGTATGCATCATGCTGATCAGGGGTCCGATCCTCACGCGGATATCGTCCGCTCCATGAGGACGGGTACACCTCCAACACCGCGGATCGGCCGCTGGGAATAGACCAGCCATCAAAGGGCCAGAAGTGAAGTTGCTGCCCCAGTTGTGCCCGCAAATAACGCAGCCAAGGCAAGCCGGCATGGGTGGATTTAGCGACCGAGCCGGGCACATCGAAATGAAATACCGACTTGGCGCCGACGCGCGTCTCGGTGATACGCCGCCAGCGAGCATTGCCAACCCGCGCCAAGCCATTGCCCACGACACCATCACGAATGAAATCCACGCAAGTCCATGGCTCATCAGTGGGCCAATGCCGACAAAAATCCTCTAAGAAAACCGGCCAGTTCAGCGGCAAGTGATGCGCTTCAAAATAGCGCAGCGGAAAGGAAAAACCGTGATCAATACCCACCAGCGTCGGCACATCCTCCGCCAAGCGCTCGGCCAGCCAAGCCGCTAACCCGCGCCGGGTCCAGTACTTGCGAGGGCTGGGAGGAGGCGGGATTTCCACGGGCATCGATTCACGATCGGCCACATACACGCGCAGCCCCTTAAGACTGCATTCCACCGATCGCGCGCCGGAATAATCGATACCGATATAACGCTTGAAAAGAGGAGGGTTAGTCACCATTGGGTGAGTTTAACCACTGGACAGATCGCTGCAATGACTTAACGGTTACTCTAGGAGCGAGCTCGTGTGTTCAAAACTGCTTCCTCAAATGCTTTTCGTCTTTCCATTATCGACGCGGAGTAGCGGCCATTTCGAGGTGTTAGGGCAAGATAATGGGCTAAAATCAAATCAGCCCTCAACCTCTTGTATGTTCTCAGAAAGGGTGAGACATGCTGCAGGAGATGAAACGCTTGCCGATTATAAATCGCATAAGTGTATCCAGGGGAATGTGCGGCACTATATGTGCGTTTGGTTGTGATTTTACCAGCAGCCAACGTCTCAAGAATATATTCCAGTAACGGACGCTCCGTGCTGCTGATCGAAACTGACAATTGGCGGTTTTCACCGCGGTGTTTCCGAACCAGCGTGATGGTGCCTTCACCGTCAATCACTCCCGCGATATAAGCGGCGTCTATTTTACTGAGCGTCATATTCATGATGGCAATCATAAAAAAACCCTGGCCTTGTGAGCCAGGGTTTCCGACGAATGGTGGAGGCGGCGGGACAGCTGGTTCCCCATCTTTCGATGAGGGCTGGACTATACCTTCATCCTGTCGCCAGGATGCGGGGCGTGTTATCCGCAGCGATGATTGGCTGCGAATCCTAGTGCCGGCTCTGTGTTTTCACACTCAGCCGGTCTATGAGTCTCTACAGGGCAGGCCTGAGGTTAGCCCTCTTCCTACCCCTCGGTGTTGCCGTGGCGGGTTACCCCCGCTTTAGGGTCCACCGATGTGAGCCCCGTTTTCACTTTACCCTTACGGGCAAAGGCGACCATTGTGTTAATCGAACCCGCGTCCGAGAATCCTACGCCATCGGTACTACATGCTTAGTTCGTCTTTTCAGTTAACGCCTTGGTCTCCGACGAACAGGATACCGCAGCGCGAGCCCGATCAGTTTTAGCGGTTAAGACCCGGGCAGGTCCGCTCCGCGAGCTTGTATTAATGACCTCTGAGTGAAACCTACAAGCAAATCCCGTCAGAGGCTAACCGTTTCTTAGGCGGCTAGAGCGTAGTTGTCGTCGTTGGCAACTATAACGTAACAGCATTTTTTGCGAGGTAAGCTGTATCCTCGGCATGCACCTCAGGTTTCGCAACCCCCGTCGAAGCCAGGTCGCCCCCAAGTACTAACTCAGACAGGATACGCCAAGATCAGTTCCCTGTCATTTGGAGTTGTATTATGGACCTGAATTGACACGAAAGCGTTTGCGGGGTGAAAATTGGGATCATGAAGACTCTAGGTGCTGCACTTGCCTCTCGGCGCGAACGCCAGACAAAGCACTGTAATCAGTGTGGCAACCTATTTTTGGGTTTGAAGATATCGCGCTACTGCTCTGAGGCCTGTCGGCAGCGTGCTAAATACCACCGCTCCAAACAGGTGATGCGTCAAACACCTTTGTCGCGCACGCTAGGATTGAGCCGTGCCTATGACTGGAGCAACAAGCAAATTCCCGAGGAGGTTTTTCTGTTGCGCGTGCTGCAAGGCGTTGAACTGATCGATATCGCCAAATGTGTCCGAGTATACGGTGCAGATTGCATGCAGATAATTCTTGATCGCATAGATGACCCACTGACCCGCAACATCGCTGGCCGCAAGTTGCGTAATGCCATCGAAGCAATAGAGCATATTGATGCTGCGGCTTGATGCTCTGCCCGAAGACACTCGGCGTGTATTTGGGTACTGTCGCACCCATAGTGCTCTAGAGTCATTAGGTTTAGCTCTTTTCGGTGGAACGGCCCTGTCGCTCTTGCTTGGGCATCGCCAGAGTGAAGACTTAGACTTTTTCAGCTTTGAATCCAGTCTACCGATTGATGGAATCAGTGCATTTCTCACATCCTGCCGCAAAGACAATATGGAGGTGCACAATATCCTCGATACTGTGCGAATTTCTCAGGCGCGCATTAATGGCATTCGATTAGAAGATTACATTCAGGAATATCAGATCGATGGAGTGCGGGTCAGTTTTGCGGCCATGACTCGAGGCGGCGACTCGCGCCGCACGTATTTTGCGAATGCGCCCATGCTTTCGGGAACTCAGTCGGTATTCCAAATCCCTACGTTACAGACTTTATTTGAATCCAAGGCGCTGACACTCCGAGACCGTGTCACATCCAGAGATTTGTTCGATCTCATGGTTCTGATACGGGATCATGGCTGCACCATCGAACAGCTTTTGGACGCAATTGTTCGCATTGATCATATTGAATTGAGTCAGGCATCAGCAGTTCTGGAAATTCTGCTAGGTCATGTCCCGGTCGATGCCGATGACCCTGGATTTTATTCCATTAGACTCAACACAAGCCTTGATGGCATTTATGCTTTTTTTAAAACGCAGATAGATGCCTACGAACAAGCTGTCGTGATTAGGGAGCTAGGTTCCAAGAGCGAATAAAGCTCCCCGGGTTTCGCACTGCAAGCCGCGGGCGCAATGCAGTATCATGGCGGCTTTCTGCTGGTTGTTGGTAAGGACCTCTTCATGTTGCGTTTATCCGGCGCTGCCGCGCTCTCTGAATTCCGTTTGCAGCGGCTCGCAAAATCCCTAAAAGGGGTCGTACCCCATCTGGAAAGGGTGGACGCAACGCAGCGGTTTTTCGTGCAGACCCGGCATGTGCCAACTGAGGCCGAGCAGAAGCAGATTCAGGCGCTGTTAGAAGCCATGCCGCTGCCGACTGATGCCGAGACCGGGGAGACGCAGATTCTGGTGGTGCCGCGCATCGGCACGGTCTCGCCATGGTCTACCAAAGCCACGGACATCGCCCGCCACTGCGGCTTGGGCGGCGTGGTCGAGCGTATCGAGCAAGGCATCGCCTATGCCCTGAAAACCGAAAGCCCGCTTAGCGCACAAGAACGAGAGGCAATTCTGTCGCTGCTGCACGATCGCATGACGCAAACCGTGCTCACCCAAAGCGCAGATGCCGAAGGCTTATTCGCGCACCACGAAGCGGCCCCAGTGCGCCGCATCCCCTTGGGCGATGATCCGGAAGCCGCGCTGCGCGCCATCAATGCCGAGCTGGGACTGGCGCTGGCAGAAGATGAAATCACCTACCTGGCCGAGGCCTACCAGACCCTGAAGCGCGACCCCACCGATGTGGAGCTGATGATGTTCGCCCAAGCCAACTCCGAGCATTGTCGCCACAAGATCTTTAATGCCGACTGGGTGATTGACGGTCAAACGCGCGATTACTCGCTGTTCGCCATGATTCGCCACACCCATGAAATCTCCCCCGAGGGCGTCTTGTCAGCCTACAAAGACAATGCCTCGGTGATCGCCGGACATACAGGTTATCGGCTGATGCCGGATCCGCTGACCGGAGAATATCAACCCCAAAAACTCGACCTGCCCATTCTCATGAAGGTCGAGACCCATAACCATCCCACGGCGATATCGCCATTTCCGGGTGCCGCCACCGGCTCGGGCGGCGAGATTCGCGATGAGGGCGCCACCGGTCGCGGCTCCAAACCCAAGGCAGGACTCACCGGCTTTTCGGTATCCAACCTGCGCATCCCCGGCTTTGAGCAACCTTGGGAGACTGACTTTGGTAAACCCGGGCGCATTGAATCCGCCTTGCACATTATGCTCGACGGGCCGATTGGCGCCGCGGCCTTTAATAATGAGTTTGGTCGTCCTGCATTGGCCGGTTATTTCCGCACTTTGGAGCTGCAAGCCCCCGGGCCACATGGCCTCGAGCTCAAGGGCTATCACAAGCCCATCATGATTGCTGGCGGAGTAGGGAGCCTACGCGCTGAACACATCGCCAAAAATGATCTTCCTGAAGGCACGCCCGTGGTGGTGCTGGGCGGTCCCGCAATGTTGATTGGCTTGGGCGGAGGTGCTGCCTCTTCGATGGCCAGTGGCGAAAGCGCCGAGCGCTTGGACTTTGCCTCGGTGCAGCGCGGTAACCCGGAGATGCAGCGCCGCTGTCAGGAAGTCATCGACCGCTGCACAGCGCTGGGAGAGAACAATCCTATTCTCTCTATCCATGATGTCGGTGCTGGCGGCTTGTCTAATGCCGTGCCGGAGATTTTGAATGATGCGGGGCGCGGTGGCAGTATCGAACTGCGCACCATCCCCAGTGATGAGCCCGGGCTCTCACCCATGGAGCTGTGGTGCAATGAAGCGCAAGAGCGCTATGTCTTGGCCATTGATGCCGCGCGGCTGGACTCATTCACGGCTTTGTGTGAACGCGAGCGCGCTCCTTTTGCCGTGATTGGCACGGCCACAGCGGACCGTCAGTTACTGGTGGGTGATGCTCAGTTCGGTAACAACCCCGTGGATCTGCCCATGGAAGTGCTGCTAGGTAAGCCGCCCAAGATGCTGCGCGATGTTCGGCATTTAACCTTTACCAAGCCTGAGCTGGACACCACCGATCTCTCGCTCAAGGAGGCGGTAAAGCGCGTATTACAGCTGCCCTCTGTGGCCTCCAAGTCTTTTCTGATTACCATCGGCGATCGTAGTGTGACCGGTCTCGTGGCTCGGGATCAGATGGTGGGGCCCTGGCAGGTGCCGGTTGCCGATGTGGCGGTCACCGCGACTGACTTTGAAGGCGATACCGGTGAGGCCATGGCCATGGGTGAGCGCAGCCCGATTGCCTTAGTGCATGCACCAGCTTCAGGGCGCATGGCCATTGGTGAGGCCATGACCAATATCGCTGCAGCCGCGATCGAAAATCTCTCCGACATCAAACTCTCCGCCAACTGGATGGCGGCCACCGGCCATCCCGGTGAGGATGCTGCCCTGTTTGCCACGGTGGAAGCCGTGGGGCGTGAGCTGTGTCCGCGCTTGGGGCTTTGTATTCCGGTGGGCAAAGATTCCCTGTCGATGCGCACGGTGTGGGAAAGCCCCGAGGGATCTGAGGGCGAGCAAGTGATGACCTCGCCGCTGTCGCTGATCATCTCGGCTTTTGCCCCGGTGAGCGATGTGCGCCAGACATTGACGCCACAGCTGCGTACTGACTGTGGTGACAGCGATTTAATCTTCATCGATTTGGGTAAAGGCAAGCAGCGATTGGCGGGCTCGGCCCTGGCCCAAGTGCTCAGCCAAGTGGGTCATCACGCCCCCGATTTAGACGATCCCGACATGTTGATGCGCTTTTTCGCAGCGATTCAGGCGCTGCGACAAGAGGGCTTTTTGCTGGCCTATCATGACCGCAGTGATGGCGGTCTACTCACAACATTAAGCGAAATGGCTTTTGCCGGGCGCTGTGGCATGCGAGTGCAGCTCGATACCCTGGGCGATGATCCCCTGGCGGCACTATTCAATGAAGAGCTAGGCGCCGTTATTCAAGTCGCGCACAACCATACCGATGAAGTGCTCAGTATGCTTGCCGGCTGGGAATTATCGCATCACAGCCATGTGTTGGGATCAGTCACCGCTGCACAAGATCTGGCGTTTTACCTCGACAACTCGCTGCTTTTGAGTGCCAGCCGCGGCGAACTGGAATCGCTGTGGGCGGAGACCAGCTATCGCATGCAAGCCCTGCGCGATGATCCCGATTGTGCTCGCGAGGCCTTCGAAGCGATCAGACGTGCCGATGATCCCGGACTTAACGTCCAGCTGAGCTTTGAAATGAATGAGGATATCGCAGCGCCCATGATTGCCAGCGGGCGGCGGCCGCGGGTGGCGATTTTGCGCGAGCAGGGCGTGAATGGACAAATTGAGATGGCTGCGGCATTTCATCGCGCCGGCTTTGCCCCGGTGGACGTGCACATGACCGATTTATTAGAGGGTAGGGTCGATCTCAAGGACTTCCAAGGCCTGGCGGCGTGTGGCGGCTTTTCTTATGGCGATGTGCTGGGCGCGGGCAGTGGCTGGGCGCGCAGTATTCTATTCAATGCACAATTATCGGATGCCTTTGCGGCCTTTTTTGCGCGCCAGGACAGCTTTGCTTTGGGCGTGTGTAATGGCTGCCAAATGCTTTCCCAGCTCAAGTCCATGATTCCCGGGGCTGAGCATTGGCCGCGTTTTATGCGCAATCGCAGCGAGCAATTTGAGGCGCGACTGTCGATGGTTGAGGTACTCGATAGCCCGTCGATTTTGCTCTCTGGGATGGCTGGCTCGCGCATGCCCATCGCGGTGGCTCATGGCGAGGGCAGAGCGGTGTTTGCTGACGCAGACCAGGAACTGGCTCAGCAGGAGCAAATACTCGCGCTGCGCTATGTGGATAATCACGGCACACCAGCCACGCGCTATCCCGAAAACCCCAATGGCTCGCCCGAAGGAATCACCGGCCTGACCACCCGAGATGGCCGCGTCACCATCATGATGCCGCATCCCGAGCGGGTATTTCGCGCGCTGCAACACAGCTGGCATCCCGATGAATGGGGCGAGGATGGGCCTTGGATGCGGTTGTTCCGTAACGCCCGGGTCTGGTTACAGTGAGTGCAGCACCGATTTATTCGGTGATTATCCCGGCTTGGAACGAAGCCGGCTGGATTGAGAAAAGCCTAGAGGCGGTGTTTGCCGCTTGTCATGCCCAGCCCGAATCCTTTGAAGTCATTGTGGTGGACAACAACTCCAGCGATGACACGGCAGAGCTGGCCCGCGCTGCCGGCGCCAAGGTGGTGTTCGAGCCTCATCAGCAGATTGCCCGGGCGCGCAATGCTGGTGCCCAGGCCGCCCAAGGACAATGGCTGATCTTCGTTGATGCCGATACCTGGCCAGAGGCCGCGCTGATCCGCGCAACACTGGATCAGCTGGCCAGTGGCGCCGTGTCTGGCGGCGGCGCGCAAGTGGATTTTGATGATCTGCCGCTGGCGATATACCGTCTGGGCCTGCGCTTGTGGAACTTTGCATCCTATTATGGCGGGGTGGCCGCTGGCTGTTATTTGTTTTGCCAAGCCGCTGCGCTTAAGGAGATCGGCGGCTTTAGTGAGAAGGTCTATGCTGGGGAGGAGGCTTTCTTCTCACGGGGCATTCGCCGTTGGGGCAAAGCGCGGGGCCTCAAATTTCACATCATCCGCAGCCCCAAGGTGCTAACCTCAGGGCGGAAAACGCAATGGTTCGCCCCTTGGCAGCATGTCATGGTCGCCTTGACGGTGCTGCTGATGCCGTTTGTGATCCGCTCCAAGCGGCTGAGCTGGTTTTGGTATCGGCGGCCACCACAATAATCGGCTATGACAATGGCGACCTCTGTCAGGCGCTAGCTAAACAGCGGTGTTACGACTTTTGTCGCGGCTCGGGCCCATAGGGGCTATTGCGGGTTTGATCGTGCGCCACCATGCGGTAGTGCACAAAAGCCTCGACATCATCAAAGTGCATAAACGGGTTGCCCGCTGCCTGCTCGCCCATGGTGGAGTTCTCGTGGATGCCATAGTTATGGCCGGGGTGGATGCGCACATGCGGTTTGAGCTCTTTTTGAAGCCGCATCAAGCTGGCATGCATCGCCCGAGGATCACCGCCATTGAGATCGCAACGTCCGCAGCCATAGACAAACACCGTGTCCCCAGCGATCAAGTCATCGCCCAGGTCATAGCAGGTCGAACCCGGCGTATGTCCCGGCGTGTGGATCACGCGAATGCGCGTCTGACCCAGCAGGATCTCATCGCCATCTTCGTGCAGGACGCTCCCCTCTGGGGTCTGACCCCAAAATTCGGCTTCTGCGCGCAGCACATGCACCTCGGGTGAGAGCCGCTCCACCGCCTGAGATAGGGCATTGATGTGATCGCCGTGGCTGTGGGTCAGGAGGACATGGGTGATGGTGAGTCCATGGTCTTGACACAGGCCGATCAAGCGATCCAAATCCCAAGCAGGATCAATCAGTGCCGCACTATGGGTCGCCACGTCCTCAATCACATAAAGGAAATTGTCCATCGGCCCAAGCTTGAGCGAATGGACCCGATAGGATCCTGCGGTATTCATTAGCCTTTCTCCTCCAGAAGATGCCTCTTTTCGGGCTGCGTATGCCTCTTTGGGCACTACATAAAAATGGCCCCGTTTGGGGCCATTTGCAAGGCTAATTAATTAAAGGCTTCGCCGGGCTTGATGCCCGCCTTTTTAAGAATCATCGCCAGCGGACAAAAACCTGTGAAGGCGGACTGCAGCAGGTTAAAGCCCACAAAGGCCGTCAACAGCAACCAGTAAGAGCTCAGAAAAGACAACAACAGGCTGGCCAGAATCACCGTGCCGGCAAAAGCCATCACTACTCGATCGATCGTCATCACATCACCCTCATCCGTATTAAGTAGTGCTAATATACGGGTTCGCTCAGCGCTTCTCAATAGGCACATAGACGCGGGTGTCGGCGCCCGTGTAAAGCTGACGCGGCCGACCGATGCGCGATTCGGGATCCTGCATCATCTCATTCCAGTGTGCATTCCAGCCCACAATCCGCGCCAGAGCGAAGATCGCGGTGAACATATTCAGCGGAATGCCCATCGCTTTGAGAATAATGCCCGAGTAAAAATCCACGTTCGGGTAAAGCTTGCGCTCTTTGAAATAATCGTCTTCTGTGGCGTAGCGCTCTAACTCCATGGCCACTTCGAACATCGGCTCGTTCTCACTACCCATCTGTGCCAGCAGTTCATGACACATCTTGCGGATGATGCGTGCGCGCGGATCGTAGTTCTTGTAAACCCGGTGACCAAAGCCCATCAGGCGATAGCTGTCATCCTTGTCTTTGGCGCGATTCACGAAGTGTTCCACCGACTGGCCGCTTTCGACGATGTCCTCAAGCATGCGCACGACTTTTTCGTTGGCGCCGCCATGCAAGGGTCCCCATAGTGAGGCAATGCCGGCCGAGACCGCTGCATAGGGGTTGGCCTCCGAGCTGCCCGATAGGCGCACGGTGGAGGTCGATGCGTTCTGCTCGTGATCGGCATGCAGAATCAAAATCAGATCCAGCGCCTTGGCAAAGACCGGGTTAGGCTCGTAGCGCTCGGTGGGCATGCCAAACATCATGCGTAGGAAGTTCTCGGAATAGCTCAGCTCGTTATCCGGATAGATAAACGGCTGACCCATGGCGTATTTATATGACCAAGCGGCCAAGGTCGGCATTTTCGAGATCATGCGGTGCGCGGCAATCTCGCGATGTTTGGGGTTATGCACATCCATCTCATCATGGAAGAACGCCGAGAGCGCACCGAACACACCAACCATGATGGCCATGGGGTGAGCATCATGGCGAAAGCCGTCGTAAAAGCGGCGCACGGCCTGATGCGGTACTGAATGTTGCTGGATAATACGTTGGAAGTTCTGCAGTTGCGTGGCGGTAGGCAGCTCGCCGTAAAAAAGCAGATAGCAGGTCTCAAGATACGTGCTGTGTTCCGCCAATTCTTCGATGGGATAGCCGCGGTACATGAGGATGCCTTCATCGCCATCGATATAGGTGATATCGCTGCGGCAGCTGGCGGTGGACATAAAGCCCGGGTCATAAGTGAAATAGCCCAATTCTTTCGACAAGGGCCGGATATCAACGGTGGCCGGTCCGATGGTGCCTTCTAGTACCGGCAACTCCACCTGCTTGCCGGTAGCGTTGTCAATGACCGTAACAGTACGGTTGGTCATGGCAAGTCCTCATGTTCACGTATCAACAAGAGGCCATACTTTATTGCGATGCAGCACACAAGTCCAGCCACACCAAATCAAAAACGGGGACAGTCCCCATTTTTGGGGTCGTACCCCATTTTTCAGTCGGCCAGCTCGATAATGGCGGAGATGATGTCATTCATGGAGATGAGGCCCACCAGTTCGTTGCCATGCAGAACGGCCACGCGGCGAATCCCCAGCTGTACCATCAGCCGAGCGACAAACTTCACCTCCATCATCTCGGGAACGCTAATGATCGGGCGGATGCAGATGTCGTACACATTAATAAGGTCAATATCACCCTCTTCAGCAACAATCGTGCGCAGAATATTGGTGTAGGTGATCAGCCCATAAGCATCGGTGTCGTGGACTTTTTCAACGACCAAGGATTTGACATCGCGGCGGCGCATCTCGCGCATCGCTTCACGAATCGTCGCGGTCGGTGCGATGCTCGCCACATCGCGAATCATAATGTCTTTAACTAACATGGTTTAAATTCTCCGAGAGCATGACAGGCTCTATATTTCGTCTTTAATGCGTTCTTCAAACTGCTGTATCTGGCCCAAATCGATACCCGCGATGTGCTCAAGCGGGACCGTAAAAACAATTCCTTCACTGTGCTCACGTAATTTCAGCTGATCGCGCAAAGCTTTCATCACCGATAAGGACAGCTTTTTCTCAAGGATGAAAATCAACACCGATTGCGCACCCTCATAAGTCAGGCCAAAGAATGTTTTCTTCTCCGCCGCGCCAATGCCGCGCGCATCCATGATGGTGACGCCTGCAGCGCCGGCCTCACGCGCCACATCAATGGCTTTCTCTTCGAATTTCTCGGATAAAATCGCTACTAACACAGAGAATTTCATGTGGTTTGCTGCCTCCAACGGCCCATGAATTCAACGGCGATAGCATAGAGCATCACCGTAATGATCGGAAAGATCGAAGCAAAGGCAATCAGCCCAAAGCCATCGATCAGCACATTTCGACCTTCTATATGGGTGGCAAGGCCTATGCCTAGGGCTGTGACCAAAGGTACAGTGACCTCCGAAGTCGTCACCCCGCCCAGGTCATAGGCCAAAGCGACGATGTATTTCGGCGCCAAAGCAGTCAAAACGATGACCACGGCATAGCCCCCCATAATGTAATAATGAATCGAGTCGCCGGTGATGATCCGGTGCACGCCAATGGTGATACCGATCGCCACGCCCGCGGCCACCAACAAGCGAATCGTGTTGCCATCTAATCGCCCCTTGGCTGCTTCTTCGGCCTTCTGGCCAATGGCGATCAGCGCCGGCTCGGCCATGGTCGTGGCAAAGCCAATACAAAAGGCAAACACGTAAATCCACAACACCGCATCCAGGGCAATGAGCTGCTCAGCCATGGATCGTCCAATCGGGAATAGCCCCAATTTCAAGCCCACCACGAAGGCGTAGAGACCAAAGATCACCAGCACGAACCCGCCCACAACCTTTTGCACATGCGCTAAGTGGCGGCGAATCACCAAGTACTGAAAAACCAAAATAACGCCAATAATGGGCAGCACATCGCGAAACATCAGCAACAAATCGCGCAACATGCCCAACACAATGCTGCCGCCCACGGGGTCGATAAACCCATCGCCGGCATTCGTTTCCAGCATCGATGCTGGAGGTGCCGCCACTGCACCCCCGGAAAAGACGATAATGCCGTAGAGCTGCACCACGATCATCGGCACCATCACGGCCAAAGCCACCAGCCCAAACCCATGCGTCAGGGCATTGCGCCCGCGAATCGAGACCGCTAGGCCAATACCCAAAGCCGCGATTAAAGGGACGGTAACGATATTGGTGGTGACCCCGCCCGAATCATAGGCCAGGCCAACGATCTCAGCCGGTGCGAAAAACGTGATGGTGACCACCAACAGATAGCCGATGATCATGTACCAGTGCAGGCTATGCCCCAGCGCGATACGAATAACACCAATGGCAACCACCACTCCCACCGACAGCGCTACCAGAAGGCGCAGCACCCAGCCATTGATTTGTCCGGCGCTGATCAGCTCCGCTTGTTGAGCGACGGCAATCAAAGCCGGCTCGGCGATCACTGCCGAAAAGCCCAAACAAAAGCCGAACAACATCAGCCAAAACAGCGAGCCTTTCTTCGCAAACTCATTCGAGAGATTGCGGCCGATGGGGAAGATACCCATCTCAAGGCCCTGCAAAAACAGAGCCACGCCAATCACCACAATCCCTAGGCCAATCACAATCGGCAGCCAGCCCTCAGGCACCTGGCGCATCACCAGCAGCTGGAACACCCCCACTACGAGAATAATCGGCATCAGGTTGCGCAATGAATGCAGCAACAGCCGATAAAACTCTCGTAACGTATCACCCATGGATCAGAGTCTAAAACAAATGGGGTCAGACCCCAATTGGGGTCCGACCCCATTTTCTGGCCCCCTGTAGTGGATTCGAACCACCGACCTACGGTTTAGGAAACCGTTGCTCTATCCTGCTGAGCTAACAGGGGATGTGCGCAGCATACTACCGCTTAAAGGGTCGGTAAAAGTGCGCACAGGCACCGCTCGCCCCAAGATCGCCCCTAGTTCACTGCCCAGCCCATTTGCTTTATTGTTGTCGGGTTATTGGCTCAGGGGATATACGCATGAAAGTGCTGGTCACAGGCACCGCCGGTTTTATCGGATCGGCATTAGCCAAGCGGCTATTGGCGCGAGGCGATGAGGTCATCGGCATCGATAACCTCAATGACTATTACGATGTGAACTTGAAAAAAGCCCGCCTGGCGCGCATTGCCGAGCACCCGAGCTTCACTGATGTGCGCATCGATATCGCCGATCGCGCCGCCATGGAAGCGGTTTTCGCAGACCACAAGCCCGATCGCGTCGTGAACCTCGCCGCCCAAGCCGGCGTGCGGTACTCCCTCATCAATCCCCATGCCTATGTCGAGACCAATCTGGTCGGCTTTATGAACATTCTCGAGGGCTGTCGCCACCACGACGTCGAACACTTGGTCTACGCCTCATCGAGCTCGGTTTATGGCGCCAATACCGCCATGCCGTTCAGCGTCCATGACAACGTCGATCATCCCATGAGTCTTTATGCCGCCAGCAAAAAGGCCAATGAACTCATGGCGCATACCTACAGCTCGCTGTATGGCCTGCCGACCACCGGTCTGAGATTTTTTACCGTTTACGGACCCTGGGGGCGGCCGGATATGGCGCTCTTCCTATTTACTCGTAATATGCTCGAAGGCCAGCCCATCGACGTCTTTAACTATGGCAAGCATCGCCGCGATTTCACCTACATCGATGACATTGTCGAGGGCGTGATGCGCACCTTGGATCATGTGGCCACGCCCAACCCTGATTGGTCAGGAGAGGCACCCGATTCAGCCACCAGTTTCGCGCCGTATCGCTTGTACAACATCGGCAACAACCAGCCGGTGGATCTGATGCACTACATTGAAGTGTTGGAGGACTGCTTGGGCGTTAAGGCCGAGAAAAATCTGTTGCCCCTACAGCCTGGTGATGTGCCTGACACCTATGCCGATGTGGCTGACCTCGTCAAAGACGTTGATTACCAGCCCGCCACACCCGTAGAGCAGGGCGTCGCTGAATTCGTTCGCTGGTACCGCGACTTTTACAAAGTCTGATATACGCTATGAAACCCAGTATGGAGACTCAGTGTCAGGCTTGAGAATACACGTTAGATACACGATAATAGATATTCAAAATATATATTAAAGGGGTGTCCAATGAGACAATCCGTTCCAATCAACATGAAAGCCGAGCCCGAGCTTCGCAATCTGATTGACCGAGCCGCCAAGCTCACGCATCGCAATCGCACGGAGTTTGTCTTGGAGGCGGCGGCGCAACGGGCCCAAGAGGTGATTCTCGATCAAACCTTGATCACGCTAGATCCGGATCGGTTTCAGAAATTCATCGATGCACTGGATGCACCTCCAGCGAGCAATCCTAGGCTGCGTCGCGTATTGCATGCGAAGGCGCCTTGGGAGTGATATGCCCGCCACAACCGCTGAGCGAGCAACACATTACCGATGATTTTTATTGTGGCCATGCATCCCTCAATCAATGGTTAAAAAAGCGCGCCCCCAAAGCGGCGCGCATTGGACACTCAGCACGGACTTTCGTGGTGTGCGACCAAGACCAAAGGGTGCTCGCGTACTATGCCCTCGCATCGGGGTCTGTTAATCGGGAAGATGTGCCCAACAAAGTCGCGCGCAACACGCCTGATCCGGTACCCGTCGTGTTACTCGCTCGATTGGCTGTGGACCAAAGTATGGCGGGTCGGGGGATGGGTCGCGGCCTGCTTAAAGACGCATTTTTACGCGTTTATTCGGCTGCCGAACAGATTGGCATTCGGGCTATTCTGGTACATGCGATTGATGAACAAGCGCGATCATTTTATGTAAAACACGGTTTTTACGATTCTCCCACCCACGAGTTGACGCTGATGTTGACCATCAGTGAGATCGAGAAGGAATGGATATCTAGCCCATGACGACTGAGCAAAAACTGGCCTGTTTTAAGGCCTACGATATCCGCGGCCGCGTGCCCGAAGAACTCAACCCCGAGGTGGCCGAGGCCATTGGCCGCGCCTATGCGGCAGTCGTGCAGCCTCAGGGCCCGGTTGCCATCGGCTGGGACATCCGCCTTAGCAGCCCCGAACTAGCCCAAGCCCTGACCCGAGGATTGAACGCCTCAGGAGTGGACACCCAAACCCTAGGCCAATGCGGCACCGAAATGATCTACCACGCCGCCTCGCAATCCGGCATGGGCGGCGGCATCATGGTCACCGCCAGCCACAATCCCATGGACTACAACGGCATGAAGCTGGTGCGTGACCAGGCGATTCCCTTGAGCGGCGACAGCGGCCTACCCGAGATGGAGCGGCGGGTGCGCGAAAACGATCTGCCACCGCCGACCGTCCATCCCGGAACCAACACCGCGGTCGATGTGCTGCACTCCTACGTCCAACGGATTCTGGGTTTTATCGAAGTGCCCCAATTAAAGCCGCTGCATCTGGTGGTCAACGCCGGTAATGGCGCTGCCGGGCCGGTGTTCGACGCCCTCGCGGAGCACTTGCCGTTTCGCATCACCCGCGTGCACCACGAACCCGATGGCCATTTCCCCAACGGCATCCCCAACCCGTTGCTGCCCGAAAATCGCAGCGCCACCGCCGAGGCCGTGCAACAGCATGGCGCGGATATGGGCATTGCTTGGGATGGAGATTTCGATCGCTGCTTTTTCTTTGATGAACGCGGCGCATTTATTGAAGGCTACTACATGGTCGGCCTGCTGGCGGCACAGATCCTCGCCAAACACCCCGGTGGTCGCGTGATTCACGATACGCGCCTGACCTGGAATACCCGAGACATGGCGCGCCAGGCGGGCGGTGTACCCATCATGGGCCGCACCGGTCACGCCTTTATGAAGGACCTCATGCGCAGCGATGATGCGCTGTACGCTGGCGAGATGTCAGCCCACCACTATTTCCGCGATTTTGCGTGCTGCGACAGCGGCATGATCCCCTGGCTACTGATTGCCGAGGCGATGAGTGTGACCGGTCAGCCCCTGTCCGCATTGGTTGAAGCGCGGATCAGCGCCTACCCCTGCAGTGGCGAGATCAATTTCCCGGTGCGCGATGTGGCCGCCGCCATTGGCCATATCGCCGATCACTACGCCCAGCTGCGTCCCATGATCGACACCACTGATGGCATCAGCATGGACTTCGATCTGTGGCGATTTAACCTGCGCGGCTCCAACACCGAGCCTATGCTGCGCCTCAATGTGGAGAGTCGTGGCGACGCAGCCCTCATGCAACAGCGTACCCAGGAAATCAGCGACCTGATCGCCGCCTTCGCTCAATAGCGCTAGGCAGGCAAACGCGGCCTAAGAAAGCCCTCAGTAACGCTCAATCGTGGCGCGCTGACGCAGCAGTTCCAGTTCGCTCTGCAAAGCCCGATTAGCAAGAATCTGTTGCAGCGCCTCAATCACTTCCTCAAATGCCGGAAGATCCAAGGCGCGCGTCTCCTGAAGCTCGATCACATGCCAACCAAAGCGGCTTTGCACCGGTTCCGCAGTCACCTGGCCCGGGGAAAGCTGCGCCAAAGCCTCGGCGAATTCGGTGACCATCATATCCAGCTGAAACCAACCCAAATCACCACCCCGATCGGCGGTGGTATCGGTTGAGTGCTCGCCCGCTAAGGCCACAAAGTCCGCCCCAGCGCCCAGTTGCGCAATCAGTTCCGCCGCCAGATCCGCATCATCCACCAAAATATGCCGCGCCCGAAACTCCTCATCCCCGGCCGCGGCAATCTGCGCTTCATACTCGGCACGTAGAGCCGTCTCAGTGAAATCCTGCTCATCCATAAACCGCTGCACATAATGATTCGCCAGCACGTTGGTGCGCAGCTGGTCCAGCTGCCGCTGAATCTCCAGATCCTCATCCAGCCCGCGCCGCTCAGCGGCCTGACGCAGTAAGACCATATCGATCAGTTCTTCCAGCGCATCATCGCGACTCACCCGCGCCATAGGCCCCTGGCGCGCAATCAAGTCCTCCACCGCCCAGCGACTAATCACTGCGTCATTGACCTTAGCGACTTGCGGCCCAGGATCGGTAAACGCAGCCGTATCGTTATTGCCACAGCCCATCAGGCTGAGCGCCAGAGCGCTCACCACTCCACCCAAAATGAGCCCAAGCGGCCAGCGTTTCATGAAGGAAACACCTGTTTAAACGGCTTCACGCTGACCTGCGCATAAACCCCAGCGGCCACATAGGGATCAGCATCCGCCCAGTCCTGCGCGGCTTTGAGGCTGGCAAACTCGGCGACCACCAAGCTGCCGGTAAATCCCGCCTCGCCGGGGTCATTGCTATCGATGGCCGGATGTGGGCCGGCCAAGACCAACCGTCCCTCGTTTTGTAAAGCCTCCAGCCGCGCCAGATGCGCCGGGCGCACCGACTGGCGCAGTGGGAGGCTGTCAGCCACGTCTTGACTGATGATGGCGTATAGCATGAAGTGAATCCCTAACCATAAAACCCATGGAGGTCTCGTAGATTAGCGCAGCTAGGCGCTGGGATACAAAGCGGATTTCCACGCAGTGGCCGCCTTGCGGTCTGATACAATGGGAATCGATCAAAAAGATGCCTGATAACCCATGAGCAAAGTGCTGCACATCCATCCGCAAAACCCCCAAGCCCGGCTGATCGAGCAGGCCGCGGCGGTGGTGCGCGATGGCGGGGTCATCGCGTACCCCACGGATTCCTGCTATGCCTTGGGCTGCGCCATCGACAATAAGACCGGAATGGAAACCATTCGGCGGCTGCGGCGCCTGGATGACAACTATCATCTCACCCTGGTGTGCCGTGATCTGTCGGAAATCGCCCTCTATGCCAAGGTCGGCAATAGCGCCTATCGACTGCTGAAGTCTCTGACCCCTGGCCCTTATGCCTTTTTATTAAAAGCCACGCATGAGGTACCGCGGCGCATTCAACATGCCAAGCGCAAGACCATCGGCCTGCGCATCCCCGCCCATCCCATCGTCCAACAGCTGATCGAAGCCTTAGGTCAGCCGTTAATGAGTAGCACGCTGCAATTGCCCGGCGACGATATGCCGCTGAACGACATCTACGACATCGAAGAGCGCCTCGGCGGGCAAATTGACTTAATGATCGACGGCGGCCCCTGCGGCGGCGAGCCCACCACCGTGATCGATCTGGAAAGTGACACGCCGGTGCTGGTGCGCCAGGGTCTGGGCCCGGTACCACCTGGGATGCTGGAGTAAGTCGGTCGCCATGGAGAATCTGCTCCAAGTCATCGCCATCTGGGCTTTGCCGGTGTTGTTTGCCATCACCTTGCATGAGGCCGCCCATGGCTGGGCCGCCAAACAACTGGGGGATCCCACGGCGAAGATGCTCGGCCGTTTAACCCTCAACCCCATCAAACACGTCGATCCGGTGGGCACTATTCTCGTGCCGGCCGGTCTGCTGGCCTTTAGTCTATTAACCCCGGCGCCGCCCTTTGTGTTTGGTTGGGCCAAGCCCGTGCCGGTGAACACCCGCAACCTACAAAAACCCCGCCGCGACATGGCGGTGGTGGCCATTGCCGGGCCGCTGTCGAACCTATTGATGGCCTTTTTCTGGGCGCTGATGATTAAGCTGGGTCTGAGTCTACAAGGGACCTTCGATTGGGTGGCCGTGCCTTTGGTCTACATGGGTGTGGCCGGTATCAGTATCAATATCCTGTTGATGGTACTGAATATGATGCCCGTACCGCCGCTGGATGGCGGGCGCGTCTTATCGGGTTTTCTGCGCGGCCGGATTGCCTATAATTATGATCGTCTTGAACCCTATGGACTGGTGATAGTGGTGGTTTTGTTGATTACCGGCGTGCTCGGCGCCATCCTATTCCCCATCTATGGCTGGTTTGTGGAGCTGATCCAAACGCTGTTTGCGCTGCCCAGTTGGCGCTGAATCGATTATGCATAACACCATTGAGGTCGCCTTTTGAGTTCCCTGCCTACCCAAAGCCAGCGCGTGTTATCCGGCATGCGCCCCACCGGTCGTCTGCATCTGGGGCATTACCACGGCGTTTTAAAAAACTGGGTGGAGCTGCAACATGCCTACGAATGTTTTTACTTCGTCGCCGATTGGCATGCCCTGACCACCCATTACGAAGACCCAAGCGTCATCGGTAGCAGTGTCTGGGATATGGTGGTCGACTGGTTGGCCGCCGGCGTCTCACCCGGCTCAGCGCGCATTTTTATTCAATCTCGCGTCCCCGAACATGCGGAGCTGCATCTGCTGTTATCGATGATCACGCCCTTGGGCTGGCTGGAGCGCGTGCCCACTTTCAAAGATCAGCAAGAAAAGCTCAAAGAAATGGATCTCGCCACCTATGGCTTTCTCGGCTATCCCTTACTGCAAAGCGCCGATGTGCTGATTTACAAAGCCGGGCTGGTGCCGGTGGGTGAGGATCAAGTCTCACATTTGGAAGTTACCCGGGAAATCGCCCGCCGCTTTAATCATCTTTATGGCACGGAACCGGATTTCGAGAATCTCGCCGAAGCTGCCGCCGATAAAATGGGTAAGAAAAATGCCCGGCTGTATCGCGATCTGCGCCGCCGTTATCAAGAAAAAGGTGAGGATGAAGCACTGGATATCGCGCGCGCGCTGCTCGAAACCCAACAAAATATCTCGCTGGGCGATCGCGAGCGCTTGTTTGGCTATCTCGAGGGTGGTGGGCGCATCATCCTGCCCGAACCTCATCCTTTGCTGACCAAGGCCTCGAAAATGCCAGGCTTAGACGGCCAGAAAATGTCCAAGTCCTATGGCAATACGATTGCCCTGCGCGATGAGCCGGTCGTGGTCGAGAAAAAGCTGCGCACCATGCCCACCGATCCAGCGCGCGTGCGGCGTACCGATCCCGGTGACCCCGGCAAATGCCCGGTGTGGCAGCTGCATGAGGTTTATACCGATGAGAGTACCCACCAGTGGGTGCAAGAGGGCTGCCGCAGCGCCGGTATCGGCTGTTTGGAGTGTAAGCAGCCGGTGATCGACGCCGTGCTCGCCGAGCTGGCGCCCATGCAAGAGCGCGCCCGCGATTACGAACAAGACCCGAATTTGGTGCGCTCGGTGGTGGCAGAGGGCTGCGAAGCGGCTCGTGATGTCGCCCGCGATACCTTGGATGAAGTGCGCCGCGCCATGGGTCTGGCTTACCGATGAGCGAGGCCATTGCCGATAACGCCGAGGTCGATATCGCTGAGTGGGTGCAGCGCGTCTCGGTGCGCGGTGAGCCCTTAGCCAAAGTCCCCCAAGATCTTTATATCCCGCCGGATGCCCTAGAGGTCTTTTTGGAGACCTTCGAGGGTCCGCTGGATCTGCTGTTGTATCTGATTAAAAAACAAAACCTCGACATCCTCGATATCCCCATCGCCGAGATCACCAAACAGTACATGCAATACATCGAGTTGATGCGCGAGATGCGGTGGGAGCTCGCCGCCGAGTATTTGTTGATGGCGGCGATGCTCGCGGAAATCAAATCCCGCATGTTGCTGCCGCGCCCCGCCAGTATCGACGAAGAGGATGACCCGCGCGCGGATTTGGTGCGGCGCCTGCAGGAATATGAACGCTATCGTCAGGCAGCCGAGGACATCGACCAGCTGCCGCGTCTGGAGCGCGAAATCTTCCCACTGCATATCGAACCGCCGCCCTTAGAGATCACACCGCCGTTGCCGGATGTGGAGCTGGAGGCGTTGCTGCGCGCTTTGCGTGAGGTGCTTGCCAAAGCCGAGATGTTCACCCACCACCATATTCAAAGAGAGCCGCTGTCGGTGCGCGAGCGCATGAGCCGCATCCTTGAGGCGGTCAACAGCCAAGAGCATGTGCCATTTTTGAGCTTATTCACCGTCGAAGAGGGACGCCGCGGGGTGGTGGTGACCTTCCTTGCCATCTTGGAGTTGGTCAAAGAACACATTATCGAGTGCATCCAAGCCGATAGCTATGCACCCCTGTATTTAAGAGCGGCGGCGGCATGAACGACGAGCAACTGATGCGGATTTTAGAGGCAGCCCTGATGGTCTCGGCCGATCCCTTATCGATCGAGGGCATGGAGCGCTTGTTCGCCGACCACGAGCGGCCCACTCGCGCACAAATCAAGGCCGCCCTGCAACACCTCGAGGCGCAATGCGCCGAGCGTGGCTATGAGCTCAAAGCCGTGGGCAGCGGTTGGCGCTTTCAAGCCAAAGCTGATCTAGCGCCGTGGATCGCGCGTTTGTTCGAGGAAAAACCGCCGCGCTATGGCCGCGCGCTGTTAGAGACTTTGGCGCTGATTGCCTATCGCCAGCCCATCACCCGCGCCGAAATCGAAGAGGTACGCGGTGTGGCGGTGAGTACGCAAATTATTCGTACGCTTAGTGACCGCGAGTGGGTGCGCGTCATTGGCCATAAGGAATTGCCGGGCCGCCCAGCGCTCTATGGCACAACCCGCCAGTTCCTGGATTATTTCAATCTGCAATCGCTGGATGAGTTGCCCAGCCTCGCCGAGCTCACCGATCTGGATAAACTGCTGAGCAGTGAACAACAGCTCGAGTTGGTCGAAGCAGAGGCAGAGACCGCCGCCGTTGGCGACCAAGCCGAGAGCTCAGCGCTGGCGGGCGAGTCCGAAGCTGAAGCCGAAGCCGAAGCAGACGATCAGGGCGATACTGAGCTCCGCCGCGATGAGTGAGCGTCTACAAAAACTCTTGGCGCATGCCGGCCTGGGTTCGCGGCGCGAAATCGAAACCTGGATCGCCGCCGGCGAGGTCAGCGTCAACGGCCAAGTTGCCAAGCTTGGCGATCAAGCCAGCCCCACCGATGTGATTATGGTGCGCGGCAAGCTGGTGTCTTCAGCGGCGCCCGAAGTGGCGCGGGTAATTGCCTATCATAAGCCTGAAGGTGAGGTCTGTACGCGCTCCGACCCCGAGGGCCGCGATACCGTTTTCACCCATCTGCCGGTATTGCGCCAAGGTCGCTGGGTGGCCGTGG
Source organism: Ectothiorhodosinus mongolicus (assembly GCF_022406875.1). Taxonomy (NCBI): domain Bacteria; kingdom Pseudomonadati; phylum Pseudomonadota; class Gammaproteobacteria; order Chromatiales; family Ectothiorhodospiraceae; genus Ectothiorhodosinus; species Ectothiorhodosinus mongolicus. Next base: position 1,665,494 of record NZ_CP023018.1, read on the forward strand.
GGCGCCTGGATTTGAATACCTCAGGGCTGTTGTTGTTCACCACCGACGGCGAACTGGCGAATCGCTTAATGCACCCCTCCCAAGAGCTAGAACGCGAATATGCTGTGCGCGTTCTTGGAGAGGTGACACCGGCGCAACTCCAAGCCATGCAACAAGGCGTTACCCTGGAGGACGGCATCGCTGCGTTTGATCGCATCACCCCAGCCGGCGGCAGCGGCGCCAATCAATGGTTTCATGTGGTGTTAAGAGAAGGCCGCAATCGTGAAGTGCGGCGACTTTGGGAAAGTCAGGAGCTCATGGTCAGCCGGCTCATGCGCCTACGTTACGGACCCATTAGTCTGGGAACGGGTCTGCACTCCGGGCGTTGGCGAGAGCTTGAGCCCGCCGAGATGAAACAGCTGTATGCCGCTGCGGGCTTGAAATGGCAGCGCCCGGCTAAACCCACGCGGGTGATCCGCCCGCCGCGCAGCCGTCGCCGCTCGGATTAGGCGCTAGGCGTCGCGGGGTAAGGCACTAGGGCGTCGCGGGGTTAGGTACTGGCCTGCAACTCGATATTCTGGCCGGTGGTCTTGCCGGCATCGGGCCCCAAGAAATACACATACGGCGCAACCATGGTCTCGGGTTCGGGGTTTTGTGCCGGATCCTCGCCTGGGTAATGGCTGACCCGCAGCGGTGTGCGCATCGGTCCTGTGTCCACGCCATTGACCCGAATCCAGCGCTTGCCGCTGTGCTCATGAGCGAGAATATCCATGAGGGCATGCAGGCCCGCCTTGGCGACGCCAAATGCCCCCCAATAGGCTTTGCGGCAAGACTGCGTGGAGAAGACGATGCTCGGGTCTGGGGCTTTAAGCAGCAGCGGCAACAGCGCGTGGTTCAGCAAAAACGGTGCATGCAGATTTGTCGTGATGACCTTGGCCCAAAGCTCTAAATCGTAGTGCTCAATCGGCGTTAACGCGCCCACCCACGCGGCATTGTTCACCAGGCCATCGAGGCGGCCAAACTCAGCCTCAAGATTATCGCGCAGATCTTCATAATCCTTAGCCGTGGCGCCTTCTAAGTTCATGGGATAAATCGCCGGTTGCGGCCCACCGGCGGCTTCGATGGCGTCATAGACGGCTTCCAGCGGCTTCATGCTTTTATCCAACAGCACCACGGTCGCGCCCAGCCGTGCACAGCGTTTAGCCAGCGCTGCGCCCAGACCGCTGCCGGCACCGGTGATCAAAATCACGCGGTCTTTGAGAAGCTCAGGGGCGGCTTGATAGTTCAGTAAATCCTGTGGCGACATGCCCGTTCCTTCACGCAGATGACAATATTTGGCGTGCACATTCTACGCCACTTCGCACTGCGCCTTCGAGCGTGGCCGGCAGGCCCGTATCGGTGTAATCGCCAGCCAGCCAAAGACCGGGCAGGGCAGTGTGGTTACCAGGCCGCAGTGCTTCGCTCGCCACACTGGCACAGAAAGTCGCCTGCTTTTCGCGCACCACGCGCTGCCACAGCGGTGCAGGCCACTGCGGATAATGTTGACGCAGCTCCTGATCCACCGCCGTGGCCAAAGCCTCATTATCCAGCGCTAGGTGCGATCCATTGCCCGAGATCACCACCGCCATCACCCCGGGATGGCCGCTAAAGCGCCGATCAAATACCCACTGCCCGATACCGCCCAACAGACCTTGCATGGGCATGGGTAAGCGCACCTGGCGCGGATAGCGTAGGTACACTGTACAAATCGGTTCCGTCCCCAAGCTGGCCAGATTGTCACGCAGGGGCTGGAGCGACGGCACATCCGGTAACAAGCGCGCACTTTCGGCGTGTCCCGTGGCCATGATCACCGCTTGCGCCATAAGGCTTTGACGCTGACGCAGCTGAATATGCATCCCTTCTGCCTGAGGACCAATTGAGATCACCCGTTGATTGTGATGCAGCGGGCAACCTTGACGCGCCAGCCAGCTAGCCGCCGGTTCTGGAAAGACCGAGCCCAGATCAGCGCGCGGCACCAATAAATCGCTATGGCTGCGATGGCCGGTAAAAGCGCCTTGCAGTACGTTGAAAAAAACGCGAGCGGAGGCGATCTCTGCATGGGTATTCATCACCGCCAAACACAGCGGTATCCACAATTCCTGAATCAGCCGAGGCGGTTGTTGAAGATCCTCTAGCCACTGCAGCACACTGTGCTGCGCATCGGGCGGCGTTTGTAGCATGCGCCGCATACCCGGCAGAGCCTGGCTTTTCTCACGCCAGCTCAGGCCACGCGCAGTCATCAGCGCCGCCAATAAATGCCACGGCGCCGGCAAATAAGCGCTAGAAAGGCTGAGTCGGGAGCCATCCCCGCGCAAACTCACCAAATCCAAGGGCGCCCGGCGCAGCACTTCGGGTTCCTTTACCTCAATGTGTCGGAGCAGTTCTAAGGTGGTGGTATAGGCACCCATCAGCAGGTGCTGGCCGTTATCCAGGTTCAGGCCCTCCAAACGCGCGCGTCTGGCGCGACCACCGGGTTGTGGTGCGGCTTCAAATAGCTCAACGGGTGCACCCGCACGCACCAAGGTAATGGCCGCCGCTAGGCCTGCCCAGCCCGTACCGATAATGGCGATAGGCGCGGTCATCAGACCTTTTTTAAAGCCTTGGTATGGCGTTTTTCGCTGCGCACCGTGCGCCAAGCGATCCATAGCTTGCGCAGCGGTGTCAGTGCCACGCGCCGCTCCAGCACATGAAAGCCATCGGCTTCGATCTCATCCAAAAGCGTTTGATAAATCGCCGCCATGATGATGCCGCTGCGCTGCGTGTGGCGATCAACAGCCGGCAGATGCGAGAAGGCTCGGCGGTAATAGTCCCGGGCTCGCTCGGCTTGAAAAGCAAACAAGGCCTGCAGTCGCTCCGAGGTTTGCGCGCGCTGCAACTCCATGGGGTCAATCTCGAAGCGCTTGAGTTCATCCAAAGGAATATAGATCCGCCCGCGGCGCGCATCTTCCAGCACATCGCGCAGGATATTGGTGAGCTGGAAGGCCATGCCCAAATCATGTGCATAGCGGGCGGTGCGGTGGTCTTCATAGCCAAAGATCTGTGCCGACATTAGGCCCACCACCGAGGCGACGCGATAACAATACAAAGACAGCTCAGTGAAGCTGGGATAGGCGTCATAATCCAAATCCATTTGCATGCCATCGATAATCTCGCGGAACTGCTCCTCAGGCAGATCAAAGGTCTTAATGCACGGCGCTAGGGCTTTGCACACCGGATGGTCCGGCTCGCCGGCATACATCTTGCCCACTTGCTCACGCCACCAATCCAGTTTGACGCGGGCGACAGCCGGTTCACGGCATTCATCCACCACATCATCCACTTCCCGACAAAACGCATACAAAGCGGTAATCGCCCGGCGCCGCTCAGGTGGCAGGAACAAAAAGCTGTAATAAAAGCTTGAGCCGCTGGCGGCTGCTTTTTTCTGGCAGTATTCATCCGGTGTCATGCGCGCCAACCTACCACAATCAGCCCCCAGAGCGGCCCTTCGGCCACACGCTATCGGCAGCGATGCGCAGATAATCCTTGCTGGATAAGCGCGGTCGGGAGAATAAATCTCCCTCTTGGCGTCGCAGTAACCACAGCACCCGCGCACCGGCGTTGATGATAAAACGAATTTCTAAGCCCAAGCGGCCGCTGAGCTCGCGACCCAAGGGCGCACCGCTGCGCAATAGCTTATCGGCGCGCTGATACTGAAACTGCATGAGCGCGCGCATCGCCCCATCACTGCGTCGCTCAGCCAGATGCGCCTCGGTCACGGCAAAGCGCTGCATCTCATCTTGGGGCAAATAGATCCGCCCCATCTCCTCATAGTCTTGCGCCAGATCCTGATAGAAATTGATCAGCTGCAAACTGCTGCATACCGCATCGGATAAAGCCAGCTTGCGCGCCTCGGCCTTGCCGCCCAAATGCAGCAGCAAACGCCCAATCGGATTGGCAGAACAGCGGCAGTACTGCATTAACTCGCCAAAATCCGCGTAGCGCTTGTGCGTCACATCTTGGCGAAAGGCCGTGAGTAAATCATGAAACAGGCTGACCGGCAGGGCGTAACGCGACATCGCGTCAGCCAAAGCCACAAAGGTCGCATCCTCGGGGTCCGCTCTACCCGCGGCCGCCTCATCAATGGCCTGGGCCATGGCATCCAGCCCCGCCAAGCGCTGCGCATCACTGAGCTCGCCCTCATCCGCCCAATCATCGCTGCGCCGCGCGAAACTGTAGATGGCCGCCACCGGGGCGCGCAGGGCGGAAGGCAGCAGCCTCGAAGCCACCGGAAAGTTCTCATAATGCCGGTTGGCCTCATGTAGGCAGTGCTGGTAGGCCTGTTGTGGGGTAAAAACCGCTGCGTGCATGACAAATGATTGTCGAGAATCAGATGAGCGGCAGTCTAGCACGCGCTCTGCTTCATGACCTTTGTGTTTTTCAGGCTTTTGGGGGAACATTAGCCGCTCGAGTGAGCAACGATAAAGATTCTCTTATGGCCTTGAGTTTTCCGTTTTCCGCCATTGTCGGCCAAGAAGAAATGAAGCTGGCCATTTTGATTTCGGCCATTGATCCGAGCATTGGCGGTGTCTTGGTGTTTGGTGATCGCGGCACCGGTAAATCCACCACCGTGCGCGCTCTGGCGGCTTTGCTGCCACCCATGGAAGCGGTCACCGGCTGTCCCTATGGCTGTGCCCCCGACAAAATGGCTGGGCTATGCGATGCCTGCACCGCTAGCGACAAACCCAAAACCCGCCAGGTGCCGGTGCCCGTGGTCGATATGCCCTTGGGCGTCACGGAAGATCGCGTGGTCGGTGCCTTAGACCTGGAAAAAGCCTTGACCCAAGGCGAGAAGGCCTTTGAGCCGGGTTTGTTGGCGCGCGCGCACCGTGGCTTTTTGTACATCGATGAGGTCAACCTGTTGGAAGACCATCTGGTGGACCTGCTCTTGGACGTCGCCGCCTCCGGCGAAAATGTCGTCGAGCGCGAGGGGCTGAGTATTCGTCACCCGGCGCGCTTTGTACTGATCGGTAGCGGTAACCCCGAAGAAGGCGAGCTGCGCCCGCAGCTATTGGACCGCTTTGGCCTATCGGTGGAGATTCGCACGCCCGAGGATTTGCCGACCCGCATTGACGTGGTCAAGCGCCGCGACGAGTTCGAAAAAGACCCCGAGGCCTTTACCAAGAAGTACCAGCGTCATGATGCCAAACTGCGCAAGCAGCTGATTGCCGGTCGGGCCTTGCTGCCTGAGGTGAAGGTGCCCGATGCCCTGCTTGAGCGTGCGGCGACCCTGTGTCTGAGTCTGGGTACCGATGGTCTGCGCGGTGAGCTCACCTTGATCCGCGCCAGCCGTGCCCTGGCGGCGTTTGAGGGCGATAAAGTGGTCACGGACGATCATCTCAAGCGCGTGGCCCCACCGGCTTTGCGGCATCGCCTGCGCCGCAATGTCTTGGATGATGCCGGCTCTTCTACCCGCGTCGCGCGTGCCATCGAGGAGATGTTCGGCGCATGAGTAAAGAGCCGGTCCCGGAGTTCGGGCCCTGGACTCTGGCGAGTATCGCTGCCGGTTTATTCGCGGTGGATCCGACTGGTTTGGGCGGCGTGTCTTTGCATGCCCATGCCGGCCCGGTGCGCGATACCTGGACGCAGCAACTGCGCGATCTCTTGCCGCCTGAAGACCCGCTGCGGCGCATGCCTTTGAACATCGCCGACGGTCGCCTGCTAGGCGGCTTAGATTTGGCGGCGACCTTGCGTGCGGGTCGTCCTGTGGCCGAGCAGGGCCTGCTTGCGGAATGTGATGGCGGGGTGGTGATTGCTGCCATGGCCGAGCGTCTCACCCCCTCGGCTGCTGGGCGTATCGCCGCGGTCATGGACAACCACGAAGTGCTGCTTGAGCGCGATGGACTGGGTCTGCGCCTGCCAGCGCGCTTTGGCTTGGTGGCATTGGACGAATCGATGAATGAGGAAGAAGCCGTGCCCAAGGCGCTGCTGGATCGCCTGGCGTTTTTACTGGATCTGGAGCCAGTGGCGCGCAGCGATACGCATGCTTCTTTGTGGTCATTAGAGCAGGTGCGGGCGGCGAGAGAAAAGCTCCCAGAGGTCTCGGTCGATGAAGAGCTGCTGAAGGTGTTATGCGGCACGGCCTTGGCCTTGGGCGTGTATTCACTGCGTATTCCGCTGCTGGCGCTGCGGGCGGCGCGCGCCGCTGCCGCCCTAGATGGTCGCAGCGCGGCCACCGAGGAAGATGCCGCCTTGGCGGCGCGTTTGGTATTGGCGCCGCGGGCCACGCGCTTGCCCGCCATGGAAGAAGAGGCTGAGCCCGAGCCGCCACCACCCGAAGAGCCGCCCCCCGAACAGGATCAGGCTGAGGATCAAGAACAGCAGGACCCCGCCGATCTCGATAAACCCCTAGAGGATCGGGTATTGGATGCCGCCAAAGCGGCGCTGCCTGCAGGCTTGCTGGCGCAGCTGCAGGCCGGTCTGGGCAGCCGCTCGCGCTCCCAATCCTCGGGCAAAGCCGGCGCCCTGCAACAGGGCAATAAGCGTGGCCGGCCGATTGGGACACGCCGCGGCGAACTTAAATCCGGCGCTCGCCTGAATGTGATCGAAACCCTGCGCGCCGCCGCGCCTTGGCAGCCGATTCGCCGTGCCCAAGCCTTGGCCGCCGAAGAGGGCGCTGAACGCAAAGGCCCGCGGGTGCATGTGCGCCGCGATGATTTTCGGATTCAGCGGTTCAAACAGCGCAGTGAGACCACGACGATTTTTGCTGTGGACGCCTCGGGCTCCGCCGCCCTGCATCGCCTCGCCGAAGCCAAGGGCGCGGTGGAGTTACTGCTGGCCGATTGTTATGTGCGGCGTGATCGGGTGGGTTTGATTGCCTTTCGTGGTCAGGGCAGCGATTTATTGCTGCCACCGACGCGTTCGCTGGTGCGTGCCAAGCGCGGTCTGGCGGCGCTGCCCGGTGGCGGTGGCACGCCGCTGGCCAATGCCATTGATGCGGTGCGCGAGCTGGCTGAATCGGTAAAACGCCGCGGTGAAACCCCGGTGGCCGTGTTTCTCACCGATGGTCGCGCCAATATTGCGCGGGATGGCAGTACCGGTCGCCAACAAGCCACCGAGGATGCGCTGTCTGCCGCTCGCGAGCTGGCACTCACCGGCATCAAAACCATCTTGGTCGATACCTCGCCGCGGCCCCAGTCGACCGCCCGAGAGTTGGCGATGGCGATGCAGGCGCGCTATTTACCGCTGCCGCATGCCGATGCGCAGACCCTGTCCACCGCCGTGCAAAGCGCGGCCGCATGAATGCCATTTTGAAAGGCCTGAACTGGGACATTCACGGGCACGATTGGCCCAATCGCGATTTCAGCCAGTTTATCGAGGCCGGCGGCGTGCACTGGCATGTACAAATCATGGGCCAAGGGCCGGTGATCTTGCTATTGCACGGTACGGGCGCTGCCAGCCACAGCTGGCGCGATCTGGCGCCGCTATTGGCCGAGCGCTTCACCGTGATAGCCCCGGATTTACCCGGTCAAGGATTCTCGCGTCCCACGCAGGCGGGCAGCCGAGTGCACAGCTTGCCGGGTATGGCGCAGGCCATCAAAGCCCTGTTAAACGCGCTGGGGCAATCGCCCGCCATGTTGGTCGGCCATTCCGCTGGAGCGGCGATTGCTGCGCGCCTGTGTCTGGATAAAAGCGTCCAGCCGCAGCTGTTGGTGAGTTTAAACGGCGTGATGCTACCGCTGCCGGGACCGATGAGTGGGTTGTTCTCGGCCTCAGCGCGGGTTTTATCGATGTTGCCCATGGTGCCTGAGGTGTTTGCTTGGCGCGCCACCGACCGCAAAACCGTCGATCAGCTCTTGGCGGGCACCGGCTCCCAGCTCGATGAGCGCGGCCGCGCGCTCTATGGGCGTTTGGTGCGCCAGCCCGGGCATGTGGCCGGGACGCTGCGCATGATGCATCACTGGAATCTCGATCCCTTAGCCAAAGACTTACCGAAGCTGAGTGTGCCCTTGGTACAGCTGGTGGCCAGTCAAGATCGCATGGTGCCGCCGGATGAGGCGGCGAGAGTGGCGCAGATCCTACCTCAGGCGCGGCGTCTGGATCTGCCCGGCCTGGGCCATCTGGCGCACGAAGAGCATCCGCAGCTATTGGCCGGCATTTTCTGTGATGAGGCGCAAAGCCATGGCATTTTTCCGGCAAAACCTGAGCCGGATCGGGTTCGGTGAGACCCCGGACTGCTACACTGTGGGTTAAAGCCTACACATTTTGGGGTTAAGCATGTCAGCGGTTCTCGCCAGCGACCTACCCGGCACCACAAGCCAAGACGAAAGACCTCATGCCATTGTGATCGGCAGCGGTTTTGGCGGTTTGGCGGCGGCCATTCGTTTGGGCAGTCGCGGCTACCGCGTCACCGTGCTGGAAAAACGCGATGCCCCCGGGGGCCGCGCCTACGTATTCCACCAAGATGGTTTTCAGTTCGACGCTGGCCCCACGATTATCACCGCTCCGTTCGTGCTCGAAGAGCTCTGGCAGCTGTGCGGCAAGCGCATGGATGACGACATCGATTTGCGCGCCATGGATCCGTTTTATCAGATCCGCTTCCATGATGGCGAAATCTTCAATTACTGGTCCGGCGTGGATGCGGTGCGTGAAGAAATCCGGCGTTTCGCGCCCGAAGATCTGGATGGTTACGACGCCTATATGAAGGCCAGCGAGGCCAACTACCGCGTCGGTTTTGAGAAGCTGGGGCATGTCGCGTTTAACTCTGTGGCCGATATGGCCAAGGTGGTGCCGGAGCTCGTGATGCTGCGCGCTGACCGTAGCGTTTATGCCCTAGTCTCCAAATACATCAAGAACGAGCGGCTGCGTCAGGTGCTGAGTTTTCATCCCCTGCTGGTTGGCGGTAATCCATTTCGCGCCAGCTCGGCCTATTCATTGATTTCCTACTTGGAACGGGCCTTTGGCGTGCATTCAGCCATGGGCGGAACAGGCGCGATTGTGCGCGCCTTGGTTAAGCTGATCGAAGGGCAGGGCAGTGCGGTGGTGTGTGACGCGGGCGTCGCACAAATTATGGTGAAAGACGGCCGCGCCTGTGGTGTGCGTCTAGATAATGGTGAGGTGATTGCGGCCGATGTGGTGGTCTCCAATGCCGACTCCGCCACCACCTACCAAAAGCTGTTATCCGAAACCCCGCGTCAGCGCTGGACCGATGCCAAAGTGGCCAAGGCCCGCTACTCAATGAGCCTGATGGTTTGGTATTTCGGCACCAAGAAGCGCTATGAGGATATCCCGCACCACATGATCATCCTCGGGCCGCGCTACAAAGCCCTGCTCAAGGATATTTTTGATCGCAAGGTGCTCGCCGAGGATTTCAGCCTGTATCTGCATCGCCCCACCGCGACCGATCCCTCGCTGGCGCCTCCGGGTTGTGACACGTTTTATGTGTTATCGCCCGTGCCGCACCAACAAAGCGGTATCGACTGGGCGCAGCAGGCCGAGCCTTATCGCCAGCGCATTGAACAGCATTTGTCCAAGCACATCCTGCCGGATCTGGAGAATCAGGTGATCAGCTCGCGCCTGATCACCCCTCAGTATTTCGAAAATGAGCTCTCGTCTTATCAGGGCGCAGCGTTTGGTATGGAGCCGATTTTGACGCAAAGCGCTTGGTTCCGTCCGCATAACCAAAGCGAAGAAGTCGAGAATCTCTATCTGGTAGGCGCCGGAACACATCCAGGCGCAGGCTTGCCGGGTGTGATTTCATCGGCTCGCGTATTAGACAGTGTGGTCCCCGATCCGCAAGTCTTTAGGCAGGGTGCATGAACCGTTTCCCACCCGCCAAACTGCCTTATACCCGCGCCAAAGATCTGGCCGAGTGTCGCTCGCTGCTGTGTGATGGTTCGCGCTCGTTCTATGCCGCATCATTGTTTTTGCCGCGCCAGCTCTCTGAGCCGGCCACCGCGCTTTATGCGTTTTGCCGTCTAGCCGATGACGCGATTGATGAAGATCCTGAAGGGGATGGTCTGCAGCGCATGCAGGCACGGCTGGATGCCATTTATGCCGGGGAGCCTGAAAATAGCGCCGCCGATCGCGCTTTGATGCGAGTGGTGCAACGTTTCGAGATTCCGCGCGCCTTGCCCCAAGCGCTTTTGGAAGGCTTTGAGTGGGATACCGGTGGGCGCATGTATGCCACGGGTGAGGAACTGGAAGACTATGCCGCGCGCGTGGCGGGGACGGTGGGGGCGATGATGACCTTGCTGATGGGCGTGCGCAGTCCCGATTCGCTGGCGCGAGCCTGTGATATGGGCGTGGCCATGCAACTCACCAATATCGCTCGCGATGTGGGCGAAGATGCCCATCGGGGGCGTTTGTATCTGCCTTTGAACTGGATGCAGGAAGCCGGTATCGATCCAGATGCGTTTTTGGCCAATCCAGTCTTTACGCCGGAGTTGGGCTCGGTGATAAAACGGCTGTTACAGGAAGCCCACCGACTCTATGAGCGCGGCGCGGTAGGGATTCAAACCCTGCCTCCGGCTTATCGTCCCGGCATTACGGCGGCGATGGTGCTTTACTCCGAGATCGGCCGCGAGGTTGAGCGCAATGGCTATGACTCGGTGAGTCGCCGAGCCGTGGTGCCGCCCTCACGCAAGGTGATGGCGCTGACCCGCATGATGCGCCGCTTCAATCGCGAGCAGCTGCGCATCATGGGCCGCATGTTGGGCGAAGCCCCCTCTGCCGCCAATCGCTTCCTAGTGCGCGCCGTGCAAGACCAAAAACCCAGCAGCCCCAGCATCCGCCCCACGGCGCTGGCCATGGGCCGCGTCGAGCACCGCATCATGTGGCTGCACAACCTCTTCCAGCGCCTCGACCAAAAAAAATAAAAATGGGGACAGACCCCTTTTTAGTAAAAATGGGGACAGACCCCTTTTTTAGAAGCGCGGCATGCGGAAGGGCAGCATCAGCTGCACGATGGGGTGAGCGAAGCGAGTGAGGCTGAGGCTCTCGTGGAAGGCGAGGGCGGGCTCGCCATGGATTCTCTGCTTGAGCAGCGAGCGCGTATAGAAGGGCGTATCCTCGAGCGTTTCGACGATCTCGACGCTATGAACATCGCCGCGGGTGCCGCGTGGGGCTCGCCAGATGCGCCCGGGGGGAAGGGCCTGCGGCGCAGGCGCCTCGATCGGAGTGCAGCGTCCCTGAGCGTCATAACGCAAGGCCAGCAAGCCCTGACTGTCATCGCGCCGCAGCGATTCATACAAAATCACCGTATCGTCATTGGGCATCATGGCGCGCGACCAGTCCCAATAAGTAAACCCCGCCTCCAGCGGCTCACTGCCGATGTTACTGTCGAAATAGCCGCGCCCCCGCCAATGCAAATCGGGGCTGGATAAATCGACCTGCACATCCGCCGCCGGCGCAATCGGCCGCCATTGGTGCCTGCCCAAAGCATCTAAGTCATAGCTATCCGTGGTCAATGCCCGTGGCGTTAAGGTGATGCTGCCGCGCAAACGGCTAGGAATCGGCGCCGTGATCTCATTCACCTCAATATGCAACGAACGGCCATCCCAGCGCAGGCTGCTCGGGCCGATATTCAGATGCTCCGCATCGCGCATCAGGCGATTCTGGCCCCGCTCCGTCATCGCCCAGCGTTTGCCGCCCTTGCCATACAGCGCCACATTCACCGCACAATGCTGCTCGGGCACGGCACGCCCGCGGCGCCGCTGCCAAGCGTAATAAGGGGAAAACACACTGCCCACAAAGGCAATCAGCGTAATGCCGCGACTCCCATCATCGCTCAGCGCATCCAAATACCACCACAAATAGCCGCCGGGATTTACCGCCTCGCTGAAGTCAGGTCCTGCAGCACCGCCGCCGCCGCCAAGCGACCCGAGAGACTGGCCATCGGCACGCCCGCTCCCGGGTGCACGCTGCCCCCCGCCAGATACAGGCCCGGCATCTGACTGCGCGCCCCCGGTCGGCGGAAGCTCGCTTGCCATCCATGCGTGGCTTGACCATACAGCCCGCCGCCGGACGCCGGGAACAGATGCTCGAAGTGCGCCGGCGTCGTCATCACCCCAGCCTCCGTATCCAGATTCAGCTGCAGTCCACAACGGGCCAACAGCTTTTGCGCGCTGCTGCGGCATTGGCTTACCTCCGATTCATCAAAGGCCCGCTGATCACCGCGGGCCGGGGCATTGACCAAGCATAGCAGTCGCTCCGAGCCATCAGGCGGATCCGAATCAATATCCGCGCGATCTTGAGCGCAGATATAAATCGTGGGCTCCGCAGGCAACGCGCCGCGCGCAAAAATCGCCTCAAACTCAGCCGCATAATCGCCATTAAAAAACACATTGTGGCGCAGCAGCGGAAAACCCTGGGTGCGCGTATTTAATGTCCAAGTAATGGCCGACAGCGAGCGCTGATCAGGTTGAGGCTGCGGCACGCTAGTCCTCAAAGAAGCACCATAATGCCCGGCGGCTAACGCCGCATAGTCGGTATTACTGATTACCGCATCGGCCTCCAGACGCTCGCCATTATCCAGCAGCACACCGCAGGCCCGACCGCCTTTCACCAAGATCTCTTGAACAGCCACGCCCGAGTGCAGCCGCGCCCCACGAGCTTGAGCCAGCTTGGCCAAAGCCTCGGGAATACGCGCCATGCCGCCATCCACCATCCACACGCCCTCTTGCTCGACATGCGCAATCAACATCAAAGTCGCCGGCGCCAAAAAAGGCGAAGACCCACAATAGGTGGCATAACGCCCAAACAGCTGCTGCAAACGCGGATCCTTAAAATACTTTCCCAAAGCCCGCCACAAGCTGGCAAAGGGCGTGATGTGCATCAGGCCGCGCGGATCCTCACGCGTCACACGACTGATCAGCTGCGTCAGGCTGGGTCGGCTGTCGCGCATAAAAGACGTATCCAAAGCCTGATAGGTTTTTTGCGCCTGACGACAAAAGGCCACATAACGATCGGCCTCAGCGCCCCCGGCAAAGGCAGCAATGGCCTCATGTGAGCGCTGCATGTCCGCATACAAATCCAGTCGCTGCTCAGCATCCCAAGCATGCCGCGCCAAAATCTGCATCGGCGCCAGGCTTAAGTGGTCCTCAAGACGCTCCCCCACAGCGCTAAACAAAGCCTCAAAGATCCAGCGCATAGTGAACACCGTCGGTCCTGCATCGATTTTGGCGTCACCCACCGCCACTTCACGCAGCTTGCCACCCGGCGCACCCGCCTTATCAACGATATGCACTTCTAGCCCTTGGTGGGCCAGCTCCAAGCCGGCGGTCAAACCGCCCATGCCCGCGCCAATAATTACGATGCGTTGTGCACTCAATGCTGTTCTCCAAACTCATGATCCAGGTCTTTGACTGGCTCTTGACCTTCTGCCTAATCTGCGACTCATAAGCCATTTAAGCCCAAGATGGGTAAGCGAGACCAGCACATGAAGGTTCAAGAACGCATCGAAACCGCGTTGGATCAATTTCTGGCGCGTGGGGAATCCTCGGTGGCACCGCCGCGTCTGCAAGAGGCGATTCGCTATTCGGTATTTCCCGGCGGCGCCCGCGTGCGCCCACAATTGGTGCTGGCGGTGGCCGCCGCCTGCGGCGATGATGCGCCCGAGGTCAGTGACGCCGCTGCCGTGGCCATTGAAATGATGCATTGCGCTTCCTTAGTGCATGACGATCTGCCGTGTTTTGATGGCTCAGAGCTGCGCCGCGGCAAGCCCTCGGTGCATGCCGCCTTTGGTGAACGCCTTGCGGTCTTAGGCGGCGATGCCCTCATCGTATCGGCCTTTGATGCGCTGAATCAGGAAGCCAGCGCGCATCCCACCCGCTTGGTGGCTTTGCTGAATATTCTGGCTCAGGGCGTCGGCGTGCCCTCTGGAATCATCGCCGGCCAAGCCTGGGAGTGTGAGGACCACATCGATTTAGCGCAGTATCAGCGTGCCAAGACTGGTGCGTTGTTCGCTGCGGCGACCATGGCTGGCGCTGCTGCTGCAGGCGTGGCACATGAGCCCTGGCGCGAGCTCGGCGATAAGCTGGGCGAAGCCTTCCAAGTGGCCGATGACCTAAGAGACGCGGTCTCCAACCCCGAGGATCTGGGCAAGCCGGTGGGCCAAGACGAAGCCTTGGGCCGACCCAATGTGGTCGCGGCTAGAGGCATTAAAGGCGCGGTGAGCTATCTCAAGGAGCTCTTGGCAGAGGCCATGGCCTCTGTGCCCGCCTGTCCGGGTGAGGAGGCCTTGCGCGAGCTGTTGATGAAACAGGCCGCTCAGTTCCTGCCGCGCGAACTGGCGCAGGAAGCGGCCTGAATACCCGTCCATGAGCCTCAGCAGCGTCCGATCTCGCCTAGAACAACTTCTCAGGCCGCTGCGCCGCCCGTGGTTCATTTGGCGTAACCAAATCCTTGGTAGCCCGGATTTTCAGCGCTGGGCCGCGGCTTTTCCCTTAACCCGACCCATTGCTCAAAGACGCGCCCGCCGCGTCTTTGACCTGGTGGCAGGGTTTGTCTATGCCCAAATCCTACAGGCCTGCGTGCAAACCCAGTTGCTGGAGCACTTAAAAGCTGAGGGCCCCAAAACGCTGGAGCAGCTCTTGCCCCTGTTGGCCATGCCCGAGGCTGAAGCGCGCCTGCTGGTCAAAGCCGCAGTCTCCCTAGGGCTGGTGGATGAGGACGGGCGCGGCTGTTACATGCTCGGCCCCCAAGGCGCAGAAATGCTCGCCAATCCCGGCATTGCTGCCATGGTGCGCCATCACCAAATGCTTTATGCCGATCTGCTCGATCCGCTGAAACTGCTGCGCGGTGAAGCGCCGCAAACCCAGCTCAATCGTTACTGGGCCTATGCCACAGGGGGCGGTGAGGGCGTCACAAAACCCGAGGCCGTGCGCGAATACACCGAGTTGATGTCGGTCTCTCAAGAGCGCGTCGCCGAAGAGATTCTTGATGCCTTTAAACCCGAAGGGGTATCGTGCTGGATGGACTTGGGCGGCGGTAACGCCACATTTTTATCCGCAGTGGCGCGCCGCCATTCGCAGCTTTCGCTGCGACTCTTTGATTTGCCGCCGGTGGCTGAAGCCGCCCGTGAGCGCCTGCAACACCTGGGTCTGGCCGATCGTATCCAGACCTATGGCGGCAATTTCTTCACCGATACCTTGCCCGAAGGCGCGGATTTAATTTCCCTAGTGCGGGTGGTTCACGACCACAACGACGAGGATATTCGCCAGCTCTTGGCCCGCGTGCGCCAGGTCTTACCGGAGCAGGGCGCCTTGCTGTTGGCTGAGCCCATGTCCGGTACCTCAGGGGCCGAGCCCATCGGCGATGCCTATTTTGGGTTTTATCTCTACGCCATGGGCCGGGGCCGGCCGCGTACCGCCGATGAACTGCGCGCCATGCTCAGCGAAGCCGGATTCTCGCGAATCCAGCTATTGCCCAACCGCACACCCTTACTCACCCGGGTCATGATCGCCCGACCCTAGGGTGTCACGCTTACCGATGGAAAAATTCTATGTCGCTTGAAGCCACCGCCGTTGTTTTTGAACAACCCGAACAACTGAGCCTGCGCCGCTTGGTATTGAACCAGCCGGGCCCCGCCGATGTGCGAGTCGATATTCACTATGCCGGCATCAGCACCGGTACCGAGCGGCTGTTGTGGACCGGCAAGATGCCGCCGTTCCCCGGCATGGGCTATCCCTTAGTGCCAGGCTATGAATCGGTCGGCGTGATTCTCGAAGCCGGCCCAGAATCCGGGCGACAGGTCGGCGAGAGGGTATTCGTCCCTGGCGCTTCTTGTTACGGCGAGGTGCGCGGACTGTTCGGTGGCTCAGCCTCTCAGGTGGTGGTGCCTGGCGCCAAAGTCGTACCCATTAGCGAGGATTTAGGAGAGCAGGGCGCTTTGCTGGCGCTGGCGGCCACGGCTTATCACGCGGTCTTTCAGGGCAAAGCCCCTGAGACCCTGGCGCCAGAGGCTCTGCCGGATCTGATTGTCGGGCATGGCGTATTGGGTCGCTTAGTGGCGCGTGTTGTTGCTGCCGTGGGTAAGCCGCCGACCGTGTGGGAATTGGACAGCGAACGTGCCAAGGGCGCCATGGGTTACGAGGTGGTGCATCCCGATGCCGATGCGCGCCGCGATTATCGCTGCATCGTCGATGTCAGCGGCGACTCCAAAATTCTCGATACCTTGATCGCCCGCCTGGGTCGTGGCGGTGAAGTCGTGCTCGCGGGTTTTTACAGTCAGCCGCTGAGCTTTGTATTCCCGCCGGCCTTCATGCGTGAGGCGCGTCTGCGCTGCGCCGCCGAATGGGTTGCTGGAGATCTGATCGAAATCAAGGGGCTTTTAGAGTCGGACAGGCTATGCTTGGATCAGTTAATTACCCACCGTTTTCCCGCCGCCCAGGCGGATGAGGCTTATCGCATCGCATTTGGCGACCCTCAGTGCCTGAAGATGATCCTCGACTGGAGGGATATGCAATGAGTCAGGAAGCCATACCCGAAAAGACTTCGGAGAAAGAAACCCAGATTATCGCCATCTACGGTAAGGGCGGTATTGGCAAAAGTTTCACCCTTGCCAATCTGTCCTACATGATGGCCCAACAAGGCAAGCGTGTGCTGTTGATCGGTTGCGATCCCAAGAGTGACACCACCTCGCTGCTGTTCGGCGGCAAGGCTTGCCCCACCATTATCGACACCGCCGCGGCGAAAAAAGCGGCTGGTGAAGACGTCAAAATCAGCGATGTCTGTTTTAAGCGCGATGGCGTGTTTGCCATGGAGCTGGGTGGCCCTGAAGTGGGCCGTGGTTGTGGCGGGCGCGGCATTATTCATGGTTTCGAAACCCTGGAGAAACTCGGTTTCCATGAATGGGGCTTTGACTATGTGCTACTCGACTTCCTCGGCGATGTGGTCTGCGGCGGCTTTGGTTTGCCAATCGCCCGCGATCTCTGCCAGAAGGTCATTGTCGTCGGCTCCAATGACCTGCAATCCCTCTACGTAGTGAATAACGTCTGCTCCGCCGTCGAGTACTTCCGGCGCTTGGGCGGCAATGTCGGTGTCGCTGGACTGGTGATCAACAAAGACGATGGTACCGGTGAGGCGGCGGCCTTCGCTGAGGCGGCTGGCGTCCCCATTCTCGCCTCGATTCCCGCACATGAAGACATCCGCCGCAAGAGCGCCAATTATCAGATTATCGGCCGCCCCGATGGCGAATGGGGTCCCTTGTTTGGACAGCTGGCTGAAGCCGTGGCTACCGCGCCGCCATTGCACCCGACACCATTAACCCAAGACGACCTGCTGGGCTTGTTCTCTGCCGACGCCGTGGGCCGCGATGTCGTGCTGCTGCCGGCCAGTCTTGAGGATATGCATGGCGGCACGATCGTTAGCAAGCCCTCGCTTGAGGTGGTGTATGACGACATCTGAGCCTGCCTCGAGTGGCTGCGCCAGCGGGCCGCATGATCGCCCGCAAAGTATGTGCCCGGCCTTTGGTTCGCTGCGTGTCGGACTGCGCATGCGACGTACGGCCACGGTGCTCTCAGGCTCAGCCTGCTGTGTCTATGGCCTAAGCTTCACCTCACATTTCTATGGCGCCAGGCGCACGGTGCACTATGTACCGTTCGACTCAGAGACCTTGGTCACTGGCAAGTTGTTTGAAGATATCCGCGAGGCGGTGCATCAGCTCGCCGATCCTGAAAAAAACGATGTCGTGGTGGTTATTAACCTCTGCGTGCCATCAGCCTCAGGCGTGCCACTGCGCCTATTGCCTAAGGAAATCAATGGCGTGCGCATCATTGGCATCGATGTGCCTGGATTTGGGGTGCCCACGCACGCCGAAGCCAAAGACGTCCTGGCCGGCGCGATGCTCGGCTACGCCCGTCATGAGGCCGAGCAAGGGCCGGTGGCAGCGCCACGCGAAGGACGCCAAGACAAACCCACGGTAACGCTGTTGGGTGAGATGTTTCCCGCCGACCCCATGACCATAGCGGCTTTACTAGAACCCTTGGGTCTGGCCAATGGGCCGGTGGTACCCACCCGTGAATGGCGCGAGCTTTATGGCGCTTTGGATTGTGCCGTAACCGCAGCCATTCATCCGTTTTATACCCAGTGCGTGCGCGAGTTGGAATTGGCCGGTCGTCCTATTGTCGGCTCGGCGCCGGTGGGTTACGACGGCACGGCGCACTGGCTGGAGGCCATTGGTCAAGCGGCCAATGTGCCCACGAAAAAGATTGACGAGGCCAAAAACCGCTTTTTGCCGGCGATTAAGGGCGCACTCAGCGCCGTACCCATCAAGGGGCGAATTACTTTGTCCGGGTATGAAGGCTCTGAGCTCTTGGTGGCGCGTCTGTTGATTGAAAGCGGCGCAGATGTGCCCTATGTCGGTACCGCCTGTCCAAAAACCCCATGGTCGCAAGTCGACCGAGAATGGTTGGAAGCCAAGGGTGTGCGCGTGAACTATCGCGCCACCTTGGAAGAAGACATCGCTGCCATCGATGAGTATGGCCCCGATTTAGCCATCGGTACCACACCCGTGGTGCAAGAAGCCAAACAGCGCGCCTTGCCCGGTCTGTATTTCACCAATTTGATCTCGGCGCGGCCTTTGATGGGCCCAGCCGGCGCCGGCTCACTCGGTCAGGTAATCAATGCGGCTCTGGCCAATAAAGTGCGTTTTGATCGCATGAAAGGCTTTTTTGGCGACATCGGCCAAGGTCCCAGCGCGGGCATTTGGCAAGAAGTCCCTCAAGACCGCCCCGAGTTTCGCAAGAAACAGCGGCGCTCAATCCCCATTAAATCAATTACCGGCGAGGTGCTTTGATGCTGGTTCTGGATCTGGATCGCGCCGGGGGCTACTGGGGCGCCATCTATGTGTTTACCGCCATCAAAGGCCTACAGGTGGTGATCGATGGCCCGGTAGGCTGTGAAAACCTGCCGGTCACTTCGGTGCTGCATTACACCGATGCTTTGCCGCCGCATGAGCTGCCGATTGTGGTCACCGGTTTGGGCGAAGAAGAGCTGGGTCAACATGGCACAGAAGGCGCCATGCGGCGCGCCCATCGTGCCCTAGATCCAGAACTGCCAGCGGTGGTGGTCACCGGTTCGATTGCTGAGATGATTGGCGGTGGCGTAACCCCCGAAGGCACGAATATCCAACGCTTTTTGCCGCGCACTATCGACGAGGACCAATGGCAATGCGCCGATCGGGCCCTGAAATGGCTTTGGACCGAGTATGGCAGCAAGAAAGTACCCGCGCTCAAAGCCCGCAAAGAGGGTGAGAAGCCCAAGGTCAACATCATTGGCCCCTGTTATGGCAATTTCAACATGCCCTCGGATTTGGCCGAAATTCAGCGTCTGATCGAAGGGGTGGGTGCTGAAGTGAATATGATCTTCCCGCTGGGCAGTCATTTAGCCGATGTGCCCAAGCTGGCTGATGCCGAGGTTAATGTCTGCATGTACCGGGAATTTGGCCGGCAATTATGCGAAACCTTGGAGCGCCCTTATCTGCAGGCGCCGATGGGCCTGCACAGCACCACCGCGTTTTTAGAATCGCTGGGAGAGTTGCTGGGACTGGATCCGCAGCCCTTCATTGAAAAAGAAAAACACACCACCATCAAGCCGTTGTGGGACTTGTGGCGCTCAGTCACTCAAGACTTTTTCACCACGGCCAGCTTCGGCATTGTCGCTACAGACACTTATGCCCGTGGCATTCGCAACTTTTTGGAAGAAGACCTGGGTATGCCCTGTCATTTTGCTTTCTCGCGTACGGCTGGCACCAAGCCGGATAATGCCGCGGTGCGCCAAGCGATTCATGAAAAGACGCCCTTGGTGTTGTTCGGAAGTTATAACGAGCGCATGTATTTATCGGAAATCGGCGGCC
The DNA here is from genome assembly GCF_022406875.1 of Ectothiorhodosinus mongolicus. Taxonomy (NCBI): domain Bacteria; kingdom Pseudomonadati; phylum Pseudomonadota; class Gammaproteobacteria; order Chromatiales; family Ectothiorhodospiraceae; genus Ectothiorhodosinus; species Ectothiorhodosinus mongolicus. The sequence continues at coordinate 1,685,343 of NZ_CP023018.1, forward strand.
GCGCCATGTATATCCCTGTGTCTTTCCCAGGAGCGATTGTGCGGCGCCATACGGGCACCCCTTTTATGGGCTATGCCGGCGCTACTTATCTGCTTCAAGAAGTCTGTAACGCCCTGTTCGACATGTTATTCCATATCCTGCCTCTGGGTTCGGAGCTGGATAAGGTCGAGGCCACGCCCTCGCGTCAGCACCAAGAGCTGGCCTGGGATGAGGCCGCGCGTGCCGCTTTAGACCAACTCGTTGCCCGCTATCCCGTAGTGGCACAAATCTCGGCGGCTAAGCACTGGCGAGATACCATCGAAGGCGCTGCGCGCAAAGCTGGTGAGGATCGAGTCACCCTCGAGCGGGTCTCACAAACCCAAGCGTAAGCCGCGCACTTACGGCCGCCACTCGGCCGAAATAACCCCAATGTTCATAGAAGTTTTGACCTAGGACACAACTTTGTGGGGTAGGTTCCATGGAGGGGAATTTCTTCGCGTATTGTTATGTCTGGCGCTGGCGATTCCGTCGTCTGTGTACTGCACAGGTAACGGATTCGGTCATGACTGAAGTTCCCGGCCATGCCCGCGTCAGTAAGCCACAGCAGCAATATCGCTGTGGTAACCGGAATCGCGTCTTAAACAGCGCGGTATTTGCCAATCAAGGCTCAATTGGAGGGTAGTTAGATGGTTGACGAGACGAGAGGTTCGCTCTCAGGCCTGAATGAAGACGAAGCCATGGAATTCCACGGTGTTTTCATGACCAGCATGCTGGGCTTCGTCGCTGTTGCGGCAGTGGCTCACGTCCTGGCGTGGATGTGGCGTCCTTGGGGTATGTAAGAACAGGCCCTAAGCCTGCTTCATTCTTTGTCTGAATTTTAAGTTTTTACTTTTATAGGAGATTTCAACATGTGGCGTGTTTGGCTGCTGTTCGATCCTCGCAGAGCTTTAGTTGCTCTGTTTTCTTTCCTCGCCGTGCTGGCGCTGTTGATTCACTTCATCTTGCTGAGCACCGATCGTTTCAACTGGATGACGTCCGCGTCTGCAGTGGAAACTTCAGTGCAGGCTCAGATCGGCGAATCAACACTGGTCTAAGCGAGCTTTACCCCGGGTTACCGGGTGGTGTGTGACACGTTAGTCAGCATCGCCCGGTCAGCCCGATTAGCGTTTAAAACCAGCGCGTTGTTCGTAAGGGTTGAGGCCGGGAATACCCGGCCAACGCCTTCTGACCGGAGGTTCTTGGTATGTCCATGCTGAGCTTTGAAAAACGATACCGCGTTCGCGGCGGTAACCTAATTGGGGGCGATCTATTTGATTTTTGGGTCGGTCCATTTTATGTCGGCTTTTTTGGTGTAACGACGGCATTTTTTGCCCTGCTCGGCACCTTGCTGATTATCTATGGCGCTGCCATGGGACCCACCTGGAACATCTGGCAGATTAATATCGCTCCACCGGATTTAAGTTACGGTCTGGCTCTAGCGCCTATGATGGAAGGCGGCCTATGGCAGATGATTACAGTCTGTGCCATCGGCGCTTTTGGATCCTGGGTTCTGCGTCAGGTAGAAATCAGCAACAAACTGGGTATGGGTTATCACATTCCCATTGCCTTTGGTGTGGCGGTATTCGCTTACATCACCCTCGTCGTGATTCGCCCAATTTTGTTGGGTGCATGGGGTCACGGATTCCCCTACGGCATTTTTAGTCACCTCGACTGGGTGTCGAATACGGGTTATCAGTTCCTGCACTTCCACTACAACCCAGCCCATATGCTGGCGATCACCTTCTTCTTCACCACGGCTCTGGCTTTGTCATTGCACGGTGCTCTAATCCTGTCGGCAACCAATCCGCCTAAGGGTGAGGCCGTGAAAACGCCGGAATATGAAGACACCTTTTTCCGCGATGCCATTGGTTACTCCATCGGCGCGCTGGGCATCCACCGCCTCGGCTTGTTCCTGGCACTCAGTGCGGGTTTTTGGAGCGCCGTGTGTATCGTCATCAGCGGTCCCTTCTGGACACGCAGCTGGCCGGAATGGTGGAACTGGTGGCTTGAATTGCCGATCTGGGCCTAACGCGAGGAATTGATCATGTTTGAGTATCAAAATATTTTTAACCGCGTTCAGGTGCAGGCGGCTCCGGAAGCCGGTCCGCCGATCGAGAACCCCAACGAGCGAATCGGTAAGGGCTTTCTGGTTCACCTTTTTGGACGCGTCGGTAACGCCCAGGTCGGCCCGATTTATCTGGGTTATCTGGGGATTCTGGCCATTCTCTCAGGTTTGGTTGCTTTCCTGATCATCGGCTTCAACTTCTGGGCTTCGGTGAATTGGGATCCGGTGCAGTTTGTCCGTCAACTCTTCTGGTTAGCGCTTGAGCCGCCTCAGGCTCAGTATGGCCTAGGTATCCCGCCGCTGGCCGAAGGTGGCTGGTGGTTGATGGCCGGTTTCTTCTTGACCGCTTCACTGCTGCTCTGGTGGTTGCGTATGTACCGCCGCGCTCGCGCCCTGAAAATGGGTACGCATGTGGCCTGGGCTTTCGCCTCCGCGATCTTCCTGTTCCTGACCTTGGGCTTTTTCCGCCCGATCCTGATGGGTGACTGGTCGGAAGCCGTGCCTTTTGGCATCTTCCCCCACCTCGACTGGACCACGGCGTTCTCGCTTAAGTACGGTAACTTGTACTACAACCCGTTCCATGCTTTATCGATCGCTTTCCTGTATGGCTCAGCTCTGCTGTTTGCTATGCACGGCGCCACCATCCTGGCCTTGGGCCGTTATGGCGGTGAGCGTGAAATCGAGCAGATTACCGACCGCGGTACGGCCGCGGAGCGTGCTCAGCTCTTCTGGCGCTGGACCATGGGCTTTAATGCCACAATGGAATCCATTCACCGCTGGGGCTGGTGGTTCGCGGTGTTGGTGCCATTCACGGGTGCTATCGGCATTCTGTTGACGGGTACGGTGGTGGACAACTGGTACATGTGGGCCATTCACCATGGTGTGGCTCCGCCTTATCCGATCGTTCATCCTGATGTTGTTGATCCGCTCCTGATGCAGGGGGTGAGCCAATGAAAACCATGACGCAAAAATCCGTTCTTATTGCTGCAGTCGCTGGCTCAGCCCTCTTGATCAGCGGTTGTGAGCCGCCGATCGGCATCGAAACTGACCAGAAGGGCTATCGTGGCCTAGGTTTGGAACAGGTGCAAAAGCGCTATCTCGAAGAGCGCAAACGCGCTGACATGACCATTCCAGCCGTTCAGCCTCCGGCAGCTTCTGCGGGCCCTCGCGCCGGTGACATCTATCAGAACGTGCAGGTGCTTGGAGATCTGAGTATCGGTGAGTTCAACCGTCTGATGAATGCCATCACCGAGTGGGTGTCTCCTGAAGCCGGCTGTAACTACTGTCACGTGACGGGCAATTTCGCTGACGACAACATCTATACCAAGGTGGTGTCACGGCGCATGCTGGAGATGACGAAAATCATCAACACGGACTGGAATGTCCACGTCGCTGATACCGGTGTGACTTGTTATACCTGTCATATGGGTGAGCCGGTGCCGCAGAACATCTGGTTCGAGGATCCGGGTCCCAGGCAGGCAGGCGGTCTGGCCGCGCTGCGTATGGGTCAGAACCTGGCGAGTCCGAACCTTGCCTCCACCTCGCTACCCAATGATGTCTTCAGTGCCTTCTTCGAAGACAATCCGCGGGAGATCCGGGTGACGCCGACGACGATGTTGCCGGAAGGCAGTAATCCGACCAACGTCATGGATGCAGAGTGGAGCTACGGTCTGATGATTCATATGTCGACGGCCTTGGGTGCTAACTGCACGACCTGTCACAACACCAATAACTTCCCCTCTTGGGAACACAGCCCGCCGCAGCGCGTGACCGCCTGGCACGGTATCCAGATGGTGCGCTCGCTGAATGTGGACTTTCTTAACCCGCTGCAACCGGTTTATCCGGACAGCCAGCTGGGCCCACTGGGTGATGCGCCTAAGGCCAACTGTGCGACCTGCCACAATGGTCTGCAGTTGCCCTTGGATCAAGCTCAGATGCTCGCTGACTATCCTGAGCTGAATCGGGTGCAGGTGCGTGGCATGAATGCCGCCGCACCAGAAGCAGCCCCGGCTTATGCGCCGGAGCCCGCTCCTGAGGGTGAAGAACCGTCGGTTATTGAGCCTGAAGCGGAAAGCGAAGTCAGCGCGGCAACTAATGCCAACTCAGCTGGCAGCTAAGTGCTGGTTTAAGCCAACCGCTTGAAGTTAGACTGGGGACTCGCAAGAGTCCCCTTTTTTATGCCAAACCAGTGATGACCGAACCCACTCCTCAAAACGCTGCAGACGTCGCACCCGCCTTTTCCAGCACCCGCTCGGGCTTGCTGGCGGTGGCCTCGGTCATTGTGATCCTTGCCGGCTTTAAGGCCATCAGCGGCATTATTACGCCTTTCTTGCTGGGGGCGTTTTTGGCGATTATTTGTGCGCCGCCGCTGGTGTGGATGCAACAAAGGCGCGTGCCCGGTGCATTGGCGGTGCTGATTCTTTTTAGCTTGGTGGGCTTAGGGTTTTTTCTGCTTTTTCTCGCACTTAAAGATGCCGCTGAGTCCCTCGCGACTCAGGCACCGATGTATCAAGCGCGTCTGGCGCAGTTGATCGACGAGGCACGGGCTTGGTTAGATGGGCTAGGCTTGCCCATTGATGTGGCTTTGTTGGAAATCCCCATCCCTAGTCCCGCAACGATTACCGGCTTGGCCGGTACCGTGGCCGGCGGCCTGGGTGCTTTCACCGCTAGTACCTTTTTGGTGCTGCTGGCTTTCATTTTCTTTTTGCTCGAAGAGCGCGTCTTGCCCGAGAAACTTCAGGCCGCTTTCCCGACGCGACGCCGAGATCGAGTGCGCATCCGCCGCTTTTTACGCTCGGTCTACCAATATCTTTTGATCAAGACCGCCGCATCGGTGTTAACCGGTGTATTGGTCGGTGCGGGCTTGTTTTTCATTGGCGTGGATTTTGCCTTGCTCTGGGGCATTCTCGCTGGCTTGCTGAATTTTATTCCCACCATTGGTTCGATTATTGCCGCGGTGCCAGCGGTACTGATTGCATTGCTGGGCTTAGAGCCTAGTCAAGTATTGCTGGTGATAGGGCTTTATGGGGCTGTCAATCTGTTGGTCGGTAATGTCCTAGAGCCGCGATTTATGGGCAGCGGTCTGGGACTTTCCCCTCTAGTGGTATTAGTCTCTTTGCTGCTTTGGGGCTTTATTTTCGGTCCTGTGGGGATGCTTTTGTCGATCCCGCTGACCATGATTGCCAAGCTTGCGCTCGAAGCCCATCGCGATACCCGATGGTTGGGTATTTTGATGAGTAATGAGGTGCGAAAACGCGGTTCTTAAGCGGCTTTGCGCTCGGGTTCAGGGCGCAGGATGCTCAACATATCCGCAACCGCCTGAATACGCTTATCAAGATCCGGCAGGGGCTGGGTGAAGCGCAGCTTGGTGGGGCCATCGAGGGCATAGCGCGTCGGCGCTGTCTGTAATAGCTGAATGACGCTTTGTGCATCCACCGGGGGCTGGTCTTGGAAAATCAGCCGGCCTCCCGCAGCGCCCATTTCCAGCTTACGCACCCCCAAGGGCGCTAGCTGCTGGCGCAGGCGCGCTGAAGCCATGAGATGTTTAGCGGGAGGCGGCAGCAGGCCAAAGCGATCAATCAACTCCACCTCCAGCTCGCGCAGGCCATCTTCATCGACACAAGCCGAGATACGCTTATAAAGAATCAAGCGTACGTGCACATCGGGAACGTAATCTTCCGGAAGTAGGGCGGGTAGGCCGAGCTCAACCTCGGTACTGTCACTGCCCATACGCGAAAGATCAGGCAGTTGACCGCTTTGTAGCGCCTTAACGGCTCGCTCCAATAAATCGTTATACAGGCTAAAGCCCACTTCTTGGATTTGTCCGCTTTGCTCTTCACCCAAAAGCTCACCGGCGCCGCGAATCTCTAAATCATGGCTAGCCAAGGTAAAGCCCACGCCGAGCTCACCTAAAGACTCAATCGCCTCCAGACGTTTGACCGCATCTTTGGTCATGGCCGAGGGGTGTGGCGTCAGTAAATAAGCATAAGCGCGGTGATGACTGCGGCCAACGCGACCGCGCAGCTGATGCAGCTGCGACAGGCCCAGCTTATCGGCGCGATCCATAATAATGGTATTGGCCGTAGGCACATCAATACCGGACTCGATAATGGTGGTACATACAAGGATATTGAAGCGTCGGTGATAAAAATCCAGCATCACCCGCTCCAGGTCCTTCTCGCGCATTTGTCCGTGGGCAATCCCAATACGTGCCTCAGGCATGAGCTCGGCCAACTGCCGGGCACGCCGCTCAATGCTTTGCACTTCATTGTGCAGAAAATAGACTTGCCCGCCGCGGCGCATCTCGCGCCAGCAAGCCTCCTGCACCAAGGCATCACTGTCTTGCGAAACAAAGGTTTTGATGGCCAGGCGCTCACCCGGCGGCGTGGCGATAATCGATAAATCGCGCAGACCCGCCAAGGCCATGTTCAGCGTCCGTGGGATGGGTGTAGCGGTTAAGGTCAATAAGTCCACTTCGGCGCGCAATGCCTTGAGTTTTTCCTTATGGCGCACACCAAAGCGCTGCTCTTCATCGATGATCACCAAGCCTAAGTTTTTAAACTCAAGCATGCCCTGTATGAGCTTATGGGTGCCGATGACGATATCCACCTTGCCCTCAGCCAAGCCCTGCATCACGACTTTTTGTTCTTTGGCGCTACCAAAACGCGATAAGGACTCAATGCGCACCGGCCAATCGGCAAAGCGATCGCGGAAATTCTGTTCATGTTGCTGCGCCAGTAGCGTGGTGGGCACCAAGACCGCCACCTGACTGCCGCCTTGCACCGCGACAAAGGCGGCGCGCATCGCCACCTCAGTTTTGCCAAAGCCCACATCTCCGCAGACCACGCGATCCATGGGCTGTGTACTTTGCATGTCGGCAATGACAGCGCGAATCGCTTCGGCTTGATCCGGCGTCTCTTCAAACGGGAAAGCTTCGGTAAAGGCCTGGTAGTCGTGTTCGCTGAGGGCATGGGCATGACCTTGGCGCGCCGCGCGTCGGGCATGAATTTCCAATAACTCGGCGGCCACATCATGGGCTTTTTCCGCGGCTTTGCGCCGTGCTTTGCTCCATTGCTCGCTGCCCAGTTTATGCAGCGGCGCATGTTCGGGATCAGACCCGGTATAGCGGCTAATGAGATGTAAAGCGCTCACCGGCACATACAGTTTGTCACCGCCGGCGTATTCCAACATCAAGTATTCCGTGACCTGGCCGCCGGTACTCAGGGTATTCAAGCCCAGATAACGTCCCACGCCATGTTCTTCATGAACCACCGGGGCGCTGGGATGTAAATCCGTGAGATTGCGCACAATCGCATCGGCATCGCGTGTGGGTTTTTTCTGGCGTCGCTCCTGCCGTGCTTTCTGCCCGAACAGTTCCGCCTCGGTGATCACGGCCAGTTCTTTCTCGGGCAGATGAAAGCCGCTTTCTAAAGGCCCGATACAAAGACCCAGAGAGGCATCGCTGGCGATAAAGTCCGCCCAATGCTCGAAAACTTGCGGCCGCAGTTCTTGTTCGCGCAGGGTATCCAGCAATACCTCACGACGTCCGGCGGTCTCAGCCAAAAGCAGGCAGCGACCTTTGAGGGTGTTGAGAAAATCCCTCAAGCCGGCTGCCGACTGCGCATCGCGACCCTGTAATTGCACCTCAGGCAGGGCCTTGGATTTCTTGCCCATCAGGCGGCCACGCTGGGCCTTAGCGCGGTTTTGATAATCCCCTGGGTTTAGATACAAAGCCTCAGGCGGCAACAGCGGTCGCTCCGGATCATAGCGACGCTGCTCGTAGCGTGCTTCTAACTGCTCGTAAAACTGCTTGGCGGCGCTACCGACATCACCGATTTCGTAGATCTCCAGGTTTGCCGGCAAGTGGTCAAACAGGGTCTCTACCTGCTCGAAAAACAGCGGCAGATAATACTCGATGCCAGAAGGGGCTTGGCCCTGGCTGACCTCGCGATAAATCACGCTGACATTAGGGTCGCCAGCCAGCTGATCTCGGTAATTGGCACGAAAGCGTTTGATACTGGCTTCATTGAGTGGGAACTCATGTGCAGGCAGAAGCCGAACGGCCTCTATATGACTCAGCGATCGCTGAGTTTGCGGATCGAACAAGCGAATGGTTTCGATTTCATCATCGAGAAGATCGATGCGCAGTGGCTGTTCGCTGCCCATGGGCCAGACATCCAATAACGCACCGCGCACCGCGAACTCGCCATGCGCTTGCACCTGCGAGACGCTTTGATAGCCAGCGGCGGTGAATTGCGCCAGCAAGGTGTCGCGGTCTAAACGCTCGCCAACGCTGAGGTTTAAACATTCACTGGCCAACCAGCTGCGTGGCGGCAGGCGCAGTAAAGCAGTGCTGATAGGCAGCACCAGTGCGCCGCGCTTAAGCTCAGGCAGCGCATACAGGGTTTTTAGGCGCTGCGAAATGATGTCCTCATGAGGCGAGAACACATCATAGGGTAGGGTTTCCCAGTCGGGCAGCGAGAGCACCGGTAACTGGGGATCATTCAGAAAAAACCGCAGCGCATCTCTGAGCCGCTCCGCGGCTTGTGCCCCATCCGTGATGAAGACACAAACCCCTTGGGCAGACTGCAGCTGCTGCGCTGCGGCTAGAAAACCGGCGGACCCCGGTGCTGGCGATGACGTCATGCGATTACGGGCCCACCCACAGCAGGCTTACTCCTTTTCGGTGGTGCTGAAATTAAACAGGGTATATGCCGGGCAAAAGCGAATAAAGCCGGTGGCAATAGGGATTAATCCCAGCCAACCCCAGTTGGTTTGCGGGCCGATAAACACCAGGGAGATCAAGCCCAGGCCGACAACAATGCGAATTAAGCGATCAGTACCACCAACATTAGCATTCATGGCAACGGCTCCTGCGAATAATGAGTAAGCCTTAATATTAACACCCTCTGATCAGGTGGGTGGTTTGATCTATATCATCAGGTGTCCTGGCGCGCATCCAGATAGCGTTGGTTTAAGTCGCTATAAGCATCAATGCGCCGATCGCGCAAGAACGGCCAAATACGGCGCACTTGTTCGCTGCGCGCCAAGGAGATGTCGGTGACGATAATGGCCTCGTCATCACTGGGCGCTTGCGCCAGCATTTCGCCTTGCGGTCCACACACAAAGCTACTGCCCCAAAACAGGCTCCCGCCGCTGCTGTCGGAAGGATCGGCTTCAAAGCCCACGCGATTACACACCAAAGTATGCAGACCATTGGCAATGGCATGACCGCGTTGCACGGTGATCCAGGCCTCACGCTGACGTTGCTGTTCCACGTCGGTATCGCTGGGGTCCCAGCCGATGGCCGTGGGATAAATCAGCAGCTCCGCGCCCGCCATCGCCATCAAGCGCGCCGCTTCGGGAAACCACTGATCCCAACACACCAAGACGCCCAGGCGGCCGATACTGGTTTGGATGGGCTGGAATCCTAAGTCTCCGGGCGTAAAGTAAAACTTCTCGTAATAGCCCGGATCGTCCGGGATGTGCATCTTGCGATAAATCCCGGCGATGCTGCCGTCACTCTCTAAAACCACCGCTGTATTGTGATAAAGCCCCGGTGCGCGCCGCTCAAAAAGCGAGGCGACAATGACAATGCCATGCTGCAATGCTTTCTTGGAAAGAATTTCTGTAGTCGGGCCCGGAATCGGCTCGGCCAGATCGAAAATATGCGGATCCTCGGTCTGACAAAAATACGGGCCGGTATGCAATTCCTGCAACACCACCAAGCGCACTTCTTGCTCAGCAGCGCGATCGATGGCTTTCAGAGTTTTATCCAGATTAGCGTGAATATCATCGCTGTTTTGTTGCTGGATCAGCGCAGTACGCATGTCTCACACCATAGCGATCGGTGAAGATGGTGCCGGGAGCGAGAATCGAACTCGCACTCCCTCGCGGGAACCGGATTTTGAGTCCGGCGCGTCTACCAGTTCCGCCATCCCGGCTTGAATGGGGCCGGCAAGTATAGCGCCTACGTTGCGGGAGTCCAAGCACGTAAAGCGAGTTTTTCGGGTAAACTGCTCCCATGCCTTTTAAGGGCTCGCCCGGAAGGCAGGTGGCGTCGGGTAACCCGAGTTCGGAGCATGCATGGATATTTCAATCAACGAAGAGTCAGGCGCGCGGGTGGTACACATCAGTGGCCGCGTCGACAGCAGCACCTCGCCTCAGTTAGATCAGGCCCTGAAAGAGTGTTTCGCTGGTGATTCACAGAGTCCTTTGGTATTGGACTTTGCCGAGGTCAGTTTCCTCTCCAGTGCTGGGCTTCGCATCTTACTGCTGGCTGCCAAGGCCGCCCGGCAGCAACACTTGAATCTGGCTATTTGCAGTCTGATTCCGCCGATTCAAGAGATATTCGAGATGAGCGGCTTTATGGGCATTATGGATGTGCACGCCGATAGACAACAGGCGCTAACCGCCTTGGCTGGTTCTAAAAGCTCATGAGTCGCAAGGGTTCCAGCTTGTACATCTCGGCGCCCGTGAATGCGCTGGTCGAGGGTTTGTATCGTGAGGACACCCTGGTGCGCGATATCCTCGAGCAAGGTGATTTTGGCATCGGCACCTTCAATGATCTGGATGGTGAGATGGTGGTCGTCGATGGGCGGGTCTATCAACTGCGAGCCGATGGCCTATCTCATGATGTGCCCGATGAGGCGCGCACGCCGTTCGCCTGTGTGACTTTTTTCCGTCCCTATAGTTTTGAGGATCTCGATCAGCCGCTGGATTATGCCCAGCTCATCGATATCTTGGATCGTATGGTGCCCTCTAAAAATATGCTCTATGCCATTCGCCTCGAGGGTCATTTTGACTATGTGCGCACCCGATCGGTGCCCCGTCAAGACGCCTACAAGCCGCTGGTGGAAGTCACGCGAGAGCAACCCGAGTTCGAGTTCGAGAACGTCCGCGGCACCATGGTGGGGTTTTGGACGCCGGATTTTCTCAGTTCAGTGGCCGTGCCCGGCTATCACCTGCATTTTCTCACTGAAGATTGCCAGCGCGGCGGTCATTTACTGACCTGTAAGCCGCATGGCATCCGCGTCTCCTTGCAGCATATGCCGAATATTCAATTAGGCCTGCCGATGACATTGGATTATCTGACCCAAGGTTTTGACCGCGATATCCAAGCCGACCTCAATGAGGCTGAGCACTGATCCATCCCCATGCAGCTCAGTGATTTTGTTTATGACCTACCGGCGGAGCTGATCGCCCAGCATCCACCGGAAAAGCGCGGTGACTCGCGGCTACTGTGCCTAGAGGGTGAGGACGGCGCGCTAGCCGATCGCCATATCCGCGATCTGCCGCGGCTGCTTAACGCCGGGGACCTCTTGGTCGTCAACAACACCTCGGTCATCCCAGCGCGGCTGCATGGCGTTAAACAAGCCAGTGGTGGGCGGGTCGAAGTCCTGGTTGAGCGCCTGCTGGGGCCTTTTGAGGCATTGGCTCATGTACGTGCCAGTAAGTCGCCAGCCGCCGGCACCCAGCTGCTGTTGGAGGACGTGATCGAGGCAGAAGTCACCGGTCGCGAGGGCGACCTTTTTGCGCTGTGCTTTAAGGACTCGGTGCTAGATTTGCTCGATACCCATGGGCACATGCCTTTGCCGCCTTATATCGCGCGCGATGATGCACCCGCCGATCGCCAGCGTTATCAGACGGTATATGCCAAAGAGCCGGGTGCGATTGCCGCACCTACAGCGGGATTACATTTTGATGATGCGCTCATGCAGGCGGTTAAGAACCAGGGTGTTGAAGTTGCAGAGGTGACCCTGCATGTCGGCGCCGGAACCTTCCAGCCGGTGCGCGTCACCGATATTGCCCAGCATGTGATGCACAGCGAGTGGCTGCGTGTCACCGAGTCCGTGTGTGCGCAAGTGCGTGCCTGCAAGGCCCGCGGCAATAGAGTGGTGGCCGTGGGAACCACCAGCGTGCGCAGCCTTGAAACGGCAGCGCAAAGCGGTGAGATCATGGCCTTTGAAGGCGAAACCCAGTTATTCATCACCCCCGGCTATCGTTTCCAGGTGGTCGATGCGCTGCTCACCAATTTTCATTTACCGGAATCCACGCTCCTCATGTTAGTCAGCGCTTTTGCGGGGCGTGAGCAGGTACTGGCGGCTTATGCGCATGCGGTAGCGCAGCGCTATCGGTTTTTCAGTTACGGGGATGCTATGTGGCTTACCCCACACAAATCAGCGACACCACAGCATGAAATTTAATCTTCAAACCCAAGATGGCGCGGCGCGGCGCGGCCAGCTGCAATTCGCTCGCGGCGTGGTGGATACCCCCGCCTTTATGCCGGTGGGGACCTACGGTACGGTCAAAGGCATGACGCCCGAGGAGCTCCAAGACCTCGGCGCGCAAATCATCTTGGGCAATACCTTTCATCTCATGCTGCGCCCCGGTACGGAAGTGATTAAAGCCCATGGCGACTTGCATGACTTCATGCATTGGCAAGGCCCCATTTTGACTGATTCTGGTGGTTTTCAAGTCTTTTCTCTGCAAGATCTCCGCAAGTTAACCGAAGAAGGCGCCAAGTTTCGATCGCCTGTGGACGGCTCACCGATCATGCTCACGCCCGAGTTGTCGATGCAGGTACAGCGTGATTTGGGATCCGATATCGTGATGATCTTCGATGAATGCACGCCCTATCCGGCCACTCATGGAGAGGCGCGCGAGTCCATGCAGCTTTCCCTGCGCTGGGCCGAGCGCTCGAAGACCGCTCATGGTGATAACCCGTCGGCCCTGTTTGGCATTGTTCAGGGCGGCATGTACGAGGATTTGCGGCGCGAGTCGTTGCAGGGACTCACCCAGATCGGCTTTGATGGCTACGCCATTGGCGGTCTGTCGGTGGGTGAACCCGAAGACGAAAGGCATCTCGTGTTGGATGCGCTGATGCCGCATATGCCAGCCCAGGCGCCCCGCTATCTCATGGGGGTGGGACGTCCTGAGGATATCGTTGAGGCTGTGCGCCGCGGCGTGGATATGTTTGATTGCGTGATTCCCACGCGCAATGCTCGCAACGGATTTTTGTATACGAGTACCGGTGTTATGAGAATTCGCAACGCACGCTTTCGCGAAGATACAGCGCCGATAGACAAGGACTGTGGATGCTATACCTGCCGCCATTACTCCCGCGCTTATTTGAAACACCTGGATCGCTGCAATGAAATTCTCGCCAGCCGTCTGGCGACAATTCATAACCTTTATTATTACCAGCAGTTGATGCGGGAAATCCGCGCGGCAATCACCGAACAGCGCTTTGAGGATTGGGTGAAAAGCTTCTACGCCAAGCGCGCGCAAACGCCGCCGTCTATGCCATAATGCCCGCTTTTCTCACGGAGGCTGGCATGAACTTTCTGATTTCTGACGCCTATGCTCAGCAAGGCGGCGCCGCCGGCGGCGGTTTCATCGAATTTTTGATCATGATTGTGATCTTCTTCGCGATTATGTACTTCCTCATCATTCGTCCGCAGAGCAAGCGCGCCAAAGAGCACAAGTCCATGGTCGATGCCCTGTCCAAGGGTGATGAAATCGTCACCAATGGCGGTTTGGTGGGTAAGGTCACACAAGTGCATGAGAACTTCATCAAGGTGGAAATCTCTGAGGGTTTGCAAGTGGGCGTCCAGCGTCAGTCTGTGGCCACCGTGCTGCCCAAGGGCACGATGAAGGACATCTAAAGCGCCGTAATGAATCGTTATCCTGCCTGGAAATATCTGCTGATTATCGCAGCGGTCGTCTTCGGCCTGCTGTATGCCTTGCCGAATCTGTACCCCGAGGACCCGGTGGTGCAAGTGGCGCATCCCATTGCCGAAGTGGTGGATGCCGATACGCAGTTGCAGATTCGCGGCATTCTCGAGGGCCGTGGCGTCGAAGCCAAGGCCTATGAGTTTGATGGCGCCCAGTTTCAGGTGCGCTTTGAAACCACCGACGAACAGCTGCGCGCCGCCGATATCTTGCGCACCGCCATGGGGGATTTATCCATTGGCCTGAATCTAGCGCCGGCAACGCCCGGTTGGCTAGCAGCGATCAATGCCCGGCCCATGGCCTTGGGTCTGGATTTGCGGGGCGGCGTCCACTTTCTTATGGAAGTCGATATGGATGCCGTGGGCGATAATATCGCTGAGCGCTACGCCAGTGAGTTCCGTACGATTTTGCGTGAGGAAACCACCCGCTATCTAACGATCGAGCGCGATGGTCAAACAGTGTTGGCTCGCTTTGATGATGCGCAGCGGCGTGATGAGGCCTTGAATGTGGTGCGTCGCGAATACCGCGGTGATCTGGATTTTGCCACGCGTCAGGCCGGACCGGTTTATTTGATTGTCGCTAACATCAGTCGCGACCAAATGGATATTCAGCGGCGCCTAGCGGTGCAGCAAAACATCACCACCCTGCGCAACCGCGTCGATGAATTGGGTGTGGCCGAACCGGTGATTCAACAGCAAGGGGAGAACCGTATCGTCGTGCAACTCCCCGGTGTTCAGGATACCGCTCGCGCCAAAGAGATTTTGGGTGCCACGGCAACCTTGGAGTTTCGGTTGGTCGATGAGGGCAATGATCCCTTCGAAGCCCAAGCGACCGGGCGCGTGCCCGCCAACTCGCGGTTGTATTTCGAGCGCGATGGCTCGCCGGTATTGCTGCAGCGGCGCGTCATGCTCACCGGTGATTACATCAATGACGCCACCTCCGGTATTGCCCAAGACTCGGGTGGCCCCGCGGTCTTTATCAATCTAGATGCTCAAGGGGCGCGTATTTTTAGCCGCGTCACCGGTGAGAATATCGGGCGCCTCATGGGCACGGTGTTCATCGAAACCGCCACCGAAACCGTGGAGCGTGATGGCGAAATGGTGCGCCAAACCACGCGCACGGAAGAGGTGATTAACGTCGCCCGTATTCAGGATCAATTGGGTCGGCGTTTTCAGATCACGGGATTGGACAGCACCCGTGAAGCCCGCAATCTGGCCTTGCTGCTGCGTGCCGGGGCGTTGGCCGCGCCCATGAGTATTATTGAGGAACGCACGGTGGGTCCCAGTCTTGGTCGCGATAACATCGAACGCGGCTTTAACTCCGTGGTGATCGGCTTTATTTTGGTCTTGTTGTTTATGGCGATTTATTACCGAATCTTCGGAGTGGTTGCCAATGTCGCCTTGGCGCTGAATCTGGTGTTGATCATCGCCATTCTCTCGTTGTTGCAAGCGACGCTCACCCTGCCGGGTATTGCCGGTATCGTCTTGACCGTGGGTATGGCGGTGGATGCCAACGTGCTGATTTTTGAGCGTATTCGTGAAGAGCTGCGCAATGGGAATTCACCCCAGGCAGCGATTCAAGGAGGCTATGCGAACGCGCTCTCCACCATTGTGGATGCCAACATCACGACCTTGATCGCGGCTTTGGTGCTGTTCCTATTTGGTACCGGGCCCATCAAAGGCTTTGCCATCACCTTGTCGATTGGCATTCTCGTGTCCATGTTCACCGCGCTCGTGGTGACCCGCGGTATGATTAACCTGATCTACGGGCGCCGCCGGCGTCTGCAGAAACTGGCGATTTGAGGCAAGTCCCATGCAACTGAACTTTGCCAATGCCAATATCAACTTCCTGGGTCAGCGTCGCATCGCGATGGTGATCTCAGGCCTATTACTGCTGGCCTCGGTGTTGTTTCTGATCTTTCGCGGGCTGAACTTTGGCATCGACTTCACCGGCGGTACTTTGGTGGAAGTGGGTTATCCCGAGCCAGTGGCTTTAGAAGAGGTCCGCGACCAATTGGAAGAGGGCGGTTACGGCCGCGCTACGGTGCAATACTTCGGTACTTCCCGCGATGTGTTGATTCGTTTAGCGCCGCGTGAGGGTCAAAATACCGCTGATCTATCCGAGGGTGTGTTGCGTGTGTTGCGTTCTGGCGGTCCTGAGGGCGTGGAACTGCGCCGTGTCGAATTTGTCGGTCCCCAGGTGGGCGAAGAGCTGCGCGAAAAAGGCGGTCTGGCCATGATCTATGCGCTGTTTGGTATTTTGATCTATGTGGCCTTGCGCTTTGAATGGCGCTTTTCTTTGGGTTCGGTAGCGGCTTTGGTGCATGACGTGGTTATCACTTTGGGCATTTTCTCGGCGCTTTGGTTGGAGTTTGATTTGGCAGTGCTGGCAGCCATTTTGGCGGTGATCGGCTACTCGTTGAACGACACCATTGTGGTCTATGACCGCATTCGCGAGAACTTCCGCAAGCTGCGCAAAGACGCCGCTGAGACGGTCATGAATAAGTCGGTGAATCAGGTTTTGGCACGCACCATCGTCACCAGTGCCACGACCTTGTTGGTGTTGCTGTGTTTGTATTTTCTAGGCGGCGCGGTGATTCAAAACTTCGCCCTAGCGCTGATCATCGGCGTGATCGTCGGTACCTACTCATCGATCTACGTGGCGGCAGCGGCGGCCTTGATGCTGGGTGTCGACCGCAAAGTCTTGCTGCCGGTGAAGAAAGAAGGCGAAGAGTTCGACAGCCTGCCTTAGTGCGGCGGGCTTATTTCCGCGCACTCAGGCGTTTGCGGCGGGTTTGGCTCCCGAGATCAGGCGGTCTTGTTAATCAGCGGATGCAGTCGCTGCAACATGCCCTTGAAGACTTTCGGGCTGGCGGCAACGATGTTGCCACTCTCCAAGAAGCGTTCGCCGCCACTTAAATCGCCCACCAAGCCACCGGCCTCTTGTACGATTAAGGCGCCAGCAGCGATGTCCCATTGATTGAGATCGCTTTCCCAAAAGCCATCCAGACGTCCACAGGCCACATAGGCCAAATCTAAAGAAGCAGCCCCGGCACGGCGCACCCCCGCAGTGCCTGGCAACAGCGCGCGTAAGGCCTCAATAAAGAAATCCAGATCATGATGGGCGCGAAACGGAATGCCGGTGCCCAGCAATACCCCATTGAGATCTTTGCGGTCGCTGACGCGAATGCGACGGTTATTGAGCATCGCGCCGCCGCCACGGCTGGCGGTGAACAGTTCTTCTTTGATCGGATCGTAGATCACCGCCTGCTCAAGACGCTTGCCCTGCTTAAGCGCAATCGATACGGCGTATTGCGGGATGCCGTGAATAAAATTGGTCGTGCCATCCAGCGGATCGATAACCCAGGTGAATTCACTCTCAGAGTCACTGGCCCCGCTTTCCTCCGCCAAAAACCCATGATCCGGATAGGCGCGGCGCAAGATGCGAATGATTTCTTCTTCGGCGGCCTGGTCGACTTGGGTGACAAAGTCATTGGCGTCTTTTTGTTGCACGCTTACCATATCGAGTCGATTGGCGCTGCGGGCGATAATGGATCCGGCGGCGCGCGCGGCTTTAATGGCGGTGTTGAGATACGGATGCATGCAAGATTTCCGAAAACAGGCAAACTTAAGATGGCGAACGATACACAAGACGCAAGCACTTTAGAAGCGGCTCGGGCTTTGGGCTCGGTGCGCATGGTGCTGTTAAACACCACCCATCCGGGCAATATCGGTGCCACCGCACGCGCCATGAAGAATATGGGCTTGAGCGATTTGCGTTTGGTGGCACCCGTACATTTCCCGCATGCTGATGCCACCGCTAGGGCATCGGGGGCGGACGATTTACTGGCGCAAGCCGTGGTTAGTGACACATTGGATGCCGCAGTCGCTGAGTGCCATCGGGTGTTTGGCTGCAGTGCGCGTCAACGCAGCTTGCGCTGGCCACAGCTGACTCCGCGCGAAGCCGCTGAACAGCTGATTGCCGCCACGGCTGAAGGACCCGTGGCCTTGCTGTTCGGGCAGGAGCGCATCGGTCTGACCAATGAAGAAATGGACGCCTGCCAGGCCTTGGTGACCATCCCCACAGATCCGGCTTATAGCTCGCTGAACATCGCCGCAGCTTTGCAGGTCATGGCTTATGAACTGCGCTTGGCGGCGCTGGCCAATTCGCCGCTACCACCATTGGAGCTGGACCTACCTTTGGGTGAGGCTTGGGCGCGACAGGAAGATGTCGAGCGCTTTTACGAGCATCTCCAGCGGGTGCTCATCGATCTGGATTTTCTCGATACTGAGAACCCTCGGCACTTGATGCGTCGGCTGCGGCGCCTGTTCTCCCGAACCCGATTAAGCGCCAATGAAGTAGCTATTTTGCGCGGCATGCTCACCGCCATACAACAATCCCGCTAGGTGAATTCGTCTCGTTGGCTATCGCGGTAGTACAATGCCAAGCACTGGCCAGAGTAGAAGACGGAATTCAATCTGATGTTCGAGCGATTGCGAGAAGATATTCGCTGCGTTTTTGATCGCGACCCCGCGGCGCGCCACCGCTTTGAGGTGGTAACGACTTATCCTGGGGTGCACGCGCTCATCCTGCATCGTTTGGCACATGCCTTATGGGGCATGGGGTTGCGGTGGGTGGCGCGTTTGTTGGCCTATTTCAGCCGCTGGCTCACCGGTATCGAGATTCATCCTGGCGCCACGATTGGCCGGCGGTTTTTTATCGATCATGGCATGGGTGTGGTGATTGGCGAGACCGCGCAGATTGGCGATGACTGCACGCTCTATCATGGCGTGACTTTAGGCGGCACCAGTTGGGAGAAGGGCAAGCGTCATCCCACATTGGGTAATAACGTCGTGGTTGGCGCCGGTGCGAAAATCCTCGGGCCCTTACACATTGGCAATAATGCCCGCGTCGGCTCCAATGCCGTGGTGCTCAAGGACATCCCCGCTGGCGCCACCGTAGTCGGCATTCCCGGGCGTATTACCGCGCTCGAGGGGGGCGAGGCTGCCGGGCTGGATGCGCCAGGTGCCGCCGGCAGTTTTAATGCCTATGGCACGACCGAAAACATGCCCGATCCCGTGGCGCTGGCGATTAATCGCATCCTCGATCATTTGCATACGCTGGATCATCGCATGGATGAAAACAGCCACGCGCTCAAAACCTTAGGGGCGCAAGTGGATGACACGACGATTCACGAGTTGGCGGCTGAGGAATTGGGAGACTTGGGGCTGGCCAATCAGCCTCGGCAAAACCCCGGCACCGGCACGGATAATTCTTGACTATTTTGATCGGAAATTGTTACAATACCCAGACAAATTTTAGGGAGTTAGCGTCATGAGACTGACCACAAAAGGTCGCTACGCGGTAACCGCCATGCTGGATCTGGCCATTCATAATGATCAGGGTCCGATCTCCTTGGCAGATATTTCTACGCGGCAGTGCATCTCACTGTCCTACCTAGAGCAGTTATTTGCTCGCCTTCGCAAACAGGGTTTGGTGTCGAGTACGCGTGGTCCTGGGGGCGGCTACACCCTGAGTCGTCCGCCGGCCGAGCTAGCTATCGCCGATGTCATTTCAGCCGTTGATGAAAAATTGGATACACGCCGTTGTGGCGGTGCTGAGGACTGCCAGAACGAAGAGCGTTGTCTCACCCATGAACTCTGGAGTGACTTAAGTGACCGCATCCACACCTTTTTAGCGAATATCACTCTCGAAGACGTGATGAAAAGCAGCGGAGTTCAAGAAGTCGCTGAACGTCAGCGCCGTCGCGTCGAAGAAGTCGTCAGTTTTCGTCGCGGTCGCGGTGGGTCCTTAATGACCCATTGAAACAGCCCTAAGCGAACATAAATTCAGCATTAAGCCCTATTCAGGATCAGGAGACACCAGTGAGTATCAAGTTACCGATTTATTTGGACTATTCCTCGACCACGCCGATGGACGAGCGTGTGGCCAAGAAGATGAGTGAGTATTTGACGGTGGATGGATTGTTTGGCAATCCGGCCTCGCGCTCACACAAGTTTGGCTGGGAGTCTGAGGCGGCGGTCGAGGAGGCGCGTGAAGAGGTGGCTGCGTTGGTGAACGCGGATCCGCGCGAGATTATTTGGACCAGTGGTGCCACCGAAGCCAACAACCTGGCGATCAAAGGCGCTGCGCACTTCTACCATAAGAAGGGCCGTCATATTGTGACCGTTAAGACCGAACACAAAGCGGTGTTGGACTCCACGCGCCAACTCGAGCGCGAAGGCTATGAAGTGACCTACCTGGATCCTGAGCCCAATGGTCTGGTGGATCTGGCTAAGCTTGAGGCGGCGCTGCGCGATGACACGATCTTGGTGTCGATCATGCATGTGAACAATGAGATCGGCGTGATCCAAGACCTGAACGCCATTGGCACCTTGACCCGCTCCAAAGGGATTATCTTTCATGTCGATGGGGCGCAGTCCACCGGTAAGGTGGTGATTGATCTTGAGAAGCTGCCGGTAGACCTGATGAGCTTTTCGGCGCACAAGACCTATGGCCCCAAAGGCATTGGTGCTTTGTATGTACGTAGAAAGCCCCGCGTTCGCCTAGAAGCGCAGATGCACGGCGGCGGCCATGAGCGCGGTTTGCGCTCGGGCACCTTGGCCACCCACCAGATCGTTGGTATGGGCGAGGCTTTCCGCATTGCCCGTGAAGAGATGGGCACGGAGATGGAGCGCGTCAGAAGTCTGCGCGATCGTCTGTGGAATGGCCTTAAGGATATGGACGAGGTCTACCTCAATGGCGACTTGGAACAGCGCGTTGCTGGTGCTTTGAACGTCTCGTTCAACTTTGTCGAAGGCGAGAGCCTGATCATGGCGCTCAAGGATATCGCCGTATCCTCGGGCTCGGCCTGTACCAGTGCCAGTCTTGAGCCCTCATACGTGCTGCGCGCCTTGGGCCGTGATGATGAGCTGGCACACAGCTCGATTCGCTTCTCCATTGGCCGCTACACCACGGCTGAAGAGATTGACTACACCATTGATCTGGTACGCGGCGCCGTCGAGAAGCTGCGTGAGCTGTCCCCGCTGTGGGAGATGCACCAGGAAGGCATCGACCTCAAAACCGTAGAGTGGGTCGCCCACTAACCCCCCAAATGGGGTCAGACCCCACCAAAAACGCACAAATGGGGTACGACCCCACAAACCCGAAGAGGAGAACCAAGACATGGCATACAGTAACAAGGTGTTGGACCATTACGAGAACCCGCGCAATGTGGGAGCGATGGACAAGAACGATGCGAGCGTGGGCACTGGTATGGTGGGCGCCCCGGCTTGTGGTGATGTGATGAAGCTGCAGATTCGGGTGAGCGAGGCGGGCGTGATTGAAGATGCCAAGTTCAAGACCTATGGCTGTGGTTCGGCGATTGCCAGTTCCAGCTTGCTGACTGAGTGGGTCAAGGGTAAGACCTTGGACGAAGCCGGCAGCATCAAGAACACGCAGATTGCTGAAGAGCTGGCTTTGCCGCCGGTGAAGATCCACTGTTCGGTCTTAGCCGAAGACGCGATCAAGGCTGCCATCGACGACTACCGCAAGAAAAACGGCACAGCCGTCAGCGAAGTCGCCTAACGTAAAAATGGGGTCAGACCCCATTTGGGGTCTGACCCCCAACCAACGGGGTACGACCCCATTCGGGGTCGTACCCCTAAAAAAGGGGTCTGTCCCCGTTTTTACCCAGTCTTCCAAAGGAGGCATCATGGCAATAGCAATGACCGAAACTGCTGCGAACCGCGTCCGCACCTTCTTGGATGAGCGCGGCAAAGGGATTGGCTTGCGTCTGGGTGTACGCACCACAGGCTGCTCGGGTATGGCCTACGTCATGGAATTCGCCGACGAGCTTGAAGAAGGCGACACAGTGTTCGAGGACAAGGGCGTTAAGCTGATCATCAATCCGCGCAGCTTGGTGTACCTCGATGGCACTGAACTGGATTACACCAAGGAAGGCTTAAACGAAGGTTTTAAGTTCAATAACCCGAACGAAAAATCACGCTGCGGCTGTGGTGAAAGTTTCGGGATATGAGTTCGCAGTTGGACTTCTCGCGCAGTTATTTCGCGCTGTTCGGGCTGCCCGAACAATTCGCGGTCGATCAGGCCGCGCTTGCAACGGCCTATCGCCAGCTTCAGTCCGAACTGCATCCGGACCGCTTTGCCAGTGCAGCGGATGACCAGCGGCGCCTAGCCGTGCAGGGCGCGACGCATGTGAATGAGGCCTACGCGACGCTCAAAGATGAAGGACGGCGCGCGCGCTATTTGTTGTCGCTAGCGGGCGTAGAGATTGATGACGAAAAAGACACGACCCACGATATGGAATTCCTCATGGATCAAATGGCGCTGCGCGAAGCCCTCGACGAATTGCCCCAAGCAGCCGACCCCGTTCAGGCATTAGAACAGCTCGAAAAGGACATCAAAAACCGTTACCGCGGACTGTTGGATGGTTTCGTTGCCGCCTGGGAACAACAGGCGTGGGATGAGGCCCGCGAACGGGTGCTACAAATTCGATTTTTTGAAAGGCTGCGCGAGCAATTGGCGCATCAGGCGGAAGTCATCGATGACTCACTCATGAGCTAGAGCGAAAAATGTCTTTACTCCAGATTTCTGAACCGGGATTGTCCACAGCGCCACACCAGCACCGTCTGGCTGTGGGCATTGATTTGGGCACGACCAATTCACTGGTAGCCAGCGTACGCAGCGGCATGGCTGACTGCCTAGCGGATGAGAACGGCCGATCCCTGGTGCCTTCGGTGGTGCATTTTGCCCCCAATGGCGACGTCATCGTCGGCCATGAAGCCAAAACCTCAGCCGCCACCGACCCGCTCAACACCATCGCTTCAATCAAACGCCTGATGGGGCGGGGCATCGCTGACCTTAAAACCGTAGCCGGTCATGTACCTTATGCCTTTGCCGCCGATGAGGGCGGAATGCCGCGCCTACAAACCCGCGCGGGCGATCTCACCCCAGTGGAAATTTCCGCAGAAATTCTTCAATCGCTCAAGGCACGCGCCGAAGAGGCATTGGGCGGCGAGCTCGCCGGTGGCGTGATCACCGTGCCAGCCTACTTCGATGACGCACAGCGCCAAGCCACCAAAGACGCCGCCCGCATCGCTGGCCTAAACGTTTACCGCTTATTGAATGAGCCGACGGCTGCCGCCATTGCCTATGGGCTGGATCAAGGGCAGGAAGGCGTGATTGCCGTCTACGACCTCGGCGGTGGCACCTTTGACGTGTCGATCTTGCGCCTCAACAAGGGCGTGTTCGAAGTCCTGGCCACCGGCGGTGATAGCGCCTTGGGCGGCGATGATTTTGATCGAGCCATAGCCAGCTGGATGATGCAGCAGGCAGGCCTTGATGCCGACACAGGCCACCAGCGTATGCGCCAACTGATGCTCGAAGCCTGTGCTCTCAAAGAGCGATTAAGCGATGTCGATGAAGCCCCATGGCAACTGGCCTTGGATGACGGCAGCGTCTACCAAGACACGCTAGGCTTAACCCAGCTGCATGAGCTGCTGGACCCGTTGATCAGTAAAACCCTAGCCACCTGTCGGCGTGCCCTGCGTGATGCCGGGATCGATCGCGAAGAAGTCATCGACGTGGTCATGGTCGGTGGATCGACGCGCGTGCCGCGGGTGCGTGAGCGTGTGGCCGAGTTCTTCGAGCGCGCACCCAGGATTGATATCGACCCGGATAAGGTGGTCGCCATCGGCGCCAGCTTGCAAGCCGACATACTGGCCGGCAACAAGCCCGGCGATGAGATGCTGTTGTTGGATGTCATCCCCCTGTCCTTAGGCATGGAGACCATGGGCGGCTTGGTGGAACACATTATTCCGCGCAACACGACCATCCCCGTAGCCCGCGCCCAGGAGTTCACCACCTTCAAAGATGGGCAAAATGCCATGGCACTGCACATCGTGCAGGGCGAACGCGATTTGGTCGACCATAACCGCTCATTGGCCCGGTTCACGCTATCCGGTATTCCGCCGATGGTCGCCGGTGCCGCGCGCGTGCGGGTCACCTATCAAGTCGATGCCGATGGCCTGTTGAATGTCACCGCCCAAGAAATCGTCAGTGGTGTGCAGTCCAGCATTGAGGTCAAGCCGTCTTATGGGCTCACCGATGCGGAAATCGAGACCATGCTCACCGATTCCCGCAGTCATGCTCTCGACGATATGCAGTTGCGCCGTCTGCGTGAACAACAAGTCGAGGCAGAACGCGTGCTCGAAGCCTTACGCTCAGCGCTCAAAGCGGATGGCCGTCTGCTCTCTAATGAGGAACATGCGGCGATCGAGCAGGCCCGGAATCATCTCGCACAAGTGGCCAGCGGTGATGATCATCTGGCCATCGAAGCAGCGATCAAGGCTGTCGAGAGTGAGAGTGAGGCTTTTGTGGCTCGACGCATGAACAGCAGCATCAGTCAGGCGATGTCCGGACGCCGCGTTGAAGAATTCGATTAACCCTTGGAGTGATAAACCCGCTATGCCAAAAATCATTTTTCTCCCCCACGAAGAGATGTGCCCTGAGGGTGCGGTGATCGACGTTGAGCCTGGTACCACCGTGTGTGACGCTGCCTTGGCCCACCACATCGATATCGAACATGCTTGCGAGAAATCCTGTGCCTGTACCACCTGTCACGTGTATGTGCGTGAGGGTTTTGAGTCACTGGAGCATCCCACCGAGACCGAAGAGGACTTGCTGGACAAAGCTTGGGGCCTAGAGCCGGATTCACGCCTGTCCTGCCAAGCAGTGGTCACGGATACCGATCTGGTGGTGGAAATCCCCAAATACACCATCAATCAGGTCTCGGAACATCACTAAGAGGACGCCATCATGGGACTGAAATGGGTCGATAGCCTAGAAATCGCCATCGCGCTGGACGAAGAACATCCCGACGTCGATCCGCGCAGCATTAATTTTGTGGAGCTGCGTGAATGGGTGATGGCGCTGCCGGAATTTGATGATGCGCCCGATCGCAGCGGTGAACGAATTCTCGAGGCCATTCAATTGGCTTGGATGGAAGAGCGCCAGTAGGCCAGAGCCAGATTGGGGTGCTCTATTCCCCGTCCGCTGAAACCATTAAACTACGCCGCTTATCCGGCCACCGGCTTTTTGCCGCGTGGCTGGGCTATGATTGAAACACACACACTTGGAGTATTGCATGGCTGTTGAACGCACCCTTTCCATCATTAAGCCCGACGCGGTGGCTAAAAATGTCATCGGCGAGATCTATAGCCGCTTCGAAAAAGGCGGCTTGCGCATTGTCGCCGCCCGCATGATGCAGCTCAGCCGTGAACAAGCCGAGGGTTTTTACGCCGTGCACCGCGAGCGCCCCTTCTTCAAAGACCTCGTCGACTTCATGATTTCCGGCCCAGTGGTGGTCCAAGTCTTGGAAGGCGAGAATGCCATTGCCCGCAACCGCGAGCTGATGGGTGCCACCAACCCCAAGGAAGCCGCAGCAGGCACGATCCGTGCAGATTTCGCGGACAGCATTGATGCCAATGCCGTGCATGGCTCCGACGGTCCCGACACCGCCCGCGAAGAAATCGCTTACTTTTTCAAGCCTGAAGAAGTCTGCGCCCGAGGCTAAACATGAGTCATCACCCGCGCGATAACTTACTGGGCATGAGTCGTGAAGCGCTCACGGCCTGGTTTGTCGCGCGCGGTGAAAAGCCTTTTCGCGCCGTGCAGGTACTCAAATGGGTACATCAGCGCGGCGTCACCGATTTCGATGCGATGACCGACTTGTCCAAAGCCGCACGTGCGATGCTCACTGAACAAGCCTGTATCGACGTACCCGAAATCGCGCTGGAACAAAATGCCAAAGACGGCACGCGTAAGTGGTTGTTGCGCCTGGAAGACGGCAATTGTATCGAAACCGTCTTCATCCCCGAGGATGGTCGTGGCACGTTATGTGTCTCTTCTCAGGTAGGCTGTGCTTTGGACTGTAGTTTCTGTTCCACAGCGCGCCAAGGCTTTAACCGTAACCTCAGCAGCGCGGAAATCATTGGCCAATTACACGTCGCGCGCCAAGTGCTGCAGCCTGAAGAGGGAAAAAGTCGTGTGGTCAGCAATGTCGTGATGATGGGCATGGGCGAGCCATTGCTGAATTTCGAACCCGTGGTGGATGCCATGTCGCTGATGCTCGAAGACAATGCGTATGGCTTGAGCCGTCGCCGTGTCACCCTGAGTACCTCGGGCATTGTACCGGCCATTGATGAGCTCAGAGAACGCTTGCCAGTGTCGCTGGCGCTGAGTCTACATGCACCGGATGATGAATTACGTAATGAACTGGTGCCCATCAACCGCAAATACCCTTTGCAAGTCTTGCTGGATGCCTGTCGCCGCTATGCCGGCGCCGGCGGCCACCATGACCGCATCACCATGGAATATGTGATGCTTGATGGCGTCAACGACTCGCCCGAGCAGGCAAGAGCGCTGGCGAAAATCCTCTCGGATATTCCCTGCAAAGTAAACCTCATTCCCTTTAATCCGTTTCCCGGAGCGCCCTATCAGCGCTCTTCTCAAGAGCGGATCAACACCTTCCGTCAGATTCTGACTCGCGCTGGACTGATTACCGTGACGCGTCGCCCACGGGGTGATGATATCGATGCGGCCTGTGGCCAGCTGGTGGGCCGAGTCGCTGACCGCACTCGCCGTGCCATGCGCTATGCGCGCATTGAATCTGTGGGTGTTGTCGCCGCCTCTTAATGGCGCATCGCTTTGCCTGGGTTCTCGTCGGCGCGCTTGCCTTAGGCGGCTGCGCGCAAAACTCGCTCACATCCGCGGCCAATGCGCAACGGGCCGCGCACTTACAAGCACAAATCGCCCTGCACGCGTGGAGTGTCGGTGATAGTCAAGAAGCGCAAATGCGCCTCGACGAAGCGCAGCGTTTAGATCCGCAACAACCGCTGATCTGGGCCGTCAGCGGCCTCATCCAAGAAGAACATGGCCAGCTGGTTTTGGCCAGCGAGAACCTAAAAAAAGCCTATGGGCTTGCACAAGGCGACGGAAAAATACTTAATATATATGGTACATTTCTGTGTCGACAGGGCGAATTCGCCCAGGCAGAGGCCATGTTTCAGTTAGGATTGAATGACACGGCGTACGCTACGCCTGAGATGTTATGGACCAATGCGGGCATTTGCGCACGGGAAACCGGTGACATCGAGCGGGCGAGAAGTTATTTTGGTGAGGCGCTGAAGCTGCGTGATGACTATCGGCCCGCACTGCAGGAATTAAGCCGTTTGGAAACCGATTATGGCCACTGAGCAAATCGATGAAGCAGGAACCAGCGAGCTCGCTCAGGGAGTGAGCGCGTCACCAGGGGCGCTTCTCAAGGCCGCACGTGACGCCAAGGGCCTGAGCCAAAGCGATTTGGCCTCACGTCTACTGTTGAAAACCGCTGTCATTCAGGCGCTGGAAAACGATCAGTTCGACTCCTTGCCCGCCACGCCCTACATTAAAGGGTATCTGCGCGGCGCGGGTAAGGTCTTAGAAACAAACCCGCGGCAGATGCTGGAAGCCTATGACGCCTTGTTCCCAGCGGTCATGCAAAAGCCCCTAGAAAGGATGCCTGAACGCTCCATGATGGGCGAAGAAGAAGCACATCCTCCGGCGCTCATGCGGCGGCAATCTCGTTGGAAGTCTCCGCCGGTTCTTTGGAGTGCCGTCGCTGTAGTGCTGGTGGGTTTTACCGCAATATGGTACGTCGATCGGCAACCCCCAGCGGGTACCGCCATCGAAGGCAGCATGCTATTGCCTCCCGCCAATTCGTCAGTGGGGCCCGATGTCACCCGAGAAACCTCGAACGCACCGCCGGTAGCTCGGACTACCGGTACTCAGCCTGTCACTCCGGAGCCTGAAACATCCCCCCTGCCTGAGGCAGCCGCTTCTGAGCCCACCTCGAGTACCCCTCCCGCTGAAGAGGCCGTTGTGGCTGGGGTAGAGACGCCGCAAAGCGCCCCTTCTTCAACCCCGGAAATTCTGGCAAGCGCGCCAATATCAGCAACACCGCAACAGAATTCACCACGGGCGAGGGTGACAGAGCCGTCCGCTGCCATGGTGCGCATTCAGTTATTTTTGGAAGAGAGTTCTTGGATTGAGGTCGTCGACGGAGAGGGTCAAAGACAGATTTACGATCTGCTGACTGCCGGCTCGGAACGGAACATCGAGGTTTCCAGCCCCGTACAGATTTTTCTCGGCAATGCGCCGGGTGTGGACTTGCGATTGAATGGTGAAATCATCGAGACCGCGACAAGTGCGCGTGGGGATAATACACTACGCCTGACCTTAGGCGATTAAGCTGTAACCAAAAACCATCTCGATGAGTAAACACATTAAATCCATTCGTGGCATGCACGATATTCTGCCTGCCCAAACCCCGCTGTGGCAGTGGCTAGAATCCCAGACCCGAGCTGTTCTTTCCGCCTACGGATACGCGGAAATCCGCTTCCCCATTGTTGAGCAAACCGAGTTATTCGCGCGCTCCATCGGTGAGGTCACGGACATCGTCTCCAAAGAGATGTACACCTTTGAAGACCGCAACGGCGATCAACTAACCCTGCGCCCTGAAGGCACCGCAGTCTGCGTGCGTGCCGGCATCGAAAATGGCCTCTTGCATAATCAGCAACAGCGGCTCTGGTATGCCGGCCCGATGTTTCGCCACGAACGGCCGCAAAAAGGCCGCTACCGGCAGTTCCATCAAATCGGTGTCGAAGCGTTCGGCATGGTTGGTCCCGATGTCGATGCCGAGCTGATCTTGATGACCGCGCGGCTGTGGCGGGCTTTGGGCCTCAAAGATCTGCGCTTGGAGATTAATAGCTTGGGCACGCCTGAGGCACGACAGAACTACCGCCAGGCGCTGGTAGCGCATCTCAAAGAGCATCAAGAGGTCTTGGATGCCGAATCTCTGGAACGCTTAGACACCAATCCCCTGCGCATTTTGGACAGTAAAAATCCGGCGCTACGGCCGGTGATTCAATCCGCGCCCAGTCTTTTGGACTATCTGGATACCGAGTCGGCGGAACATTTCGAGAACCTGCAACAACGCTTGAGTGCCGCAGACGTGGCATTCGTGGTCAACCCGCGCTTGGTGCGAGGCCTTGATTATTACTCCCGCACCGTCTTTGAATGGATCACCGACGCCTTGGGCGCCCAAGGCACGGTCTGCGCCGGCGGCCGCTATGATGGTCTGGTCCAACAATTGGGCGGGCAAGCCACCCCGGCAGCCGGTTTTGCCATGGGCATGGAGCGCCTCATCGCCCTACTGGAAGAATCAGGGGCACAACCGGCCGAGCCGGAGGTGCATGCTTATTTGGTTTTGGTGGGCGCTGCCGCCGAACAGCAGGGGCAATTATTGGCAGAGCACTTGCGTGATCGTCTGCCACAGCTACGTCTACAGATGAACTGCGGCGGTGGGCAGTTTAAAGCCCAGCTGCGCCGAGCAGATCGCAGTGGTGCGCACTATGCGCTGATCATCGGTGATGCCGAAGCAGAAAAAGCCGAGGTGGCATTGAAACCCTTACGCGATTTGAGTGCCAATCAGCGCGCAATGCCCAGCGCAAACGTGGCAGAATACTTGGCTGAACAGCTGGCTTTGCCGCTGCACGACAAGCGACCCGATTAGGAGAAGGCCGCATGGCCAACACAGACGAAGAAACCATCGAACAGATCAAGCGATGGTGGAAGGAAAACTCACTCGCCATCATCCTTGGCCTGGTTCTGGGCCTTAGCGCAGTGCTTGGCTGGCGCTTCTGGGACGGACACCAAGAGCGTACCGCGACTCAGGCATCGGATATCTATCACAGCCTGCAGGTGGCTGCCGTGCGCCAGCCTGAGCTGGCTAGAGCTCAGGCCGAATTGTTGATCGCCGATTACCGTCGCACACCTTATGCCATGCTGGCGCATCTGGAATTAGCGGCTCTGGCGGTGGGCGAGGATGATCTGGCGCGCGCCGAGGATCATCTCGAGACGGTGATGCTCAACAGCCGTTACCCTGAACAGCAGGCTCTAGCGCGCGTTCGCCTGGCGCAGATACAGTTAGCGAGTGAGAACCCGCAGGGCACGCTCGAGATTCTGTCCGCGGATTTGCCCGCTGCATTCGCCTCAATAGCCGATGAGATGCGTGGTGATGCGCATCGCCAGTTGGGTGATTTGTCGGCTGCAAGGGCTGCGTATGAGCGGGCCATTGCTTCGGCAGCCGGCGTCAGCGACTATTTGCAAATGAAACACGATGCCCTGGGCCAGTTTGATGACACACCATAGCCAACGTCCAATCTCCTTGTTGAGATCCATTTTCCTGCTGTTGATCGCCGCCAGCCTCAGTGCGTGTGGAGGCATATTTACCCGCGATACGGCTGAACCACCGGCGCCGCTGCCGGCCTTTGAAGCCGAGGTCCAGCCGCGGGTGGCTTGGAATCGTAGCGCTGGAGCGGGTACGGGAGGTCAGTTTTTGCGGCTCTCACCCTATGTGACGGATGCCCAGATCGTGGTGGCAGATGCACGCGGCATGGTCAGCGCTTTTTCCCGTGATGATGGGGCTAGCCTCTGGCAGGTCCGCCTGGATCTGCCGCTGACCGGCGGCGTCAATGGCGGCAGTGATGTGGTCATCGTTGGTAGTGGCTTCGGTGAGGCCATTGCCTTGAACCTAAGCGATGGTGGGGAGATCTGGCGTCGGCGTTTGTCCAGCGAAGTCATGGCGATATCTGCTGTGAGCCAAGGGGCCGTGGTGGTGCGCACCAATGACGGCCGCTTGCATGCCCTGGATGCGCGCACCGGAGAAGTGGGCTGGACCGCAGGGCGCACCACTCCGGCCTTGAGTTTACGTGGTTCAGGCACGCCCTTGATGCTGTCGGGGCGGGTTGCCGCGGGCTTTGATAACGGCCGCTTGGTGATGTTTGGTCTAGGCCGCGGCAACGCCCTTTGGGAAGCGGTGATCTCGACGCCTAGCGGCCGCTCTGAGTTGGAGCGCATGGCGGACGTCGATGGGGCCATGGTGCTGGCCGATGGAGTCTTGTATGCCGCTGGCTATCAGGGTCAGGTGGTTGCCTTGAGCGTTTCCGATGGCCGCACGCTGTGGCAGCGTGATCTGTCCTCCTACCAAGGTGTGGCGGTAGCCGGCGATATGTTGTTCACCACCGATAGCTTTGGTCATGTCTGGGCCTTGGATCGTCGCAATGGCGCTACGCTGTGGCAGCAAGACCAACTTCGACTGCGTGGTGTGACCGTACCGGTGGTTTTGGGTGGCTACGTCGTGGTCGGCGACTACCAGGGTTATCTGCATTGGCTCTCCCCAGAGGACGGCGCGTTGTCAGGTCGGGTGCAGGGTGATCGTAACGGCATCGCCGGCGAAATGCGGGTAGTTGACGGGACAGTGTATGCGTATGGCCAGGGTGGACAATTGGTGGCGGTAAACGCGCCCGATCTGCCGTGATATGAAATCCGTCATCGCCCTAGTGGGGCGGCCCAATGTCGGTAAATCCACGCTGTTTAATCAGCTTACCCGCTCGCGCGATGCCTTAGTGGCCGATCGTCCTGGGCTCACCCGTGATCGCCAGTATGGCCTAGGTAAAGTGGGTGAACGGTCCTATCTGGTGGTGGACACCGGGGGGCTCAGCGGAGAAGCAGAAACACTCGATACCTTGATGGCTCAGCAGACCCTGCAGGCAGTCTCTGAATCCGATGTGGTCTTGTTTTTAGTCGATGCCCGTGAAGGGCTCAGCGGCGCTGATGAAGCGGTTGCCGCTCGCCTGCGGGTCATGGGTAAGCCAGTATTGTTGGTGTTGAACAAAACCGATGGCTTGGATCCCGATGCCACCGCTGCGGAGTTCCACAGCCTGGGTATCGGTGCGCCTATTCCGATTGCCGCCGCGCATGGCCGGGGGATTCAAGGGCTGATGCGGCGAGTCTGGGAACATCTCCCGGACTCCGAAGCCGAAGAGCAGGAACATGAAGCGTTCTGGCCAGGCATCCGTATTGCCTTTGTAGGCCGCCCCAATGCCGGTAAATCCACCTTAATGAACCGCATCCTCGGTGAGCAGCGGGTGCTGGCCAGTGACATCCCGGGAACGACGCGCGACAGCATCTTCGTGCCATTTCAACGAGATGAGAAACAGTACACCCTGATCGATACCGCAGGCGTGCGCCGCCGGGCCCGCGTGCATGATGCCATCGAAAAGTTTTCCGTCATCAAGACCCTTCAAGCTATCGATGCGAGTGATGTGGTGATTTTTCTGCTCGACGCGCAGCAGGGGATCGCCGAACAAGACGCGCACCTCTTGGGCTTGGTCATGGATGCGGGCCGGGCCTTGGTGGTGGCGATTAATAAATGGGATGGCTTATCGCCCGACCAACGCGAGCGGGTCAAGGCCGACTTGGACCTGAAGCTACCGTTTTTAGATTTCGCTGAAAAGCGTTTCATCTCGGCTTTGCATGGCACTGGCGTAGGGGACTTGTTTGCCGCAGTGGAGCGCGCCTATCAGGCCGCCCGCATCAAAGTCTCTACCCCCGAGCTAATGCGCCTTTTGGATCAAGCTTTAGCCATGCATCAGCCGCCTCTGGTTCGAGGTCGGCGCATCAAGCTGCGCTATATTCACCAGGGTGGCAAACAGCCGCCGATATTTGTCATTCATGGCAACCAAACCGATGCCTTGCCCGCTAGCTATAAACGCTATCTCAGCAATTGGTTTCGCCAACAACTGCAGCTGGTGGGTACGCCCATTCGCCTTGAGTTTCGGACGGGTGAGAACCCCTATGAAGGCAAGCGCAACACCCTGACCCCGCGCCAACAATACAAACGCAAGCGCCAGAAAAAACATCTACAAGGTCGCAGTCGCTAGAGCAGGCGCAAAAAGCCACCCACGAACAACACGCCCAGCACCGCAGCGATCACATATAGCGTGTTAGACAGCTTGCGGTTGTTCTCACGGCTGAAATAAGCCGCCCAAACCATCAGCAAAATCGCAACAAATAGAAAAAACAGGAATCGCATCAGAGTTCCTTAGCGTTAGCCTGCCTTGGCGGCTTCCAACGAGTAGGGTAGCGACATAACGCTCGCGGCAGGTCCCTCAGCACTGCCCAAATGAAGATCGCCAGATTCGGCGCTGGCAATCTTGAGTACCGCCAGTGCTTGCAGTCCCCCATCCGGGTGGGGTTGGGCTTCAACAATAAAGCCAGCCGGTTGGTCTGGGTCGTTTTTGGCATCAAACAGCGGCGTATTCGGTTCAGGCGCGTCATCGATGGGCAGTGCTAGGCGATACATGCGCCGCTTGAGTTTGCCGAGATAATGCGATCGTGCCACCACTTCTTGGCCCGGATAACAGCCCTTATTGAAGTTAACCCCGCCGAGCAATTCCATATTCGCCATTTGTGGCACAAAGGCCTCAGCGGTCTGCGGATAAATCTGCGGAATACCCGCCATGATGTCCAAGAGTCCCCAATAAGGCGCACCTACGGGAGCGCAGCGCACATTCAATTTCTGCCACAGTTGAGTCATGGGTTCCAGGTCACCATAAATCTCGAAGCGATCATGCAGGCCAGGAATGCAGATAATGCTATAGCTGTCATGTCGTACCACGTTATCTGTCGCCTCCGGTGGGTCGATACCCAAAGCGGTTTTCAGCTCGGCTCGAGCATTTGGGCCAGACAGACCCAGGCGCACCAAAGCATCATCCGCATCTTCCAGCGTCACCTTGGCCCGTAGAATGAACATGGACAGACGCTTTAGCGTGGCCTCAACGGTCTCGCGGGGTAGGCGCATATAAAGCGCTTCGCCGCGGCGAAACATACGAAAAACGGCAAGCATGCGGCCCTTGGGGGTGCAGTAACTGCCCAAATGACTGATGCTCTCGCTGATGTCGGTCACATCGAGACTCAATTGTCCCTGCAAAAACGCTTCCGCATCCTCGCCATGGGCGCTGATCAGGCCGTGATGCGATAAATCGCAGAGGATATCGCCGGTGACCACAACGCTGTTTTCGCGCTCAGGGTTGCCAAAGTGCATGACGCGCTCGCCGTCAAATTCTGCACCGGCCTGAAGTAAGAAATCTTTCCATTCGGGTTTCATGCAGTGCTTGCCTCACGGGTAGATACCGAACATTGAGCCCGTATCTTAGAACAAAGTTCCCCGAGAGTGGGTGATGCACCCAAAAAGAAAGCGGGTATCAGTGTGCGCCGATACCCGCTTTGACTCCCACCAAAATCAAGACTTCTTGTGGGTATCCATCGGGTTTGGACGGATACGGATACGATCGGGCTGGTCGGGCGACTTCACCACGCTGTCGGCGCCGGGGATGGTTCCGGGCGAACTCGGGGTAGGCTTGGCGCTGGAGGCAGGGCGCATCGCTGAACTTGCCGCTGGTCGCGAACTTTGCACCGTTGCTCCCGAAGGGGCGCTTGGCTTAGCCGCGGGCGTGGCAGACTGCGTCGGTATTGGCTTAGCTGTCGGCGGGGTGCTCGGCGCCGGGGTGGCTTTGCCAGAGATCGCGCTTTGCTTGTCTTCCTCGGTGAGTTCCAAGAGCTTGGCCGCGGTGCTCGGCAGCGCGCGGTTTTGCGGCCCGGCGCCCAATTGGTCATAGCCTTTCACCACATGCTCATACATGTCGCGATAGCTGTAGGCCATCTTGGTGAATAACTCGGCGCTACTTTGAAAGTGTCGGTCCACCTGTGAGCGGTAGGCCATGGATTTGCTGCGCTGATTTTCCAGCTCGGCTTCTAATTCACGCACCCGTCCGGCATCGCCCTGCTGGCGGCCGTACCAATAACCCAACACCAAGGCAACGATGATTCCCACCACGATATATATCGGTCCCGCATCCATAAGAAACTCCCTCATGATTGCAGCCAGTTCAGTTGAGTCCATGACGATCTCCCGAAGAGGAAATAAAAGATCATTATGGACGAGGCGATCTCATAAAAAGTCTACCTAAGTCATCATTTTTTCACTGCAAAACCCAGCGCAATCCTAGGTCATGCCATGTTAGAGATCCAATTAAAGCATTCGCTCTGGGCTCACTTGGCCTGTGATGATTTGGGCCAATGGTGGATTCGCCGCCCGCACGGCCCCTGGCATGCTTTTTATTTGCATTATGATACGGTGGCCTTGCCCAGTTTGATTTTGCTTTATGCACAGTTCCGGCGTGGCGCCCGGTTGCGCCTCGTCTTAGGCCCCTGGTCGGCCTCTGCGGATGAATTGCGCAGGCTGCGTGTCGCGCTCAGACTTTCGTCTATACTCAAGCCCGAAGATCAAAAGAGGTAAGGCGATGATTGTTGATGAAAAAGCCCTGCAGGCGTTGCTGAATCCCAACCCAGACCACGTCTACAGTGAGGATGAATTGGATGCCATCGAAGAACTTGATGCCGAACTGGCGCTGCGCCTTGACCGTGCGCAAACCTTAGCGGCCCGCGAAAAAGATGACGTGCCGGCCGATGGTCCGATTGATGTCGAGACCGTGAAGGCCTCGGTACACGAGGCCCGCAAGATTCTCATGCAAGACGGTGGCGACATCGAATTTGTGGCCTTGGAGGACCGCACGGTGAAGGTGCGCTTAAAAGGCGCCTGTGTGGGATGCCCGCGCTCCACTCTGGATTTGAAAAATGTGGTCGAGCGCTTAGTGCGCTCGCGCTCACCGGGAGTGGCTGAGGTGGTCAACACCTTCTGAGTCGGGGGTGAAGTTACGACGCACCCTTGCTGCGATGTCGATCAGCTCGGTGCGCTCCACCGGCTCGCCATACAACAACCAGCGTTGTAGACAATCGTCCTCCTGATCCAAAAGCCGATCCAGCTGCGCCACATGTTCGGTATCCAAATGCCCGGCTTGCGCATCCAGGTAGCGTTCGAACATCAGATCCAGCTCTTTGGTGCCGCGCCGGCTGCGCCAGCGAAGTCGCGATAATTCACTCATGGCGCTAGCGCCGCGCCACCATCTTTTTCTTGATTTCCGCGATCGCCTTGGCCGGGTTTAAGCCCTTGGGGCAGGTATGCGCGCAGTTCATGATGGTGTGACAACGATACAACTTAAAGGGATCTTCTAAATCATCCAAGCGCTCGCCGGTAGCTTCATCACGGCTATCCACAATCCAGCGGTAGGCCTGCAGTAAGACCGCTGGACCCAGATAGCGATCGCTATTCCACCAATAGCTGGGGCAGCTGGTGGAGCAGCAGGCGCAAAGAATGCATTCATAAAGGCCGTCCAGTTTGGCGCGGTCTTCCACCGACTGCAGCCGCTCGCGATCGGGCGCTGGTGTCTGGGTGCGAATCCAAGGCTTGATCGACGCATATTGCGCATAGAAATGCGTCATGTCCGGAATCAGATCCTTGACCACCTTCATATGCGGCAGAGGGTAGATACGCACATCGCCTTGGATGTCATCAATGGCTTTGGTACAAGCCAGCGTATTCAAACCATCGATATTCATCGCGCAAGAGCCACAGATCCCTTCGCGGCAAGAGCGACGAAACGACAGGGTCGAATCGATTTCGTCTTTGATCTTGATGATGGCATCCAACACCATCGGACCACAGGTATCCAGGTCTACTTCATAGGTGTCCACCCGCGGGTTGTCGTCATTATCGGGATCCCAGCGATAAATCAGGAATCGTTTAACGCGGGCCGCACCCTCGGCTTTAAAGGTCTTACCCTTTTTGACGCGGGACTTAATGGGGAGTATGAACTCAGCCATGGTCTTGTTCCTGTTTGAAGCAGCGCATTAGTAAACGCGGGCCTTGGGCGGGATGGGTTCCACATCATCGCTCAGCGTGTACATGTGCACGGGGCGGTAATCAAAGCGCACCTTGCCGGTGGCATCCATCCACGACAAAGTGTGTTTCATCCATTTCTTATCGTCACGCTCTGTGTAATCTTCACGCGCATGCGCGCCGCGGGATTCGGGGCGATGCAGCGCCGATTCCACGGTAGTGATGGCGCAGCCCAGCAGGTTCTCCAGCTCCAGCGTTTCGATCAAATCCGAATTCCAGATCAATGACCGGTCATTAACGCGCACATCGCCAAAGCGCTCATAAACCCGCTGCATTTCATCACAGCCCTTTTGCAGCGTGTCGCCTGTGCGGAACACCGCGGCATAGCGCTGCATGGTTTGTTGCATGTCATCACGGATGCTCGCCGTGCTGCTGCCGCCATCGGCATAGCGCAAGCGATCTAGGCGCTCCAACGCCGCATCACTGGCGCCCTCAGGCAGAGGCTTCACGCTAGCACCAATATCTTTCACGATCTCAGCCGCGCGAATCGCCGCAGCGCGGCCAAACACCACCAGATCCAAGAGCGAGTTGGAGCCCAGGCGGTTAGCACCATGCACCGAAACGCAAGCGGCCTCACCAATCGCCATCAAGCCGGGGACCACATGATCGGGGTTGCCATCTTTGAGTGTGACCACCTCGCCATGATAATTGGTGGGAACGCCGCCCATGTTGTAGTGCACCGTAGGAAGCACCGGGATCGGGTCTTTGGTGACATCGACGCCAGCAAAAACGCGCGCCGTCTCAGCGATACCCGGGAGGCGCTCGTGGATGACTTCAGGACCCAGATGTTCTAAGTGCAAATGAATGTGGTCTTGCTTGGCACCGACGCCACGGCCTTCATTGATTTCGATGGTCATCGAACGCGACACCACGTCGCGCGAAGCCAGGTCCTTGGCATTGGGTGCGTAGCGCTCCATGAAGCGCTCACCCTTGGCATTGGTGAGATAGCCACCCTCGCCGCGCACACCCTCGGTGATCAAACAGCCGGCGCCGTAGACGCCGGTGGGATGAAACTGCACAAATTCCATGTCTTGCATCGGCAAGCCAGCGCGCAAAGCCATGCCCATGCCGTCGCCAGTACAGGTGTGGGCCGAGGTGCACGAGAAATAGCTGCGGCCATAACCGCCGGTGGCCAAAACCACCAAATGCGAAGAGAAGCGATGCAGCGTGCCATCCAATAGGTTTAGCGCCAGAACGCCGCGGCAGGTATCGCCATCCATGATTAAGTCGGTGGCGAAGTACTCGATGAAAAACTCTGCCTGGTGCTTCATGGCCTGTTGGTACAGCGTATGCAAAATCGCATGCCCCGTGCGGTCCGCAGCGGCGCAAGTACGCTGCGCTGTGCCTTCACCAAAATGCGTGGTCATGCCGCCAAAGGGGCGCTGATAAATTTTGCCTTCTTCGGTGCGCGAGAACGGCACGCCATAGTGTTCGAGCTCGATAATGGCAGCCGGAGCCTCGCGGCACATGTATTCAATGGCGTCTTGGTCGCCCAGCCAATCCGACCCTTTAATGGTGTCGTACATATGCCAGCGCCAGTCGTCATCTCCCATATTACCCAAAGCCGCGGAAATGCCGCCCTGAGCGGCGACCGTGTGGCTGCGGGTCGGGAACACCTTGCTCACACAGGCGGTTTTCAGACCCTTCTCGGCCATACCAAAGGTAGCCCGTAAGCCAGCACCACCGGCACCCACGACGATCACGTCATAGTGGTGGTCAATAATCTGATAATTGCCCTTCATGCATCAGCTCCCAAAGGCGACGCGTAGCACCGCCATGATGCTGGCTAGGGCCAGCAGTACGGTTAAAAATTTCACCGCGATGACCCCGGCCACCTTCATCGCCTCATGGTGTACATAGTCCTCGACGATGGTGCTCACACCCAGTTGTACATGGTGAAACAGCACAGCGATGGTCAATACCATCAACGTTAGGTTCCAAGGCGCCGATACCCAGGTCGCAGCGGCCTCATAACCTTGGCCCGAGACACTGCCCAAGCCGACCAGCAACCAAAGGCTAAGCGGCAGCATGGCGATCGAACTGATGCGCATCACCCACCAGTGATGCGTGCCATCTTTCGCAGAACCCAGACCGCGCGCGCGGCCGAGAGGGGATTGCAGACTCATGAGGAAAACTCCTTAAAGCACCACCAGCCAGAACAGGCCGGTGAGGACCACGGTAGCGACCAAAACCATCTTGCAGCTGTTATAAACCGCATCAATCGCATAACCCCGCCCGGTATCCCAGACCAGATGTCGCACGCCGGTGGCAAGGTGGTAAAACAAGGACACGGACACCAAGAACATCAGTAGGCCACCCAGCCAGCTATGCAATAGGCCTTCGGCCCGGGCAAAGGCCTCAGGACCAGCGGCTAAAGCCAACAGCCAATAAACCAAAAAGAGGCTGGCAACGCTC
Organism: Ectothiorhodosinus mongolicus; assembly: GCF_022406875.1. Classification (NCBI taxonomy): domain Bacteria; kingdom Pseudomonadati; phylum Pseudomonadota; class Gammaproteobacteria; order Chromatiales; family Ectothiorhodospiraceae; genus Ectothiorhodosinus; species Ectothiorhodosinus mongolicus. The sequence goes on from NZ_CP023018.1 coordinate 1,724,336, forward strand.
AAAACCACACCAGAGGCGCGATGTCCAAAGGACATCACCATAATCAGATGCGGTTTGTAGATCTGCGCATGGGGTGACAGCGGACGATGATCGGTTTGCATAGAAGGATTCATCCCAAGGGCGATTAAAAGTCACTGCAACGGCCGCGCTGTTCCCAATCGCCGTAGCGTGTGGGTTCCGGGCCGTCAAAACCACCGATTTCACGAGGCTGATTGCGGGCAGGGCGCTTCCCAGCCGCATTCTGCTTGGGCTGTGCTGGCATTTTGTCCGCATCCGCGGGCTTGGCCTGCTGTTCACTCATCCTCAAATTCCGCTATCGTTATGGTTATGTGGCAGTGCATCAAAACACTATTGATAGCAGGTCAGATCGGGTCGCGCAAGCCTGAGTCTTGATCGAACTCAGGGCAAATATCAGGCCTAGGTGATCACATCCGGCTGGCTGCGCTGGGTGTAATGTTGGATCTGTGCCAGTGATTCTGCCAATTCCAGTAAGGGCCGCAGCGCGCTTTGTGGATCCTCCAGTAAACACCCGGGATCCGACTCGTAGCGTTCCACATAAAGCCTTAGGGTCGCGCCACTGGTGCCGGTGCCTGAGAGCCGGAAAATCAGCCGAGCCCCTTCTTCAAAAAGAATGCGTAGTCCCTGACCCGTGCTCACCGAAGCATCCACCGGATCGGTATAGGCAAAATCATCCGCAGCTGTCACGGTGAATGGCCCAAAGGATTGTCCGATCAGCTCAGGTAGGCGTGCGCGCAGGGTCTGCATTAAATCCCCAGCCGCATCGCTGTCCACGTCTTCATAGTCATGGCGGGTGTAATAATTTCGGCCAAAGCGCTGCCAATGCTCCTTGACGATCTCGGCCACCGACTGGCGGCGCACCGCCAACAAATTCAGCCAAAACAGCACGGCCCACAGTCCATCTTTTTCGCGCACATGATCAGAACCCGTGCCAAAGCTCTCCTCACCACATAGCGTGATCGCGCCCGCGTCCAACAAGTTGCCGAAAAATTTCCAGCCGGTAGGGGTTTCATGACAAGCAATGCCTAAGGCCTCAGCCACCCGATCGGCAGCGCAACTGGTGGGCATAGAGCGGGCCACGCCGGCAATGCCTTGGCGGTAACCCGGCAACAAATGCGCATTGGCTGCCATGATCGCCAGGCTGTCAGAAGGCGTGACGAAAAAACGCGATCCCAGGATCATATTACGATCGCCATCGCCATCCGAAGCCGCGCCGAAATCCGGCCCATTGGGGCGATTCAATACGGCCACCAGATCGGCGGCGTACACCAAATTCGGATCGGGGTGCACCCCGCCGAAATCAGCCAGGGGCTCAGCGCGCATTACCGTCCCCTCCGGTGCGCCCAGCAGATCTTCAAGTATCCGCAGCGCATAAGGCCCCGTGACCGCATGCATCGCATCAAACCGCATGCTGAACAGGCCGCTGGCCAGCAAAGTGCGCATGGCCTTGAAGTCAAATAAGCTTTGCATCAGCTCGGCATAATCCGCTACCGGATCCACTACCGTGAGCTTCATGCCTTCCAGAGTATGCTCCCCCAGATGGTCAATATTGATGCCGCTGGGCGGGCAGATGCGGTAGTGTTCGAGCTCGAGGGTGCGCTGATAAATGGCCTCGGTGACGCTCTCGGGTGCCGGGCCGCCGTTGGGCATATTGAACTTGATGCCAAAATCAGCATCGGGTCCACCCGGGTTGTGACTGGCCGAGAGTATCAGCCCACCCTGGGTACGGTACTTGCGAATCAGGCAAGAAGCTGCCGGTGTGGAGAGGATGCCGCCCTGACCGACGATGACATGACCCACGCCATTGGCCTGCGCCATACGCAGGATGATGCCGATGGCTTCGCGATTGTAGAAGCGTCCGTCACCGCCCAGTACTAGGGTTCCCCCCTGAAGGTCGGGTCGCACATCAAACACCGCCTGCACGAAATTTTCGAGGTAGTGCGGCTGGCGGAATGCCGTCACTTTTTTGCGCAGGCCAGAGGTGCCGGGTTTTTGATCGGTGAAGGTTTTGGTGGCGATAGATTCGATTTTCATGGTCTCTCCCTGTGCTAAGCTTCCGACATGCTGCTCAAGACCCGCAAACCTGCTTATGTGGAGCCTATGCCGCGCAGTTTCGCTGCGCTGATGGATGTCTATGAGCTCAATTATATCCGCTTGCGCCAGCTCTGCCCCGATCTAGGACACGATTTACAGCCACGGCTTTCGCGCATTGCCGACGGCATGGATTTGCATTTTCAGGTGCTCGAGCGCGGCCCTTACACCACGACGCTGCTACTCACCTATGAATTCACCGCAGGTAAGCGCCAAACTCAGCGGCGCAGCCCCAATCTGCGTATCCGCGTCTACCACGATGCGCGTCAAGTCGAGGTCTTGGGCAAAGACACAGGCCCACTGCGCTGGAATGCCGATGAGGGCAGCAGCGATCTGGGCTGGCAGGCCATGCAAACCCGCTGGCGGATGAATCGCTTCCTCTATAAGTGGCTGGGGTTTTGCCTGCGCCAAGGCCATCGGTTCGCCTGAGCCGAAACTTTTTTTGCCTTAATTCTTGACCAAAGTGATCAGGTATTGTAGAACTAGGTTAAATCCTGAGCATTTTGATCAGGAATTCAAACCAACGATACTTGCGAGGCGAAAAAGGATGAGACTGTCAACGAAAAGTCGCTACGCTGTGACTGCCATGTTGGACTTAGCGATCCACGACCGTATCGGTCCGGTGACTCTGGCAGATATTTCACAGACCCAAGGGATTTCTCTGTCCTATTTAGAGCAGCTGTTTGCCAAGTTGCGCCGGCATCGCTTGGTAGAAGGGGTGCGCGGGCCCGGTGGTGGCTATCGTTTGGGCAAACCCTCCAGCCAGATCACCATCGCATCGATCATCAACGCGGTGGACGAAAACGTCGAAATGACGCGCTGCGGTGGCAAGGCCAACTGCCAGGAAGGCGAGCGTTGTCTGACCCATGAACTCTGGGATGAACTCAGCCGGCAGCTGTTTGGTTTCTTGGATGGGATCACGTTGGCAGAATTTGCGAACCGACCCGATGTCTTGGAAGTCGCCCGCCGCCAGGATTCGCGCATGGGGCGCCGTGATGATGCCCTGATGTTCCGTCGCACCGCTGCTTAAGTTTTAGGAGAGATTCATGAGTATCAAGTTACCGATTTATTTGGACTATTCCTCGACCACGCCGATGGACGAGCGTGTGGCCAGGAAGATGAGTGAGTATTTGACGGTGGATGGTTTATTTGGCAATCCGGCCTCGCGCTCACACAAGTTTGGCTGGGAGTCTGAGGCGGCGGTCGAGGAGGCGCGTGAAGAGGTGGCTGCGTTGGTGAACGCGGATCCGCGCGAGATTATTTGGACCAGTGGTGCCACCGAAGCCAATAACCTGGCGATCAAAGGCGCTGCGCACTTCTATCATAAGAAGGGCCGTCATATTGTGACCGTTAAGACCGAACACAAAGCGGTACTGGACTCTACCCGTCAACTCGAGCGCGAAGGCTATGAAGTGACCTACCTGGATCCTGAGCCCAATGGTCTGGTGGATCTGGCTAAGCTTGAGGCGGCGCTGCGCGATGACACGATCTTGGTGTCGATCATGCATGTGAACAATGAGATCGGCGTGATCCAAGATCTCAACGCCATTGGCACCTTGACCCGCTCCAAAGGGATTATCTTTCATGTCGATGGGGCGCAGTCCACTGGTAAGGTGGTGATTGATCTTGAGAAGCTGCCGGTAGACCTGATGAGCTTTTCGGCGCACAAGACCTATGGCCCCAAAGGCATTGGTGCTTTGTATGTACGTAGAAAGCCCCGCGTTCGCCTAGAAGCGCAGATGCACGGCGGCGGCCATGAGCGCGGTTTGCGCTCGGGCACCTTGGCCACCCACCAGATCGTTGGTATGGGCGAGGCTTTCCGCATTGCCCGTGAAGAGATGGGCACGGAGATGGAGCGCGTCAGAAGTCTGCGCGATCGTCTGTGGAATGGCCTTAAGGATATGGACGAGGTCTACCTCAATGGCGACTTGGAACAGCGCGTTGCTGGTGCTTTGAACGTCTCGTTCAACTTTGTCGAAGGCGAGAGCCTGATCATGGCGCTCAAGGATATCGCCGTATCCTCGGGCTCGGCCTGTACCAGTGCCAGTCTTGAGCCCTCATACGTGCTGCGCGCCTTGGGCCGTGATGATGAGCTGGCACACAGCTCGATTCGCTTCTCCATTGGCCGCTACACCACGGCTGAAGAGATTGACTACACCATTGATTTGGTACGCGGCGCCGTTGAGAAGCTGCGTGAGCTGTCCCCGCTGTGGGAGATGCACCAGGAAGGCATCGACCTCAAAACCGTAGAGTGGGTCGCCCACTAACCCCCCAAATGGGGTCAGACCCCACAGTCAAAAACGGGGTCTGACCCCATTTGGGGTCAGACCCCACAAATCCGAAGAGGAGAACCAAGACATGGCATACAGTAACAAGGTGTTGGACCATTACGAGAACCCGCGCAATGTGGGAGCGATGGACAAGAACGATGCGAGCGTGGGCACTGGTATGGTGGGCGCCCCGGCTTGTGGTGATGTGATGAAGCTGCAGATTCGGGTGAGCGAGGCGGGCGTGATTGAAGATGCCAAGTTCAAGACCTATGGCTGTGGTTCGGCGATTGCCAGTTCCAGCTTGTTGACTGAGTGGGTCAAGGGTAAGACCTTGGACGAAGCCGGCAGCATCAAGAACACGCAGATTGCTGAAGAGCTGGCTTTGCCGCCGGTGAAGATCCACTGTTCGGTCTTAGCCGAAGACGCGATCAAGGCTGCCATCGACGACTACCGCAAGAAAAACGGCACAGCCGTCAGCGAAGTCGCCTAACGTAAAAAC